>CAXNIK010000142.1:0-8492 GCA_964202115.1 Burkholderiales bacterium
CCGATTCCTTGACCAGGATGTAGACGATGGCGCAGGTGGTAAATACCGACACCAGTGCAGCCAGAAACAGAATCGACTCGATGATGCGTTCGCGAATATTCCGCGACCGCCGTTTTGCCAGGCGCTTGCTGGTCACCGCAACATCGGTCATCGGCACGCCGGAGATACCTTGCATGACAGCAGACATGGAATGGGGAACCGGAATTATGTCAGAAGGACAACCCCGGGGCGCGGCCCCGGGGCAGTGCAATTACATCGACAGCGGACGGGAGAAGAGATCGTCAATCTTGACGCCGACATCGGCGTGGCCGTTGAACACGGTTCCTTTCAACTGTTTGGACACGCGCTCCATGCCGAGGGTGTAGCTCTTGGCCGGAAGCGGCACGTACTTCACTTCCTTGGCCAACTTCGCCCCATGGCTCAGGTAGTAGCTAACGAACTCTTTCACCTCGGGCTTGGACAGTGACTTCACATTCACGTAGATGAAGATCGGACGGGACAGCGGCTGGTACAGACCGCTCAACACTGTGTCCTCGGAGGGAGGAATTGCCCTGCCGCCGGCTTTTTCGATGATGGAAACCGCCTTTAACTTGTCCTTGTTCTCCGCATAGTAGGCGAAGCCAAAATAGCCGATTGCATTGACGTCGCGGGCGACGCCCTGCACCAGCACATTGTCGTCTTCGGATGCAGTGAAATCGCCCCGGCTAGCCTTGGCCTTTCCGACTATTGCCTCGGTAAAGTAGTCGAAGGTTCCAGAGTCAGAGCCGGCACCGAACAGCTTCAAAGGCGCATTCGGGAACGAAGCGTTGATCTGATTCCAGTTCATGATCTTGCCCTGGGCGCCTGGCTCCCACATTTTCTTCAGATCGGCGACGCTAATGCCGCTGTTCAGGAAATTGTTCTTCGGGTTAACAACCACCGTCAAGGCATCAAACGCAACGGGCAGCTCGATGTATTGGATGCCGGCCTTCTTGCAGTCCTCCATCTCGGGCTTCAGGATGGGGCGGGAGGCATTGGAGATGTCGATTTCATCGCGGCAGAATTTCTTGAAGCCGCCACCTGTGCCGGAAATTCCGACGGTGACCTTGACAGCACCCTTCTTGGCTTTCTGGAAATCCTCAGCCACCGCTTCGGTGACAGGGAAAACCGTGCTGGATCCATCGACCTTGACGATCTGGGACAACGCTACAGGACTGAATGCAAAGCTGGCCGCAACAGAGGTGGCCAGTACGCTTAATTTGAATTTCATTTGGAGCTCCTTTTCGGTGTCAACATAAGCTGAACCGAAGTCTACGGAGCTTGTGTTACAAGGACGTGACAGTCTGCGCCTTGATCAGGGTAGCCTGACCCGTCAAAACAATGACTTGGGCAATATGCTGGGGAATAATTTCAGGCAGATTCGGAATTGACCACCGCGGCGATCTCGGCAGCCGCCTCCAGGACCCTGGCTTCGTTCTCCCCTTCCACCATGACCCGCAGCACCGGCTCGGTTCCCGAGGGACGCAGCAACACCCGGCCCTTGTCGCCCAGCCTGTGTTCGACACTGCGCTTGACCTTGGTGATGGCGGGGCTCTTCTGCCAGTCAAAGCCCTTTTGCACTTTCACATTGATCAGCTTCTGGGGAAACAGCTTGAGATCACCGGCAAGCACACCAAGGGACTTGCCCGATTCGCTCACCGCGGTGAGCACCTGCAGCGCGGATACGATGCCGTCGCCAGTGGTGTGCTTGTCCAGGCACAGGATGTGGCCGGAATTCTCCCCGCCCAGTTCCCAGCCCTTGTCCCTGAGCATTTCCAGCACGTAACGATCACCCACCTTGGCACGCGCGAAGGCTATGCCCAGCGCCCCCAGCATCTGCTCCAGCGCCAGATTGGACATGAGCGTCCCAACCACGCCCTTCAGCTTGCTGCGGCGATGACGGTGGCGGGCAATGACATAAAGCAACTGGTCGCCGTCGAAGAGCTTGCCGTCGCTGCCCACCATGAGCAGACGGTCGGCATCGCCGTCCAGGGCAATGCCCAGGTCGGCCTTGTGCTGGCTCACCGCCATCTGCAACGACTGCGGTGCCATCGCGCCGAACAGGTCGTTGATGTTGAAGCCGTCCGGATTCACCCCTATGGAGACGACATCGGCGCCCAGTTCATGGAACACGTGCGGTGCGATGTGATACGCGGCGCCATGGGCGCAATCCAGCACGATCTTCAGGCCGCGCAGGTCCAGCGAGGACGGGAAAGTGCTCTTGCAGAATTCGATATAGCGGCCTGCCGCGTCATCCAGGCGGCGCGCCCGGCCCAGTTGCCTGGACGGACGGCAGCCCATGGGCTGTTCCATGCGCCGCTCGATCTCCTCCTCCAGCTCGTCAGGCAACTTGTTGCCATCGGCCGAGAAGAACTTGATGCCGTTGTCCGGATAGGGATTATGCGAGGCGCTGATGACGATGCCGGCCTGCAGGCGCAGCGCCCGGGTCAGATAGGCGATGGCCGGCGTGGGCAGCGGTCCGGACAGCATGACATCCACGCCAGCCGCGGCGAAGCCCGCTTCCAGCGCTGCTTCCAGCATATAGCCCGAGATGCGCGTGTCCTTGCCTATGAGCACTGCCGGGCGGTCGCCCTTGCGATGCCTGGCCGCTTCCGAGAAGGTCTCGCCGGCGGCATAACCCAGCCGCATGACAAATTCCGGCGTAATGGGCTCCTCGCCCACCGTGCCACGAATCCCATCAGTACCAAAGTATTTGCGTGTCATGAGTTGATTTTATCAATCCAGGCCTGACTTCACCGCTCGACCGCTGCCAGCACCGCCAGCGCATCCCGGGTGGCGGCGACATCATGGACGCGCAGGATGGCCGCACCGCGCTCGGCCGCCAGCAATGCCGCCGCAACGCTGGCATGCAGCCTGTCGCCCACCGCCCGCCCGGTGATCGCCCCCAGCGTGGACTTGCGCGACAAGCCCGCCAGCAAGGGATAATCGAGCGCGATGAATTCATTCAGGCGACGCAGCAGCTCCAGATTGTGTTCCACGGTTTTGCCGAAGCCAAAGCCCGGGTCCAGGACGATACGCTCCGGCGCAATCCCTGCCGCTATCGCGGTGGCCGCCCTATCGGCCAGAAATGTCCTAACTTCAGCCACGACATCACCATACTGCGGTGCCTGCTGCATGGTGCGAGGACGGCCCTGCATGTGCATGAGGCACACCGCTACATCGCTGGCCGCCACGACCTCCAGCGCTCCCGGCGCCTGCAAAGCCTCGATGTCGTTCACCATGCTCGCGCCCGCCGCGATGGCTGCGCGCATGACCGCAGGCTTGGCCGTGTCGATGGACAAGGGTACTCCCGCCTCCTGCAAGGCCTCGATGACGGGAAGGGTGCGGCTGATTTCCTCGTCGATACTCACCGCCCCGGCACCGGGACGGCTGGATTCGCCGCCAATATCGAGGATGTCGGCACCCTCCTCCAGCAGCAGCCGGGCATGTCGTATGGCATTGGCGACGCTGAAATAGCGGCCGCCATCGGAAAAGGAATCAGGTGTGATGTTCACCACACCCATGATCAGCGGCCTGTCCAGGGCAATGCGGAAGCGACCGGCAACGATGAATTCAGGCATCGGAGAACTGAACCGTCAGAAGCGTGAAACAGTCATTCCCGCAACAGCGGGAAGTAGCGCTCAGGCAGCTGCCGGTTCTGCTGCCCCCGGAGCTCCGCCCTGGTGCGGAGGAGGTGCGGACGAAGACGCCTGTTGCTTCGGCGGACGCGGCGGCAGTCCGGCCATGATGTCGTCCAGCTGGTCGGCATCCAGGGTTTCCCACTCCAGAAGAGCAGCGGTCATGGCTTCTACCTTGTCGCGATTTGCCTCGATCAGCTTGCGCGCCAGGGCATATTGGCCGTCGATGATGCGGCGGATTTCCTGGTCGACCTTCTGCATGGTGTTCTCCGACACATTCTTGTGCGTGGTGACGGAACGACCAAGGAAGATCTCGCCCTCGTTCTCGCCATAGACCATGGGACCGAGCTCTTCCGACATCCCCCATTGGGTCACCATGCGACGAGCCAGATCCGTGGCGCGCTCAAAGTCGTTGGAGGCGCCGGTGGTCATCTGGTGCATGAAAATTTCCTCTGCAATACGCCCGCCGAACAGCACCGCGATGGTGGACAGCAAACGGTCCCTATCCATGCTGTAGCGGTCCTCCACGGGCAACTGCATGGTCACGCCCAGCGCCCGTCCGCGCGGAATGATGGTGACCTTGTGCACCGGATCGGTCTTGGGCAGCAGTTTGGCAACCACCGCATGGCCCGACTCGTGATACGCCGTGTTCTTGCGCTCTTCCTCGGGCATGACCATGGAGCGGCGCTCCGCACCCATGATGATCTTGTCCTTGGCGCGCTCGAAGTCCTCCATGTCCACCAGGCGCTTGTTCTTGCGCGCGGCGAACAATGCCGCCTCGTTAACGAGATTCGCCAGATCGGCACCTGACATGCCCGGCGTGCCGCGGGCGATGATCTCGGCCTTGACGTCCGGAGCCATCGGCACCTTGCGCATGTGCACCAGCAGGATCTGCTCGCGGCCGCGGATGTCGGGCAGCGGCACCATCACCTGACGGTCGAAGCGGCCAGGACGCAGCAGTGCCGGATCAAGTACATCAGGACGGTTGGTGGCGGCGATGACGATGACGCCCACAGTAGCTTCGAAGCCGTCCATTTCCACCAGCAACTGGTTCAGCGTCTGCTCGCGCTCATCGTTGCCGCCACCCAGGCCGGCGCCGCGCTGGCGGCCCACGGCGTCGATTTCGTCGATGAAGATGATGCAGGGCGCATGTTTCTTGGCTTGCTCGAACATGTCGCGCACGCGCGCCGCGCCTACGCCAACGAACATTTCGACGAAATCAGAACCGGAAATCGAGAAGAACGGCACCTTGGCCTCGCCGGCAATCGCGCGCGCCAGCAGCGTCTTGCCGGTGCCGGGATTGCCCACCATCAGCACGCCCTTGGGGATACGACCGCCCAGCTTCTGAAACTTGGTCGGATCGCGCAGGAAATCGACCAGCTCGGACACTTCTTCCTTGGCCTCCTCGCAGCCGGCCACGTCGGCGAAGGTCACGGTATTGGTGGCCTCGTCCAGCATGCGCGCACGCGACTTGCCGAAGGAGAAGGCGCCACCGCGCCCGCCACCCTGCATCTGGCGCATGAAGAACACCCACACGCCTATCAACAGCAGCATGGGGAACCAGGAGATGAAAATGCTCATCAGCACCGATTGTTCTTCCTCGGGCTTGGCCTCGATCTTGACGCCGTATTTGAGCAGGTCCGAGACCAGCCAGATGTCACCGGGGGAATAGCTGGTGACGCGCTTGCCCTCGGTGGTGGTGGCCTTCAGCACCCGGCCTTCGATCAGCACCTTGGCGATGCGTCCGCCCTTCACTTCCTCGATGAACTGCGAATACTCCATCGGGGTTTGCGTGGTTTGACGGGCATTGAATTGGTTGAAGATGGTCATCAGCACCAAGCCGATGACCAGCCATATCGCCAGATTCTTGAAAAGATTGTTCAAACTTGCTCCTTTGGTTCGGGACAACGCGACGGCCGGTTCCAGTCGCCGCCGCATTCCGCCAACTCATATTCTACCCGGCGCATTCACTGCAAGCCACCCGACCAAGCAGTCAATTGACCCCAAATCTTCTTACTCTTCAGGACTTTGCCTCACTTCAGGCCCTTGCCCAGCAGATAAAGTTCATTGGAACGCCCGCGGGATGCCTGGGGTTTGCGTGAAACCACGCTCTGGAAACGTTCCTTCATGCTTTTCTGAAACTCCGGAAAGCCAGCGCCCTGGAACACCTTAACCAAAAACTTCCCTTTTTTACTCAAGTGCTTACAGGCAAACTCCAGCGCCAGTTCACACAGGTGGATGCTTCTTGCCTGATCAGCCGAGGTCACACCCGATAAGTTGGGCGCCATATCGGAAACTACAAGGTCCAGCGATCGGTTTTCCAGCGCCTGCTCCAGTTGGGCGAGCACGTGATCATCACGAAAATCCCCCTGTATGAACACCACACCCGGAATGGGATCCATCTCCAGGACATCCAGCGCAATAAGTTTGCCCCTGGCGCCCGCCTTTTTTGCCAGCACCTGCGACCAGCTGCCCGGGGTAGCACCCAGATCGACAGCGGTCTGCCCGGGAGCAAACAAGCCATCCTTGTCCAGCAGCTCAATCAGCTTGAAAGCCGCTCGGGAACGATAGCCCTCCGCCTGCGCCTGTTTGACATAGGGATCGTTGACATGCTGCCGCATCCAGTCCCTGGACTTGCTTTCTCTGCTCATATTCTCCGCCCGCACGGGGCTGCCCTCTCCACACTGATAAACTGCCTGCCATGAACCTGCCCCTCTCGCCTGTGCAACGCCGCGATCTCAAAGCCCGCGCCCATGGACTCAGCCCGGTCGTCATGATTGGCGACGACGGCCTTTCCGCCGGCGTCCTCGCCGAAATCGAACGCGCCATCAAGACTCATGAACTGGTCAAGATACGCGTGTTTAGCGCCGATCGCGACCAGCGCAACGTGTTGCTGACCGAAATATGCACCCAGACCGGTGCTCAACCAGTGCAGCATATCGGCAAGATACTCGTGATCTACAGACAAAAGCCCGAGGAGTTCACCCGCATAACGAAACCCCGCGCTGCCAAACCCCGAGCCAGGAAACCCGGGGTACGGCGCGCCTCGAGTTCAGACTCGCGCAGCAGAGCGGGAGCCACAAGACCGCAGCGCGAAGGCTCCTGGCCGCAGCGTCCTCAGGGCAGCACCCCCTCCCGGACGCGCCGCACCACGGGCCTAGCCCCCTCCCACAAGCCCAGGACTGCCAGCCGAGTTCCGCGCACGCGTTAATGCTTTTGGCATTGCTCGTCCTTGCCGTTGTTGCTATTGTTTATCGCCATTGTCTGAATTCGTACGGTAAAAAACAGCGGCTCCACTGGATGCCGCAACCACAGGAGGATCAGCATGCGGCCATTCAAACTCCGTGCGTCTCTCGTTGCGCTTGCCGTCGCGTCCACATTCCTGCCCCTGCACTGCGCGCAGGCAGGCGGCTTTGCGCTGATTGAGCAAAGCGGCAGTGGCCTGGGCAATGCCTTTTCCGGCTCGGCCGCCGCAGCCGAGGATTCCAGCACCATTTACTTCAACCCGGCCGGCAGATCAGCGTGGCCGGCCACCTGATCATGCCGTCGAGCAAATTCAACAACAACGGCTCCGTCGGCGCCACGCTGTTCGGCGCGCCTTCGGCCAACTCATCCGGAGGCGATGCCGGGATGACGGCGCTGGTCCCCAACGGCTACTTCGCCATGGATCTGGGCCCCAGTACCCGCTTCGGCGTGGGGATCAGCGTGCCATTCGGCCTGGGCACTGAATATTCCAACGACTGGATAGGCCGGTTCCAGGGCGTGAAATCCGAGATCATGACGCTGAACATCAACCCCGCACTGTCGTGGAAGCTCAACGACACGGTATCGCTGGGATTCGGCCTGAACTATCAGAGCATCGATGCCGAGCTGACCAGCAAGACCAATTACGCCGCCGCGGTGTTTGCCTCCACCGGCTCCCTGGCCGCAGCCACGGCCATCGCCACCGCCGGACAGGCCGAAGGCCTATCGACACTCAAGGGCGATGACACTGCCTGGGGCTGGAATGCCGGAGCCATGTTCCAGCTCAGTCCTCAGACGCGCCTGGGCGTGGCCTACCGTTCCCGTATCAAGTACACGCTGGAGGGCACGGCCACGTTCGAGAACCGCCCGATAGCATTGGCCGCCGGCCTGCCCGACGGCAACATCAAACTGGACGTCTCCATGCCGGACAGCCTGTCTTTCGCGCTCAGCCATAGGCTGAACGATCGCTGGCAGGTGCTGGCCGATGCCACCTGGACGGGCTGGAGCGTGCTGGAGAAGTTCGAGGTGGTGCGCACCAACAACATCCCGGCCGGCGGCGCCACGCTGCAGAGAATCCCCTACAACTGGCGCAATACCTGGCGGGTCGGCGTCGGTGCGAATTACCGCATGAACGACGCCTGGAGCCTCAAGGGCGGCATCGCATTTGACCAGACGCCCACCAACGACACCGACCGCGGCGTGCGCCTGCCCGACGGCAATCGCACCTGGCTGTCCATAGGCGCCAAATACCGCATGTCGACTGCCGGCACACTGGACTTCGGCTACGCGCATCTTTTCGTCAAGGATCCTTCTGTTAACAGCAACGCCGGCGGCGTCAGCAGCAACAGTACCGCAGCCTACGGACTGGTCAACGGGAAATACGATGCCTCCGTTCATATCCTGAGCGTGCAGTACACCCACAGATTCTGATCCGCACTGTGCCCAATAAACAACCCCGCGGCAAGCCGCGGGGTATTTCAAAACAGCGCGAGTTGGTTGTCCCGGTGTAATCGCTGATACGCTTTGCCTTGCTTTTTCACGTACTGCACAATCATCTGCTCATCGCCATGTTTGCCCACCGTACTGGCGAAG
>CAXNIK010000143.1:0-8483 GCA_964202115.1 Burkholderiales bacterium
GGAAAAGCCCACCCAGAACGTGTAGTCGTAGTTCGGCAGGCCCTGCTCCGCGATGGTGGGAATATCCGGAACCATTTTGTTGCGCTCGACCCCCGTTATCCCAAGCATGCGCAGCTTGCCGGCTTTGACGTGCGCGATCACCGAGGCAAGGTTGAACATGCCCATGTGAACTCGCCCTGACAGGACATCATTGAGCAACGGCCCGCCGCTTTTGAAATGCACCAGGGTCGCTTTGACATTGGCTTCGTCATGGAACCACTGGGCGGACAAATGGGTTATCCCGCCAATACCCGATGTGCCGAAGTTGACTGCGCCCGGGTTCGCCTTTGCGTAGGCAACATATTCCTGCACGGTGCGAACCGGCAATGACGGGTGCGCCATGAGCACACTGGAGCGCTTGCTCATGACGGTGATGGGCGCGAAACCCTTTTCCGTGTCGTAGGGAAGGTCTTTGTACATCAAGGGCGCGATGGGAAAGCTGGGAGAACTCACCAGAACGGTATGACCGTCAGGCGTGGCGCGGGCCACGAAAGCAAAGCCGATGGTCCCTCCGGCGCCCGGCCGGTTCTCCACGATAAATGATTTGCCGGTATTGGCGCTCAGCTTCTGCGCATAGCGACGGGTTTCCAGATCAGTCGAGCCGCCGGCAGCAAGGCCCGTAATGATGGTGACAGTGCGGGTTGGAAAGGTGTCGGCGGCCGATTGCGCATAGCTGACCGAGGCGCAAAGGCCGGGTATCACGACGGCAAACCGGTATATGCATCTCCCGCTTCGTTTCAAGCTGGATTTGAGGCGGGAGATGCTCGCTGGTGTCCGGTTCATTCCTGCTCCTTTGTTGATAAAGCCAATGCCTCGCGTTACGGTTACGCATTCCCTGTCCCGGGCTTCATATGCGCAATTGATGTACTACATGCCCAGAATGGCCTTTGCCACGATGTTGCGTTGCACTTCGTTGGTGCCGCTGAGAATGGAGACTGCCCGGGCGAAGTAAAAGCTCGGGGCCGCAGTGGCCGCCCAGTCCGGCCCCACCGTCTGGTCAGTCCTGCACTCCCAGAAGTCGTTCTGCCGGGCCATCGCGTGAGGACCGGCGAGGTCCAGGAGTATCTCTGTGGTGATCTGCTGGAGTTCCGAGCCCTTCATCTTCAGCACCGATGATGTCGGATCCTGTTTGTGAGCGTCGCGTTTGCGCGCGATCGCACGCATGTTGGTGATCTCCAGTGCCTTCAATTCGACTTCGATTTCCGCCAGCTTCTCCCTGAAACGCCGGTTCTCCGACAGCGGTCTCCCCGATTCGATCACGTTGGCGGCAAGCGCCTTGGCCTTAGCAATGCGCGCCTTTGACAGCCCCACCTTGGCCACGAAGGCGCGGGCGTTGCCCATCAGATGCTTGGCGTAATCCCAGCCGCGATTCTCATCCCCGACCCGGTTTTCCATGGGGACTTTGACGTTGTCGAAAAACACCTCATTGAGGTGATGGCCGCCGTCAATGGAAATGATAGGTCTTACGGTAACCCCGGGACTGGACATGTCGATAAGCAGATAGGTGATGCCCTTCTGCTTGCGCGCAGCGCTATCGGTTCTGAACAGCCCGAACATCCAGTCGGAAAGATGCGCCCCGGAGGTCCAGATTTTCTGGCCATTGACGAGGTAGTGATCGCCCTTGTTTTCCGCCCTGGTCTTCAGCGCCGCCAGATCGGAGCCCGCGCCGGGTTCGGAGAAACCCTGGCAGAAAAACAGGTCCATGTTGGCAACTTTCGGGAGGAAACGCCTTTTCTGCTCCTCCGTGCCGAAAGCCACCAGGGTGTTCCCGACCAGGGTGATGTTCTGTGCGCGCACCTGCGGGGCGTAGGCACGGTGCATCTCTTCGGTGAAGATGTAGAGCTGGATGGCCGACCACCCTTTGCCGCCCCATTCACTGGACCACTCTGGGGCTACCCAGCCTTTGTCGGCCAGCGCGCGGTGCCAGGTCACGAAATCCGACTTTGGGATCGACTGCCCGCGATACAGCCGCCGCTGGATATCTCCCGGAAGAGCCGTTTTGAAAAAGGCCCTCACCTCGTCGCGAAAGGCGATTTCCTCTGGACTAAGCTCAAGGTTCATTTTGATCTCACAAGACTTGCGCACAGTTCCCGCAGTGCCTATTGTGCAGGGCCATTGAGCGTTCCACGTGGCAAAACGCGAATAATGATCATGTTCCCCGATATTGGCTTGCCGGCCACGATTATATTTTTTGCATGGAACGCGGAAGGACTGATTCGACGTGCTGACTCCCAATATTTGGAAGCCCTGTTCAAAGAATTGGGAACCGGATGGGACTCCCGCTGACCGGAAAACAGAGGCCCCTGCCGGGATTCCGGCCCGCTTAGGCCATGTAACTGATCCATTTGGACAAAGTCCGCCCCCTTCCGTAGAATGTATTTTCACGGCCTGACCGGGGAGGGCACCAGCCCCCGGTCGTCAAAGGCCGTAACCAACCAAGGGGATACCCATATGAACAAGCTCTCAACGCTGGCCGTAGTTGCATCAGCGGCATTTGCCATCACCGGCGTCCAGGCACAGACCATCACCAAGGTGCAGGCCTCCGGCGAAATCGCCATGGGCGTGCGCGAATCCTCGGCACCCCTGTCCTTCACGACGGGCAACAACCAGTTCACCGGCTATCACGTAGAACTGTGCCAGGCCATCATCGACAACATCGGCAAGACCGTGGGCAAGAAGCTCAACATCAAGTATGTGCCCGTGACCTCGCAGAACCGCATTCCGCTGACGCAGAACGGCACCGTGGACATCGAGTGCGGCTCCACCACCAACAACGCCGCGCGCCAGAAGGACGTGTCCTTCGCCGTGACTACCTACATCACCGAGGTGCGCATGGTGGTGAAGGCCAAATCCGGCATCAACTCCATCTCCCAGTTGAACGGCAAGACCGTGGCCACCACCACCGGCACCACCTCGGTGCAGACGCTGCGCAAGCATCAGCGCGCCGCCAAGGCCAACTTCAAGGAGCTGTTCGGCAAGGACCACTCCGATTCCTTCCTGCTGGTTGAATCCGGCCGCGCCGACGCCTTCGTCATGGATGACAACATCCTCGCCGGCCTGGTGGCCACCGCCAAGAATCCCAAGGATTACAAGATCGTGGGCGAAACCCTGTCGGTGGAACCCATCGCCATCATGATCCGCAAGGACGACCCGGGCATGAAGAAGGTCGTGGACCTGACCATCAGCGGCATGATCAGCGATGGTTCCCTGAACAAGCTCTACGACAAGTGGTTCCTGAAGCCCATCCCGCCCAAGAACACCAGCGTGAACCTGCCCATGGGCAACGCCCTGAAAGCAGCGCTCAAGGACCCCAACGACAAGCCCATGGAAGCCTACGCGGTCAAGTAAGCGGCCCGGGCTGGACAAGAAAGCGCGCTCAGATCATGAGCGCGTTTTTTTTCGGCCCTTGAAGTCTGCATTCGAGTGAAGGGTTTGGCATGACCTGGGACTGGCAGTTCTTCCTTAAAGACATCGGCGACGGCGAGACGCGCTACATCGACTGGATGTTCTCGGCCTGGGGCTGGACGCTGTCGGTGGCCGGCAGTGCCTGGGTGGTGGCGCTGGTGTTCGGCGCGGTGATCGGCACGCTGCGCACCGTGCCCAATGCCTGGGTGGCGAATCTTGCCAACGTCTGGGTGGAGCTGTTTCGCAACATCCCGCTGCTGGTGCAGATCTTCCTGTGGTACTTCGTGGTGCCGGCCATCTTCCCGACGCTGCAGCAGGTGCCCAGCTTCGTGATGGTGGTCGCGGCGCTGGGCTTTTTCACCTCGGCGCGCATCGCCGAGCAGGTGCGCGCCGGCATCCAGTCGCTGCCGCGCGGGCAGCGCTACGCCGCCCAGGCACTGGGCCTGACGCTGCCCCAGACCTACCGCTTCGTGCTGCTGCCCATGGCCTTTCGCATCGTGCTGCCACCGCTCACCTCGGAGGCCATGAACGTCATCAAGAACTCCTCGGTGGCCTTCGCCGTGAGCATTTCCGAGCTCACCATGTTCGCCATGCAGACCCAGGAGGAGACTTCCCGCGGCATCGAGGTCTATCTGGCCGTCACTGGCCTCTACATCGCCACCACGCTGGTGGTGAACCGCATCTTCGCCTTCATCGAAGGGCGGGTGCGCGTGCCGGGCTATGTCGGGGGAGGCAAATAGTGGAAGCCCTCGATCTGTCCTTTTTCGACTGGGACCTGGTCCAGAACTTCCTCTGGAAGGGTCTGGTTTTCAGCGTGCAACTGACGCTGGTGGCCATGGTGGGCGGCATCTTTTTCGGCACCGTGCTGGCGCTGATGCGCCTGTCCTCGCACAAGTGGCTGCAATACCCCGCCTCGCTGTACGTGAACACCATGCGCTCCATTCCGCTGGTGATGGTGATCCTGTGGTTTTTCCTGCTCATCCCCTTCCTCACCGGCCGGCCGCTGGGCGCGGAGTGGTCGGCGATCATCACCTTCACCGCCTTCGAGGCCGCCTATTACTCGGAGATCATGCGCGCCGGCATCCAGTCGGTGGCGCGCGGCCAGGTGTATGCCGGCTATGCCCTGGGCCTCACCTACGGCCAGACCATGAAGCTGGTGGTGCTGCCGCAGGCCTTTCGCAACATGCTGCCGGTGCTGCTGACGCAGACCATCATCCTGTTCCAGGACACCTCACTGGTGTATGCCATCGGCGCCTACGACCTGCTGCGCGGCTTTTCCACGGCGGGGCGCAACTTCAACCGCCCGGTGGAGTCCTTCCTGCTGGCGGCGCTGGTGTATTTCGTGATCTGCTTCTCGCTGTCGCTGCTGGTGAAGCGGCTGCAGAAGAAGATTGCCATCGTTCGGTAACGCTAAGGGTTAGCCATGATTGAAATCAAGAACGTCAGCAAGTGGTACGGAGCCTTTCAGGTGCTCACCAACTGCACCACCAGCGTGGCCAAGGGCGAGGTGGTGGTGGTGTGCGGCCCCTCGGGATCGGGCAAGTCCACGCTGATCAAGACCGTCAATGCCCTGGAGCCTTTCGAGAAGGGCGAGATCATCGTCGATGGCATCTCGATCAACGATCCGGCGACCGACCTGCCCAAGCTGCGCGCCCGCGTGGGCATGGTGTTCCAGAACTTCGAGCTCTTCCCGCACCTGTCCATCATGGAGAACCTGACCCTGGCGCAGATGCGCGTCATGGGACGCGGCAAGGAAGAAGCTGTGGAAAAAAGCCTGAAGCTGCTCGACCGGGTGGGACTGAAGGAGCAGGCGCCCAAGTTCCCCGGCCAGCTATCCGGCGGCCAGCAGCAGCGCGTGGCCATCGCCCGGGCCCTGGCCATGGACCCCATGTGCATGCTCTTCGATGAGCCCACCTCGGCGCTGGACCCGGAGATGATCAACGAAGTGCTGGACGTGATGGTGGCCCTGGCCCAGGAGGGCATGACCATGATGTGCGTCACCCACGAGATGGGCTTCGCCCGCAAGGTGGCCAATCGCGTCATCTTCATGGACCGCGGCGAGATCGTCGAGGACGCCACCAAGGAGGATTTCTTCGGCAAGCCCCGCTCGGAGCGGGCGCAGTTGTTCCTGTCGAAGATACTGCAGCACTGATTATGATCGAATTGGAAGTTAGATCAGCCTTCTGATTGCCAATCCAGCCATATTATTATCTGGCCTTTCCGCTTCGATCAGGCCGTGAAGCGCTTCTCCAGCCCTTCCAGAAACTCCATGCCCATCAGCTCGTTGATCTCGTCAAAGGACATGAGCAGATCGGGCCGGTCCACCACCTTGTCCTTGCCCATCACCTCGTCCATGAACACCTGCATGGCGTTCATCATGCCTTTCAGAGCGGCGGTGGTCAGCAGGCGCGGATAGGACACCTGGCCCACGCCCATCTCCTCCAGTTGGCGCGGCGTCAGGAGCGGCGTGGTCGGGCGCGAGCGTATCCCCAGGCCCATGTTCACCACCAGCGGGATGGGCACGTGCTTCGCGACAAACTCGATGTCTTTGGCCGAGAGCAGCGCATCGGCGTAGAGCGCGGTGGCGCCGGCCTCGGCGTACATGTTGAGGCGGCGCACCGCTTCCTCCACGCCCAGCGGGCCGGCGGCATCGGTGCGCGCCTTGATGACGAAGTCCGGATCGCGCCGGGCGGCGACCGCGGCCTTCACCTTCTGCACCATCTCCTCGGCGGGAATGCAGGCCTTGCCGGTCATGTGGCCGCAGCGCTTGGGCCAGATCTGGTCCTCGATCATCACCGCGGCGCAGCCGGCGTCTTCGAAGCCGCGCACGGTGAAGAACACATTCACCGGATTGCCGTAGCCGGTGTCGGCATCGGCCTGCAGCAGCAGGTTGTCGGTGCAGGCGGCGAGCTGGCGCGCCGTGGCGACGTTGTCGCCGTAGTTCATCACGCCGCGATCGGCCCAGCCCAGGTGGCTCTCGGACACGCCCGCGCCCGAGATGCTGCCCGACTGGAAGCCCAGCTTCTCCAGCAGGCGCACGCTGTAGCCGTCATACACGCCGGGGGCGACGAGAATCTTGGGCGCGTAGATGAGGTCCTTGAGTTGCTTGCCTTTGCTCGGTGTACCGACTGCCATGTCCTGCTCCTTTGACAATGTGTGAGGTATCAGTCTTCTGCCTTGATGCCGCGCTCGGTGATGATCTTCTTCCAGCGCGCCGCTTCGCCGGCGATCTGCTTGCGAAACTGCTCCGGGGTGCTGCCCACCGGGTAGCTGCCCTGCTGCTCGATCTGCTTCGAAATCTCCGGGGAGAGCACGGTCTGCCGAAAGCCCGTGTGCAGCCTGGCGATGATGGCGGAAGAAGTGCCCGCGGGCACCAGGATGCCCAGCCAGCTCGGATACTGCACATCGAAGCCCTGCTCCAGGCTGGTGGGAACATCGGGGATGAGTTTGGAACGCGCCGGATTCAGCACCGCGATCAGTCTGATCTTGCCCTGTCTGGCCACGCCAATGGCGCTGAGCAGGTTGCCCGCCACGAAATGCGTGCGCCCGGCGATGAGATCGACCTGGCTTTGCGCCCCGCCCTTGTAGTGCACCGGCGTGATCGGCACATTGGCCACTGAGGATAGCGCGGCACAGACAATGTGGGTGATGCTCCCCCGGCCGGAGGTGCCGCAATTGAGCTTGCCCGGATTGGCCCTGCCCCAGGCCAGCAGTTCCTTGAGGTTGTTCACATTGGGCAGCACCGCCATGCTGACCGCGAATATGGTGGCGCGCTCGGTCAGTTGCGTCACCGGATCGAAATTGCGAACGATGTCATAGCTCAGGTCCGGATAGAAATTGGGATGCACGGTGAACGAGCCATTGGTCAGCAGCAGCGTATGACCGTCGGGGGCGGCCCTGGCCGCGACCGCCGTGCCTATGGACTGGCCGCCGCCGGGGCGGTTCTCCAGGATGAAAGGCTGGGGAAATATCTCCGCCAGCTTGGGCTGGAAGACGCGGAATTCGGCATCGGTGGGCCCGGCCGCGACGGGGATGATCACGGTGACGGGTCTGGAGGGGTAGGCTTCGAACGAGCCCTGTGCCAGAGCACAAGCAGACAAAAACATCCCCGCCAGAACTGCACTCAACATTGAAATTCGCATCAGACCTGCTCCTGCCTCAAAAATTAGGGAATATCGATATCCATCAGCGGCGCATATTGCTGCCCGCCGTGGCCGTCGCTGTCCAGGATGTCGCCCTGGAAGTAAGGCCGCGGGATGGAGGCCTTCACTGCCCGCGCGTGATCGCAATAGAAGAACAACACATCCTTGGGCGGCAGGCCGTAGCAGCCGGCCACCACCTCGCGCGTCAAGGCCCCGGACTGCTTCACGCGCTGGTAGCGCGCCTCGTCCTCGAACATCACATCGAAGGTGAGCACGAAGGGGCCGGCGTTCTTGCTGCGTATCAGTCTGGCGAGTTCTGCGAGTTTCATGCGGTTACCTTTTGCTTGCTTTCGCTGGGTTCGCCCACCGTCACCATCTCCATGGGGAACATTTCAAGAGGACTGTCCGGCTCCACCACGTGGTTGACGTTGAAGCGGAAGACCGGGCCGCGCTCCAGGTGCGCCGGATTGTAGGGGCAGGCCAGCGCCGTGATGAGGCCGCTCCACTCCGGAATCGGCAGGTGCAGGCCCTGGTGGCGCACGATGCCGGCGATGGCGCTGGCCACCTCCTGGCTGGGCGCGGTGATCTCGATGATCAAGCACAGTTCGTGGGAGGTGATCTCCTTCACCGGCTCAAGCGGCCCCATGGTGCCGTTCTTGCCGTAAATGCGGATGTTGATGAAGTAGTCCTCGGGCTTCATCCTGTCGCCGTACACCTGCTTCACGCGCGCATGGCAGCGCACCAGCAGGCGCTCGGTCCAGTCGTCGATCTGGCGTATGAAGTAGGGATCGCGTATGGAGCCGATGATGACGCTCTGGTAGCCGACCAGCTCGGCGCCTTCCAGCTTCACGGTGTACTTTTTTGCCGGGATGAACTCGCTGCCCGACACCTTCACGG
>CAXNIK010000144.1:0-8443 GCA_964202115.1 Burkholderiales bacterium
GAGGCCTACCTGATGCACACCTCGACCTCGCCCCAGTACGCCATCATCGCCTCCTGCGACGTGGCGGCGGCCATGATGGAGCCGCCCGGCGGCCGGGCGCTGGTGGAGGAGTCCATCCTCGAGGCGCTGGATTTCCGCCGCGCCATGAAGAAAGTGGACGACGAGTGGGGCAAGGACTGGTGGTTCAAGGTGTGGGGGCCGGAGAAGAATCTCACCCAGGAGGGCATAGGTCCGCGCGAAGAATGGGTGCTCAAGGCCAATGACAAGTGGCATGGCTTCGGCAATCTCGCCGCCGGCTTCAACATGCTCGATCCCATCAAGGCCACGGTCATCACCCCGGGGCTGGACGTGTCGGGCAAGTTCGCCAAGACCGGCATTCCGGCGGCCATCGTCACCAAGTACCTGGCCGAGCACGGTGTCATCGTGGAGAAGGCCGGGCTGTATTCCTTCTTCATCATGTTCACCATCGGCATCACCAAGGGCCGCTGGAACACCCTGGTGACTGCGCTGCAGCAGTTCAAGGACGACTACGACAAGAACCAGCCGGCGATCAAGGGCCTGACCGAGTTCTGCCAGAAATATCCACGCTACGAGAAATACGGCCTGCGCGACCTGTGCGACCTGATCCATGGCATGTACAAGGCCAATGACGTGGCCAAGCTGACCACCGAGATGTACCTGTCGGACATGCAGCCGGCGATGAAGCCTTCGGATGCCTTCGCCGCCCTGGCGCACGGTGAAATCGACCGTGTCGAGATCGACAAGCTGGAGGGCCGCGTCACCAGCGTGCTGCTCACGCCCTATCCGCCGGGCATACCGCTGCTCATTCCGGGGGAGCGCTTCAACGCCACCATCGTTCACTACCTGCAGTTTGCCCGCGAGTTTAACCGCAAGTTCCCCGGCTTCGAGACCGACATTCACGGACTGGTGAAGGAAGAGAGCGAGAACGGCTCGACGTACTACGTGGATTGCGTGCGGCAGAGCTAAGTTGCAGGCCTTGCAAGTCCTGCAACGAGTTTGACCAGTGAAGATATGCTTTGGGTCTGCTCGAAGGAAGGAGCGTGCCTCAGACATGCCTTCGAAAATGCTATGCTTGAAAATGACCTCCATAAACTGAAATGGAAAGCTCCCATGCGGCCGTCGATTGCGCTTGATATGAAGCGAAAAGCTGCCCGCGAGATGGCGGGTAATTTTCGTACGTCCAATCTGCGTGTATTTGGATCGGCGCTTCGCGGGACGGATCAGGATGACAGCGATCTTGACTTGCTGGTCGATGCATTGCCCGGCGCAACGCTGTTCGATTTGGGTGAACTGCAAGTCGAGTTGGAGGCGTTGCTGGGGGTGCGCGTCGATTTGCTGACCCCTGGTGATTTGCCGCCGAAGCTGCGGGCCCAGGTGCTCGCCGAGGCGCAGCCGGTGTGAATACCTGAGCGTGGCCGGTATGAACGACAGTCGTCTTGCAGGTTATCTTGAGCACATGGAGCAGGCGGCAACGGATGCGTGTGCTTTCGTTGAAGGTCTTGGCAAGGACAAATTCCTTGAGGACAAGCGCACCCAACAAGCAGTCATCATGAGCCTCATCATTATTGGTGAAGCAGCCACGAAAGTGATGGACGTATACCCTGGGTTTGCCCAATCAAAACCGGAAGTCCCTTGGCGCAGCATGCGCGGCATGCGCAACCGTATCGCGCATGGTTATTTTGATGTCAACCTCGACGTGGTATGGGACACGGTGCAGACAGCCCTGCCGGAGTTGTTGAGGAAGCTGCGTGGCGTTCGAAAAGATGTGGATTGAAACCTGAGACGCGGATTGACCGAAGCAGTCAAGAAGCTATCTGGATTGATATCAATCAGTCTGTTTATAGACTTCGGTAGATGATCAGAGTTCAATTCTGATCATATCTATATTTCAGGCTACGTCCCCCAAGCGCGCTGATTGCGGCCCCCGCTATCGAGCGCGACGATCTCGGTCTTGGTGCCGCCGATGTCCACGCCTATGCGTAGCACGGCCGCCTCAGAACGCCTGGTCCCAGGGTATGGACAGGCGTGTGGCGCTGTTGATCATGCCCACCATGCTGTAGGTCTGAGGGTAGTTGCCCCATAGCTCGCCGCTCACCGTGTCGATATGCTCGGACAGGAGGCCCAGGCGGTTGCGCCGCGCCAGGGTGGCCTGGAAGAGCTGGCGTGCCTCTTCGCGTCGGCCCAGCGCGGCCAGCGCGTCCACGTACCAGAAGGTGCAGATGAGAAAGGCATTGTCGGGCGCGCCGAAATCGTCGGGCACGGTGTAGCGGTAGATGAAGTCGCCGCGGCGCAGCTCGCGCTCCACCGCCGTCACCGTGGCGGCGAAGCGAGGGTCGTCGGCGCGCAGAAAGCCCAGCTCCGCGAGCAAGAGCAGGCTGGCGTCCAGATCCTCGCCCTTGAACGCCGCGACGAAGCTGTTGCGCCTGATATTCCAGGCTTGCTCGCAGATCACGGCATGCATGCGGTCGGCGTGCGCGCGCCAGTGGGTGGCCCGCGCGGCAAGTCCCAATCGCGCGGCGATCTTGGCGAGGCGATCGCAGGCCACCCAGCACATCACGCTGGAAAATGTGTGCACCTGCGCCTTGCCGCGCAGCTCCCACAGGCCGGCGTCGGGCTGGTCGTAGGCGACGACGGCGCGATCGCCCAGCCGCTCCAGTTGCCGGAACAGGCCCAGGCTACCTGTGGCGATCATGCGGCGGTCGAAGAACACATGGGTGGCGGCGAGTATGGCCGAGCCATAGACGTCGTTCTGCACCTGCAGATAGGCCTGGTTGCCGATGCGCACCGGTCCCATGCCGCGATAGCCGGCCAGGCTGGCGATCTCGCGCTCGTGCATGTTGGTCTGGCCGCTCACGCGGTACACCGGCTGCAGCGCGCCGCCATCGGCGCGCGCCGCCACGTTGATGATGTAGCCCAGATAGCGCTCCATGGTGCGCGTGGCGTTCAGGCGGTTGAGCGCGTTCACGGTGAAATAGGCGTCGCGCAGCCAGCAATAGCGGTAGTCCCAGTTGCGCCCGCTCCCGGCCGATTCGGGGATGGAGGTGGTGAGGGCGGCCACCACGGCGCCGGTGTCGTCGTAGGCCGCCAGCTTCAGGGTGATCGCGGCGCGGATGATCTCCTCCTGCCACTCGAAGGGGATGGACAGGTCGCGCACCCAGTCGTGCCAGTAGTCCACGGTCTGCTCGAAAAAGCGCCGCGACACCTCGCCCACGGCGCCCTGCAGCGTCTCGTCGGGGCCCAGCAGCAGCGAGATCTCGCCGTGCAGCACGAAGGGCGTCTCCTCGACGATGGCGGTGATGGAGCAATCGGTGGTGACGCGCATCGCGTACTGCGCGCCGGCGAAGCGCAGGTGGTTCGATCCCCAGGTGCACTGTGGCCGCGCGGCGCCGTACTCGCTGGCCGGGCGCACTTTGAGCTGCAGCCTGGGACTGCCTGACAGGCAGCGGATGCGGCGCACCAGCTGGCTGGGGTGGAACAGGCGCCCGTACTGGCGAAAGCGCGGCGCGAAATCGATGATCTCGATGGCGCCGCCTGCGCCGTCATACAGGCGTGTGACCAGCACCGGGGTGTTGGCCAGGTACTCCTGTTCGCTGCGGACTTGGCCCAGCAATTCGGTGGCGAGAAAGCCGTACTCCTGTGCGCGCTCGCCATGCTGCAGCAGGGCGCAGAACACCGCGTCGCCGTCCAGCCGCGGCAGGCAGCACCAGACGATGCGTCCGGTGGCATCGATCAATGCGCTGACGTTGGAATTGCCGATGAGGCCCAGGTCGAGATTGCTCATTGCGCTAGCGCTTCCTGTCATGTGCGGGTGGCTCCGATAGCGTACTCCTCCAGCCAGGCGAGCACGGCAGCGGTATCGGCCAGCCGCCAGCGGGCGTGCGATTCTCCCGGGCCCACCTTCACCGAATGGCCGCCCAGCGCATTCACCGCCTCGAAGCCGTGCTCGTCGGTGAGATCGTCGCCCACGAACACCGGCAGGCGGCCGGCAAAAGGCGCCTCGCGGATGAATTCGACGATGGCCGTGCCCTTGTCGCGGCCGGAGGGCTTCAATTCGAACACGAACTTGCCCTCCTGCAGCACGAACTCATCGCCCAGCGAGGCGGTGATATTGCGCATGGCGCGGGCCAGCGTGTGCTGCATCTGCGGTGCATGGCGGTAGTGCAGCGCCATGCTTATGCCCTTGTCCTCGAACAGCAGTCCGGGGTGTGCCGCGGCGACCAGCTCGACGGCGCTTGTCGCGCGGCGCAGCAACTCGGTGGCGGGCGCATGCCGGCGCAACGCACCGGATGCCAGGCGCAGCTCCATGCCGTGCTGGCCCGCGGCGGGCAGAGTGAGCGGGGCGAACAGCCGGTCGATGTCGGCGATGGCGCGGCCGCTGATCAGCGCCAGCGCGCCGCCCGAGGCCGCGCGCAGATCGTCCAGCAGGCGCAGCAATCCCGCGCTGATGCTGACGGCCTGCGGGTGCGCCTCGTGCTCGAGCAGCGTGCCGTCGAGGTCGAGGAAGAAGGCGATGTCGCCGGAAAGCGCGGGCGGGCTCATCGTGCGGTGAGGGACTGCGCTTCCACGGCGCTGGCGCGCTTGCGGCTGCGCTTGTGGCTGGAACGGACCCGGGCCGCATCCAGCAGCATGCGGCCGGCCCAGCGGTAGACGTTGAACTCCTGGATGCGCGAGCGCATGCTGCGCATGCGCTCGCGCTGCTCGTCCGGAGGCATGGCCAGGGCCACCTGCAGCGCCGCCGCGCACTGCTCGGTGTCATAAGGGTTGACGATCAGCGCCTCGGGCATTTCACGCGCCGCGCCGGTGAACTGCGACAGGATCAGCGTGCCGCGCTCGTCTTCGTGCGCCGCGACGTACTCCTTGGCCACCAGGTTCATGCCGTCGTGCAGGCTGGACACGAAACACACATCGGCCGCCCGGTAGTGTGTGTACACCTGGGCGGTGTCGTGATGTTCGATCCTGAGCACGATGGGCGGGCATTCATCGTTGCCGAAGCGCGCGTTGATGCGCGCGGCGGTCTCGCGCACGCGTGCTTCCAGGCTGCGGTACTCCTCCAGGCTTGAGCGCGAGGGCGCGGCGATCTGTATGAAGGAGAAGCGTCCTGTCCATTTCGGTTCCAGTTCCAGCAGACGCTCAATGGCGGCGAAGCGCTCCAGGATGCCCTTGGTGTAGTCGAGGCGGTCCACACCAATGCCAATGCGGGTCTGCGGCGGCAGGTGGTAGCGGGCGATGATATGCGAGCGGCACTCGGTGACCGAGGGCAGCGCCGCCAGCCCCTGCGGCGGCCACTCCAGCGAGATCGGGTAGCGGTGCACCTCGGTCGGCTCCCCTCCGTGGAAGATGCTGAAGGTCTCGCGATTCACCCGCGCCTCGAGAAAGCGGTCCACGGTGTCGAAGAAATTGTTGCAGTGGAACTGGGTGTGAAAGCCGAGGATGGACGAGCCCAGCAGTCCGTCCACGATCTCCTCGCGCCAGGGGCAAATGCCGAAGACTTCCGGATTGGGCCAGGGAATGTGCCAGAAGGTGATGATGGTGGCGTTGGGCAGGCGCTCGCGGATCATGCGCGGCAGCAGCGCGAGGTGGTAGTCCTGCACCAGGATGATGGGGTTCTCGGTGCGCGTTTCCTTTTCGATGGCCTCGGCGAATCTGCGGTTGACCGCGCGGTAATGTTCCCAGTCCGAGGCGCGGAACACCGGCCGGGTGTGCGCGATATGGCACAGCGGCCACAGCCCCTCGTTGGAAAAGCCGTAGTAGTAGCCGGCTTCCTCCTCGGTGCTGAGCCAGATGCGCCGTATGGTGTAGGCGGGCTTGTCCGGCGGCACCATGATGCGGTCGTGGGTGTCCACTGATTCGGCGTCGGCATCGCCCGAGCCATGCGCGATCCAGGTGCCCGAGCAGGCGCGCATCACCGGCTCGAGCGCCGTTACCAGGCCGCTTGCCGGTCTGCGCACTTCTATGCCATTGGCCCCGTGGGCATGGATGTAGGGTTCGCGGTTGGAGACGATGAGGATCTCCTCGCCTTTGAGGTCTTCGCGCAGGATGCGGCGCAGCGCCTCCGGCGTCCAGCTGATCTGCGCCTCGTCGCGCATGCGCCGCTCGCCCTCCAGGTCGCGCACCAGCGCTTCCAGGTCGCGGGCGATGGGCGCGAGCGCGGGCGATTTGGGCTGCGGCGACAGGGCCATCATCTGGCCGCGGATCAGCGCCTTGATGCCCGCCATCCAGCCGCGAAAGGATATCTCGGCGATCACCACGGTGATGAGCGCGATCACCGCGCCCAGGGCGGCAAACAGCCAGACGATGTACTTGCGCGTGTCGGCGCTGCGCCGCTCGATGAAGCTCATGTCGTGCAGGATCACCATCTCGCCCAGTTGCTTGTCGTCCTGCATGATGGGGCTGGTGCCCACGTGCAGGGCGCTGCCCTGTCCCTTGATCACGCGGCCGGCCTCCTCGGGCGGCGATCCGGGCGGCCGGCAGGGGATGTCGGCGGGAAAGCTCAGCGTGCTGTAGACGGCCTTGCCCGAGGCGTCGCAGAAGGCGATGGCGAACAGCCGCTCGTCCTTGAGCAGCCGGTTGAGGAAGGCCTGCACCCGCTGCAGCCGCACCCGGTCGCGGGTGTTGTCGGTCAGCAATTCCGACAGTGGCTCCTGCGCCGCAGTGGAAATCAGCTTGGTGCGGATGTCCAGGTCACGCACGAACCACCTTTGCGTCAGCTCGTCGACCAGCGGCACCACGCCGTAGGCAAAGGCACCCAGGGCGATGGCGAGCGGAGCAAGGAAGCGCAGCGAGAGTCGCATGTGATGACCGGGTTGACGCCTGAGGCCATGCAGGACCAGGGGCAGGCCTGCGTTTGCGATGGTCTCATGTCCGGCTGAACGCCGGGCGGCGGGTGTTGATGACCCTGACAGGACATCACAGGCAGCTTAAGCTTGGCTGAATGCGCTGCTCGGTTTCCCTGTCATGAAGGAAGTCTTCTGATATTAATCAGTCCGAAGATGGACTAATAAAAATGATATTGTATTAATTTTGATAATATTAATACTGCGGTCAAGTAGTTCCGCTGCTGCTCAGCGCTCCGTCAGCAGGCGCAGATCGAACACGCGCTCGATCATCCACACCAGCGCGATCAGCGCGATCAGCAGCGAGCCGCCGGTCATGATGCCGCGGCGATAGAAGGTGGTGGCGCGCGCCAGATAGGCCAGGGGCAGGAAGCACACCACGATGGCCAGTTGCCCCGCTTCCACGCCCAGGTTGAAGCCCACCAGCGCCAGCAGCAGCGCATCGCGCGGCAGGCCCAGGTCGGCCAGCACGCTGGCAAAGCCAAAGCCATGGATGAGGCCGAACACGAAGGCCATTAGCCAGCGCTTTTCGGTGACGGTGGGCCAGACGTTGTTGAGTGCCGCCAGCAACACCGACAGCGCAATGATGGACTCAACCAGGCGCGAGGGCAGTGAGATCACGCCCAGTGCCGCCAGCGACAGTGTGATGGAGTGCGCCACGGTGAAGGCGGTGACCACGCGCACCACGTCCCAGAAGCTCTGGCCGAAGCGCGGCGCCGGCTGCCAGCGGCCGTATTGCCGTATCAGCACTGCCGGCAACAGCAAGGACAGCAGGAACAGCACGTGATCAAAGCCGATCCAGATGTGCCACACGCCTTCGCGGGCGAAATCGAGGAACTGCTCCAGGCCCGAGCGTGTGCGCAGTTCGAAGCGCTGCTCGGGGCGATCGGCGGCGAACACGCCGGTGATCGTGCCCGATTTTCCGTCAATGGTTTCGTTAATGCCGGATTCCAGGCGCAGCAGGCCCTTGTGCTGGGCATCGAAGTCGAAGAACAGGCTGTAGCGCAGGTCCAATGCATCCAGCGTGCTGGCAGCGCGCTTGCACTCGCCTTCGAACTTGAGCACGGCATAGGCGCCGTCGGTGTGATCGTCGATGAGGTGGCCTGTCGCGCGCAGCGGGCAGTCGCTGGCGCCGTCGCGTATCTGCAGGCGCGCCAGGGCATAGGAGGCGATGTCGGCGTGCCTGGCCTTCACCTCGCCCCAGGTGATCTCGCCATTGCCGTCGGCGTCCAGGCCCATGGCGTATTCCAGGTCGCGCAGCGCGATGTCCCACTGGCCTTCGAGTTTGTCGCCGGTGGTGTAAATGCTCAGGTAGCTGTCGCTGGGCTTGTGGGCTTGCGCGGCCGTCGGCAGCAGAACCAGGCATGCCAGCAGCAACGCGCGCAGTGTCCTCACTTTGCTTCCTTGCGCAGGCGCTCGGCCAGTGCGCGATAGCGAGGGTCTTCGTAGCCGGTTGAGTCCATCCACTCCAGCGCCGGCCTGGCGGCCGCCGCGTTGCCTGCCGCCAGCGCTGCCTCCATCAGGAAACGCGCGTCGCGCGGCTCGCGCTGCACGGCCCAGTCATCCAGCAACAGCTTCAGGGCCGGCGC
>CAXNIK010000145.1:0-8437 GCA_964202115.1 Burkholderiales bacterium
TCGATCAGCGTCTTGGCCATGTGCAACCGCCCGCGCTCGCCGCCTGACAGGTTGCCCACCTTCTTGGTCTGGTCGCCGCCCTTGAAGTTGAAGCGGCCCAGGTAGGCGCGCGAGGGCATTTCGAACTTGCCCACGGTGAGGATGTCGGAGCCGTTCGCCACGAAATCGAACACCGTCTTGTCGGCTTCCAGCTCGTCGCGCGTCTGGTCGACATAGGCGAGCGTCACCGTCGGCCCAACGACAACCTCGCCTGCATCGGGCTTCTCGCGCCCGGCGATCATGCGGAACAGCGTCGATTTGCCGGCGCCGTTCGGCCCGATGATGCCGACGATGGCCCCCGGCGGCACGGCGAATGACAGATCGTCAATCAGCAGCCGGTCGCCATAGGCCTTGCGCACGCCATTGAACTCGATGACCTTGTCACCCAGGCGATCGGCCACGGGGATGAAGATTTCCGAAGTCTCGTTGCGCTTCTGGTATTCGTAGGAAGACAGCTCCTCGAATCGCGCCAGGCGCGCCTTGCTCTTCGCCTGGCGCGCCTTGGGGTTCTGGCGCACCCACTCCAGTTCCTTCTGCATGGTCTTGATGCGCGCCTGCTCCTGCTTGGATTCCAGTTCCAGGCGCTTTTCCTTCTGCTCCAGCCAGGAAGAATAATTGCCCTCCCACGGAATGCCGTAGCCGCGGTCCAGCTCCAGAATCCACTGCGCGGCATTGTCGAGGAAGTAACGGTCGTGGGTCACCGCGACGACGGTGCCGGGGAAACGCAGCAGGAACTGCTCCAGCCACTCCACACTTTCGGCATCGAGGTGGTTGGTCGGTTCATCCAGCAGCAGCAGATCAGGCTTGGACAGCAGCAGCCGGCACAGCGCCACGCGGCGCTTCTCGCCGCCGGACAGCGGGCCTATCTTCGCCTCCCAGGGCGGCAGGCGCAGCGAATCGGCGGCGATTTCCAGCAGGTGATCGGCGTTCTCGCCCGAGCCGGTATTGATCTTCGCTTCCAGTTCGGCCTGCTCGGTGGCCAGCTTGTCGAAATCCGCATCCGGCTCGGCGTAGGCGGCATACACCTCTTCCAGCCGCTTCTTGGCCGCGAACACGTCGCCCATGCCCTCCTCCACCTCCTGGCGCACGGTCTTCTCCGGATCGAGCTGCGGCTCCTGCGGCAGATAGCCCACCTTGATATTGGGCATGCGCACCACTTCGCCTTCGTAGTTGGTGTCCTCACCCGCCATGATCTTGAGCAGCGTGGACTTGCCCGAACCGTTCAGGCCGAGCACGCCGATCTTGGCGCCGGGAAAGAAATTGAGCGAAATGTTCTTGAGGATGGTGCGCTTGGGCGGCACGATCTTGCCGACGCGGCGCATGGTGTAGACGTATTGAGCCATCTGGAATGCCGTTGGTTGATTGCGAAAGGAAGCGATCTTCTCATTATCCGCCGCGCACTGCTTGCGGCCGTGTGCACGGGAGCCCTCAGGCCTTGCGGCGGATCTGGCGCAGCCACACCCCCAGGGCAAAGAAGGTGAACACCACCGTGAGCGCGAAATAGGCGCGCAGGCCGAACACCGGGCCCACCAGTCCGGCGACGAAGGGCGCGATGCCGATGGCAATGAAGTGGAACGAAGTGTTGTAGGAAATGGCGCGCGCATCCATGCCCTCCGGTGAATAAGCCTTCAGCAGGCGCACGATGCAGGGTTGCATCAAAGAGGCGCCAAGGCCGAAGGCGGCCCGGGTCAGCACCAGTTGCAGCGGCGTGTCGAGGAACAGCAGTGGTATCTGCGTCAGCCCGGCCGCGGCAGTGGCCCAGATCAATACTCGCGCCGGATCGAGCCGATCGAGACGGCGCCCCCAGAACGTCAGCGACAGCACGCTGGACACCGCCAGCCCCGTGGCCACCGCGCCGACCCAGAACGCGCCCGAGCCGATGCCCGATGCACCCGGACCCTGCAACTGCAACACATAGACGCTGAAGATGGTGATATTGCCCGCGCCCAGGATGGCGAACACAAAGCTGAGCAGGTACAGCACCCCGATGCGCGGCACCGCCAGCAGCTCGCGCAGGTTGCCCATCCACTGCAGCCGCCACGGCCCCGGTGCGAGCTGCTTCACCTCGCGCACGAACACGATCACCAGCATGCCTGCTGTGAGCAACAGGCCACCACTGATCCAGAACAGCCAGTGCGGATGCGACACCACCGCCACCGCCATGGTCGCCACCACCGGCCCCATGGTCTGGCCCACCAGCATGCCGGTCTGCAGGCTGGCGAGCGTGCTGCCGACGCGTCGCGGCGGGGTGTTGGCAACCAGCAGCGCCTGCGCGGCGGCCGAGGAGCCGTTGAAAAAGCCCACCAGCGAGAACAGGAACACGAACCACAGCGGCGAAGGTGCGAAGGGCACCATGGTCATGAAGATACCCATGCCCAGCATGGCCCGCAGCACCATGATCTTGCGGCCATAGTGATCGGCGATGCCGCCCCACACCGGCCCCGAGGCGAAGCTGATGATGTAGAACAGCAGCATCATGTTGCCCACCCAGGTTTCCAGGTGATCGCTCACGCCCAGGCTTTGCAGCATCACCGGAAGGAAGGGCACAAATACCGAAAAACCCATGGAGGTAAGCATATTGGCCATGGGCATGACCTGGGCGTTGCGCTGCCAGTAAGGGAAGCGCCGCGACTCTTCGGCGTCGTGGGACGCGCCGCCCGCGCCGACAGTGGTCATATGCCGCTCAGGGCACCAGCGCCGTGGAACCCGTGGTCTTGCGCGATTCCAGGTCGCGATGCGCCTGCGCCGCATCCTTCATCGCATAGGTCTGGTTGACGGTGATCTTCACCTTGCCCGAGAGCAGCGCCTCGAACCACTCCTTGCCCATCAGTTGCAGCCGGCCCAGGCCCTCGGTGAAGGCGAACAGGGTGCCGGCGCTCACCGTCAGTGCGTCGCGGTTCAGCATGGTCTGCACATCAATGAGCGGCAGCGGCCCCGAGGCGCGGCCGAAGGTGATGATCTGGCCCGCCGGCCGAAGCGCCTGCAGCGAGCGCTCGAAGGTATCCTTGCCCACGGCGTCGTACACCGCATGCAGTTTCCTGCCGCCGTTCAATTCGATGGCGCGCTGAACGAAATCACCGTCCTTGCACTGGGAATACACCAGGGTGTGAGCGCAGCCGTTGGCGCGCGCCAACTCCGCCTTGTCCCCGGTGGACACCGCGCCGATGACGGTGGCGCCCAGCGCCGCCGCCCACTGGCACAGGATCAGGCCTATGCCGCCGGCCGCGGCATGCACCAGGATGACGTCCCCTGGCGAGACCACGCGCAACTGGCGCACCAGGTAATGCACCGTCAACCCCTGCAGGATGCTGGCACCCACGGCCCGGTCATCCAGGCCATCGGGAACCTTCACCACCTTGTCCGCGCCGATCAGCCGCGCCTCGGCATAGGCACCGTTGTAGGGCGCATAGGCGACGCGATCACCGACCGCCAGCCCGTTCACACCTTCACCCAGCGCTTCGACGACGCCGGCCGCGCCGCGCCCCATCACCAGTGGCAGCGGCACCTTCTGCCGCCCCAGGCGCTGCGATACATCGACGAAATTCACGCCGGCGGCGGTGTGGCGCAGGCGTACCTGCCCCGGACCGGGCTTGCAGACCTCGATTTCCTCCCACTGCATGACTTCGGGACCGCCGAAGCGGTGAATGCGGATGGCATGGGTCATGGCGGCAACCGTGGCAATGTGTGGCAATGTGAATGGGATGCGCGATACCGGATCTTGGATGCTCCGCAGCCCGGCGCAAGCGGCATTATGCAAC
Source organism: Burkholderiales bacterium (assembly GCA_964202115.1). Classification (GTDB taxonomy): domain Bacteria; phylum Pseudomonadota; class Gammaproteobacteria; order Burkholderiales; family SG8-39; genus CAIYPG01. The sequence goes on from CAXNIK010000145.1 coordinate 3,798, forward strand.
AAAACAGTGCAGGCTCATTCGCAAATGACCGGGCGGCGTTATCATGCGCTCCCTTGCCGCGTACTGATATCGCGGCAAGCTTGTCTACTAGACCCTCGAGACAGATGCTCATCGACATCCGCACCATGCTGGTCGTCCTCGCGGCAAGTTCGCTGCTGATGGCGCTGACCCTGTACATGGCTTTCCCGCGCTCCATGAATGATGGCCTGAGCAAATGGGCCATCGGCCTGGTGCTGCAAGGCTGTGCCTGGATGCTGTTCGCGGCCCGCGGCATGGGCAGCGAAATGCTCATCGTTGTGGCCGGCAACCTGCTGTTCTCCATGGGCGTGGCACTGAAAGCGGCGTCCTTGCTCGAGTTTCAGCACCGGCGCGTGCCGCTGTGGCTGCCGGTCGCGCTGCCCGCCTGCATTGCGCCGATGTTTTTTCTCCTGCTTGATTTTCCCCTTGCACAATCGTTCTTCAACGGCCTGGCCTACTCACTGGCATACGGCGGCATCGCCTGGCTGATGTGGCGGCCGCCGCACACCACCAGCCAGCGGGTGCGCTGGCTGATGATCATCACTTTCCTGGCCGCCTCACTGGGATTCCTGGCCCGAGGCATCGCCGCCGTGGTGCTGCCAGAAGCCATACCCCATCCGCTCGCCCCCGGACCGCTGCAGACCTTCAGCCATCTGTTCGGCTACATCATCCTGCTCAGTTCCTCCACCGGCATACTGCTCATGCACAAGGAGCGCTCCGACGAGAACTCCCGCCAGCTCGCGGCAACCGACCCGCTGACCGGCGTGTACAACCGGCGCATTTTCGTGGAACTGGCGGACATGGCCGTGGCGCGCGCCCAGCGCAATCGCGCGCCGCTGTCGCTGCTGATGCTCGATCTTGATCACTTCAAGTCGGTCAATGATGCCCACGGCCACATGGTCGGCGACGAAGTGCTGAAAAGCTTCGTGCGCCTGGTGCAGACCTGCCTGCGCCGCGAGGACATGATGGTGCGTTTCGGCGGCGAGGAGTTCTGCGTGCTGCTGCCGGACGCGACGCTGGAGGGCGCCCTGTCGCTGGCCGAGCGCATACGCGCCCTGGTGGCGGAGACCCCCATTCAAGTCGAGGGCAAGTCGCTGCGCATCACCGTAAGCTTCGGCGTGGACAGCATCCGGCCCGGCGAGGCCGGCACGGTGGCCATGCTGCTTGAGCGCGCCGATGCCGCGCTGTACCGCGCCAAGCAGACCGGCCGCAACCGCGTCGCCAGCTATGTGCCGCTGACCGACTGAGTCATCACCCACATGCCTGCCCAATTCAGCCGCATGGTGCGAAGGCTGCGCCTGCGCCACTACGAACTGCTCACGCTACTGGCCAAGGAACGCACCGTGCGTGCCGCCGCGCGGCACATGGCGCTGACGCAACCGGCCATCAGCAAGATGCTGAAAGAGATCGAGGATTGCTTCGGCACCCCGCTGTTCGAGCGCAGCCGGACCGGCGTCACCGCCAACGCCGCCGGCGAGCGCCTGATCCGCCACGCGGTAATCGCCATGAACGAGACCCGTGCCCTGGGCGAAGAGGTGGATGCCATCGTCGGGCATGGCGCGGCCATGCTCCGCGTCGGCACCCTGCCCATGACGCCGCGCATTCCCGAGGCCATCGCCAGGCTGCGCGCGCGCATCCCCGGGACCAAGGTGCAAGTCCGCGAAGCGCGGATCGTCGATCTCATACCCGCCCTGAGGGACGGGGAACTGGACTGCGTGGTCGGCGGACTGCCGCCGGAGGCGCTGGAAGGCGCCGACATCGACAAGCTGCGTGTTGAACACCTGGCGCCGGATCGTATCCACGTCGTGGCATCACCGTCTCATCGCCTGTCCGGCCGCCGCCGCTTTCATTGGCGGCAACTCGAAGGGGAGCGCTGGGTGCTGCCACCGCGCCAGTCGATGCTGCGACGCGCGATCATCGATGCCCATCATCGCGCCGGGCTGACGCCTCCGGAAGCAGACGTGGAACTGACTTCGCCGTTTTTCCTCACCACGCTGCTGGCGCTGGACACCGATCTGCTGGGCGTGATGCGCAAGGAACATGCGCTGGCCGATGCCGCCAGCGGGACATTGAGCATCATCTCCGTCACGCCCTCGGTCGCCCTGCCGCCAGTCGCCCTCATCACCCGGCGCGGGCACCGCTCCGATGCGCTGCTGGAATTCGGCGCCGCGCTGCGCCGGTCCACCGCGGGAAAATAAACTAGCGCATCCACTCCAGCGCCGCGCGCTGGGCCTCGACTTCAGGCCGGTTGAAAATGCTGCCCGGAGCCTGGGCGCCGGGCTCGACATGGACCCTGCTGATCGCACCGGTGTAGCGAAACACGCCATGGTCCGCATAGCGGCTGGAGGTGGCGCAGCGCCGGTCTATGCCCACATCCATGCCTTCGTGCGGCAGGCGGCCCAAGCTCGGCGACATGTCCGTCATGGCAACACACTCCACACCATCGAGCAGCAGGCGGCCCTCGCCCTTGCGCTGCCCGGTGGCGCGATAGTCAAGCTCGAACTGATGCGTGCCCGGTTTCAGTGCGATGGGCGGGCAATCCAGCGGGTTCTGCCAGCGCTGATAAACAAAATGCAGGGCCTCGTCGAGCACGAAGGCCACCATGCCACCGAACACCGTCCCCACGGAGAAAATGACGCCCTTGTCTCCCGCCTTGAACTCGAAGCTGGCGGTGATGTGATAGCAGCGATCGGCAAACAGCGGCCAGACGTTGGAACGGTCTATGGTCTGGGCGCCGGGATAGAAAGTGCGGGGCACGCTGACTTCCTCGATGCGGTGCGGCGGATGGGAGATGCTGCGCTCGTATTCGCGGTTATCCAGCGGATACATCCAGTTCGCCGCCGCATCGGCCTCGAAATGCACCACCATCTCATTAAGCTTGTCCGGATGCGTTTTCGCCAGGTCATCGATCTCGGTGGGATCTTTGGTCAGATCGAACAGCATCCAGTTATCCAGATTGATGCGGTTCTTCTTCGGCTGTAATGACACCAGCTTCCAGCCGTCCTTGATGAAGCCGCGATTGCCTTCGAGTTCGTATGCCTGGGCCGGGCGCGGCTGCATCGGCGCCCGCATCGGATTGTCGCCGAGCAGCGATCGAAAGCTCACGCCGTCCTGGCTCCGCGTTTTGAGCCCGTTGAATTCGGCCGGGTAGGCCGCGCCGACAATGTCGAGCAGCGTGGGCGCGATGTCGGTGACATGCACCCAGTCGTGGCGTATCGCCCCCTTGTCGGCGATGCCCTTGGGCCAGTGCATGACAAAGGGCACGCGGATGCCGCCATTCATGGTGTAGCGCTTGTAATGGCGGAAGGGCGTGTTGGACACCTGCGCCCAGCCGGTCGGATAGGCGATATAGGTCTCCTCGCCGCCGAATTTTTTCTCGGCCAGGATGCGCTCGAGGACGGTCATGTCATTGTCCTTGCCGAAGCGCTTCTCGAAGGAGTTGACGGCGCCGCTCTGGGCCCCCAGCGAATTTCCGCCGTTGTCGGCCGAGACGATGATCAGGGTGTTGTCGAGGAGGCCCATTTGCTCCAGCGTCGCGACCACCTTGCCCACGCCCTGATCGGCGCTGTCGATCATGGCGGCGTAGACCTCCATGTACTTCGGGATGATGCGTTTCTCGTCGGCCGAGAGTTCGTCCCATTTGCGCACGCCGGGGTTGTAGGACGGCAGGCGCGTGTCTTTCGGAATCACGCCCAGCGCCTTTTGCCGCTCGAAACGCTGCTCGCGGATGACGTCCCAACCGGCGTCGTAGCGCCCGTGGTACTTGGCGATGTCCTCGGGCTTGGCCTGCAGCGGCACATGCGCGGCGTTGTAGGGGAGATACAAAAAAAATGGTTTGCGGGAATCGGCGCCGACATGCTCCTTCATCCAGCGCACGGCTCGGTCGGTGAAGTCGTCGGTGAGGTAATAGCCTTCCGGATAGGCATCGATGTCGGCGAGCTGATTGCCCTCGCGCAGCTGCTCGGGGTGAAAGTAGCTGGTCTCCGAAGCGAGGAATCCGTAGAAGCGGTCGAAGCCCCGTTGCAGCGGCCAGGACTTGCAGTCCGCGGCCGGCGAAGTATTGCGCTCGCGTGTGTTGTGCCACTTGCCCACGGCCATGGTCGAGTAGCCATGCCCGCGCAGCAGTTCGGCGATGGTCGGCGCGTTTGGCACGATTTCCCCGCCGAAACCGGGGTATCCCGGATCGGTGGTGTTCAACCAGCCGCAGCCAACGGCGTGGGGATTCTTGCCCGTGAGCAGCGCGGCCCGCGCCGGTGTGCACATCGGCACGGTGGTGTAGCCCGGGAAGCGCAGGCCACTCTGGGCAAGGCGATCGATGTTGGGGGTCTGGATTTCCGATCCGAAACAGCCGAAATCGCCAAAGCCGATGTCATCCAGGTAGACGATGACGATGTTGGGCGCGCCGGCCGGTGCCTTCACCTGCGGCGGCCACCAGGGCGTGGATTCGGCGAAGGTCCGGCCTATCTTGCCGCCGTAGCCTTCGGGGGCCGGAAGCGGATCGCTGGTGTAGGTGTATTTCGATGCCATGGTCACTCCTCAAGCTTGAAGCCGGAGGCCTTGATGATGGGCGCCCAGCGCTCAAAATCGTTCTTGACCACGGTGCGCAGGGCGGCCGAGCCCAG
>CAXNIK010000146.1:0-8430 GCA_964202115.1 Burkholderiales bacterium
CGGCCTGGCACAGCGAACTGAGCATGCCCGAGCCCTGCGCGCCGGTCAGCCGGACATGCATACCCTGGTCATCGCGCTCCAGGATGCCGCGCTGGTACTCGGTGCGGCCGGGCTTCTTCTTCATGGGCTGGTGGGCACGCGCCTGCAGCAGCGGCAGAGCAGTGTCGGTGCAGCCGCACATCTGCAGCAGGGCGCCGCGCACGAACTGGGTGAAGGACACGGCCGCGGCCACGGGATTGCCCGGCAGACCGAACAGCACACAGGGGCGTTCGCCATTCTTGAGGCGGCCGAAGGCCATGGGACGGCCCGGACGCATGGCGATGTTGCAGAAGGTGACTTCACCGAGTTTCGCCAGCAACGCGCGGGTGAAGTCCATGTCGCCGGTGGAGACGCCGCCGGAGGTGACGATGGCATCGGCCCAGGACATGGCCTCGCGCAGCGCCGCTTCCAGCCGCGCCGGTTCGTCGCGCACCACGCCCAGGTCGCGCGTTTCGCAGCCCAGCCGAGCCAGCATGCCTGCCAGCACATGCCGGTTGCTGTCGTAGATGGCGCCAGGCACAAGGTCTTCCCCCGGCTGGCGCAGCTCATCGCCGGTGGAAAACACCGCCACGCGCGCGCGGCGGTGTACGCGCAGCCTGGCCAGCCCCAGCGAGGCCGCCAGGCCCAGGTGCTGAGGCCGCAGCAGCGTGCCTGAGCGCAGGGCCACGGCGCCGCGCGCGATGTCCTCTCCGGCGCGGCGCACGTTTTGCCCGGGCTTGTGTGTTCCGGCAATGCGCACGCTGCTGCCGTCCTGCTGCGCTTCCTCCTGCATGACCACGGTGTCGGCGCCGGCGGGGACGACCGCGCCGGTCATGATGCGCACGCATTGCCCGATACCGACGCTGCCGCTGTAGGGATGGCCGGCCAGCGCCGTGCCTATGCTATTGAGCGTGATTGCGGATGCGCCCAGGTCGGCTCCGCGCAGCGCCCAACCGTCCATGGCCGAGTTGTCGTGCGCCGGCACGGCGATGGGGGAGATGAGATCCTCGGCCAGCACCCGGCCCAGGGCCTGGTCCAGGGGCAGGGTGTCGCAGTCGGTGATGGGCGTGAGCACCGCGGCGATGGCGGCGCGCGCGGCGCTGACGCTGAGTTCCATGCCCTTAGAACGGTCCGGTGTCGGCATTCAGGTCCGCGAGGTCGTCGCTGTAGTTGATGTTGCAAAAGGCCGTGCCGTCGGCGAACTCCACTTCAGTCACGCGCAAGCCCGCATACCAGCCGTCGGCCTTGCGCCGGCCCTGCTGCAGGTAGGCGGTGAGCGCCGGCAGGGTTGAACGGCGCAGCAGCGCGAAAACCGGCTGACGGCCGTCGCCGGTGCGGGCGATGGCGATGTCGGCCTCGTCCGCAAGCGCGGCGGCCTGCAGGCGCGCGACCAGATCCAGCGGAAAGCAGGGCGCATCGCAGGGCACGGTGGCCAGCCACTCATGCCGCGCGGCTTTCAGGCCGGCATGGGTGAACTCGTCGGCGACGATGCGCGCATCGTAGGAAGCATATTTGTGCGCGTCGTTGGCGCTGATCAGCAGCTCCGATACCTGCGGTGCAAAGCGTTCGGTGACATGCTCCAGCAGCGGACGGCCATGCAGCAATTGCAGGGGCTTGTCGGCGCCACCCATGCGCGTGGCGAGGCCCCCGGCGAGGATCAGCCCGGAGATGGCGGTTGCTTCGGGAACCAGCGTGCTCATGGAGTGCTCAGCCGCCGATGTAGGACATCTCGACCTTGCGGCCCTTGGCGGTTTCGGCGGTTCTCAACTCCGAGTAGCGATCGCTGCGCACGCGCCAGATGCGCGTCACGGCGTCGGTGAGGACTTCGTCGTTGGTCGTGCTGGCCGCGCCAGCCTCATTGCGCATCAGCCCGCGCAGGTCGTAGCCGGAACCGGCGAACAGGCAGGTGTAGAGCATGCCCTCGGTGGACAGGCGCAATCGCGTGCAGTCGCGGCAGAAGGCCTGGGTGACCGAGGAGATCACGCCCACTTCTCCGCTGCCATCGCGATAGGCCCAGCGCTGCGCGACTTCACCTGCATAGGTGCCCTCCAGTGGGCGCAGGGGCATTTGCGCATCGATGCTGCGGATGATGTCGGCCGAGGGCACGACGTCATCCATGCGCCAGCCGTTGGTGCTGCCCACGTCCATGAATTCGATGAAGCGCACGATGTGGCCGGAGCCCTTGAAGTGCCGGGCCATGGCGACCACGCCGGCGTCGTTGGTGCCGCGCTTGACCACCATGTTGATCTTGATGGGCGAGAAGCCAGCGGCCGCCGCTGCGTCGATGCCCTTCAACACCGCCGACACGGAAAAATCGGCGTCGTTCATGGCGCGGAACACCTGCTCGTCCAGCGAGTCCAGGCTGACGGTGACGCGCTTGAGGCCTGCGTCCCTGAGCGCGCGCGCCTTGGCAGCCAGCAGCGAGCCGTTGGTGGTGAGTGTCAGGTCCAGGTCCAGCGGCGCCAGCATGGCGATCAGGCGCTCCAGGTGCTTGCGCAGCAGCGGCTCGCCGCCGGTGAGGCGCAGTTTCTCCACGCCCAGCGACTTGAACACCCTGGCCAGGCGCAGGATTTCCTCGAAGCTGAGCAGTTCGGTGCGCTTGAGAAAGGGATGGTCGGGGCCGAACACCGAGCGCGGCATGCAGTAGGTGCAGCGGAAATTGCACTTGTCCGTGACCGAGATGCGCAGGTCGCGCAGCGGCCGGTTCAGTGTGTCCACCAGGTGGCCTGAGGCGAGCGATGCCCCGGGTACGGCGGCAGGCAGCGGGCGCGCCGCCTGGGCCGAACTGGCGATATTGACAATGGGGATGGTGCGCTCGCTCATGCGGGTGGGGCTGAAGCCGGCGGAGAATAACCGAGTATACCCCGCGCACCCGATGCTCCCCGCTCAGGCGGCGGGGTGGTGCCGCGCGCCTAGTCGGCCTTGGCGCCGGTCTCCTGGACGATCTTCTTCCAGGCGGGCACTTCGCGCGCCACCAGCCGGCGCAGTTCCTCAGGTGTGCTGCCCACCACCAGCTTGCCCTGTTCCAGTTTCTGCACCACGTCGGGCTGCCTGGCCGCCCTGCCGTACTCGGTGCCGAGCTTGGCGATGATGGCCGCCGGCGTCTTGGCCGGGGCGAACACCGCCACCCATTGCGACCACTCGTAGCCGGGGATGTCCTCGCTGATGGTGCCGTAGTCGGGCAGGATGCGCGCCCGCTCGCCGGTGGTGATGGCCAGCGCGCGCATCTTGCCCGCCTTGATGTGGGGCAGGGCGGTGAGCGGCGGCGCGTAGGCGGCGTCGACCTCGCCCGAGACCAGGGTGCGAATCACGTCGTTGCCGCCCTTGTAATGGATGTAGGTCACGGTGGCGCCGATCAGTCCGTGCATCCAGGCGCCGGCGAGGTGATTGATGCCGCCGTTGCCGGAGGTGCCGAAATTGACCTTGCCCGGGTTGGCCTTCACGTAGGCGATGTACTCCTTCATGCTCTTGATGGGCATGTTGGAGTTCACCAGCATGAAGTTGGGCGTCATGGTGGTGATGGACACCGGGGCAAAGTCGCGGATCGGGTCGTAGGGGCTGCGATCGCCGTACAGGGCCGGCGCCACGGTGAAGGTGGCGGTGTTCATGAGCAGCGTGTGACCGTCCGGGTTGGCGCGCATGACGAAGGCCGCGCCGATGGTGGTGCCGGCACCGGGCTTGTAATCGATGATGAAGGGCTGCTTCAGGGCGCTCTGCAGCTTCTCGTGGTACAGACGCGCCTCGATGTCGGTGGTGCCGCCGGGGACATAGGGGATGATCACCGTGACCGGCCTGGACGGATAGTCCGCGCCGCTCTGTGCCAGGGCGCAACCCGAGACCAGGGCCGCGGTTGCCAGCAGATACGAAAGATTGTGACGCAACATGGTGTTCTCCTTGGATTCGCGGCCCGTTGCAGCCCGGCGAAAGGCCGCTATTCTAATCCGCGCTGAGCTTCACGCCGGTGTCCTGCACCAGCTTGGCCCAGCGTGCCGATTCCGCGGCGATGTACTGGCGGAACTGCTCGGGCGTGTTGCCGTACATGAGCATGCCGTCGTTGGAGAACTTCTGCGCGACATCCGGGGATTTGGCCACCTTGGACAGCTCGCCCGCAAACTTGTTGACGATGGCCGCGGGCGTGGCCGCCGGCATGACAAAACCCAGCCACTGCGCATACTCCCAGAAGGGCGCGCCGGATTCCGCAGCGGTGGGCACGTCAGGCAGCGGCTTGATGCGCTCGGTGGTGGTCACGGCCAGGATCTTCAGCTTGCCGGCCTTCACCAGCGGCAGCACCGCGCCGGGGCTGGCCAGGGTGGAGTGGATCTGCCCCGCCATCAGCGCGGCGGTGGCAGGACCGCCGCCCTTGTAATGGATGAAGGTGGCCTTGATGCCCGAGGCGCCGTACAGCCATTCCACGGACAGATGGCCGACCGAGCCGACGCCGGCCGTGCCGATGTTGATCTTGTCCTGGTTGGCTTTGGCGTAGGCGAGGAACTCCCTGAGATTGTTCGCCGGCAGGCCGGGATGAGCCAGCAGCAGGCTGGGCCGCTTGCTCATCAGCGATACCGGCGCAAAATCCCTGATCGGGTTGAAGGGCAGGTCGGGGTAGGCCAGGGGCGAGACCAGCGTGCTGGGTGACATCAGCAGCGTGGTGTAGCCATCGGGGGCCGCTTTCGCGACAAAGCCCGAGCCGATGGTGGTGCCGGCGCCGGGTTTGTAATCGACCAGGAAGGTCTTGCCGCCCGTGACCTCGCCCAGTTTCTGCGCGTACAGCCGGGCCTCGAGGTCGGTGGATGAGCCGGGTGCCACCGGGATGATGATGGTGACGGGGCGGGAGGGCCAGGTGTCGGCTGCGCCTTGCGCATGGGTGCCGGCTGGAATGAATGCGATTGACAGCGGGATGGAAAACGCGATGGATGCTGCGAGCCTGAGGTGAAGCATGGTTTTCTCCTTATGACAGCAGCAGGCGATAGATGAGCCCGGCCGCGCCGCAAGCCAGGATGACGCTCACCACGCCGGCCTTGTAGCGCAGCAGGGCGACGAAGGCCGCCACACTCACCAGCACCGAGAACCAGTCGAAGCGCCCCTCCATACCATCGGGCCAGAACACATGCAGCGCGAAGAACACCGCGAGATTCACGATCACCCCCACCACGGCGGCGGTGATGGCGGTGAGCGGCGCGGTGAATTTCAGGTTGCCGTGAGTGGTCTCGATGAAGGGCCCGCCGGCGAGGATGAACAGGAAACTGGGCAGGAAGGTGAAGAAGGTGGCGACCGCGGCTCCGGCGCAGCCTGCGATCAACAGCGCGCCGGAACCGAAGATCTCCTGTGTCCAGGCGGCGACAAAACCGACGAAGGCCACGATCATGATCAGCGGGCCGGGCGTGGTTTCGCCCAGGGCCAGGCCGTCGATCATCTGCTCGGGCGTGAGCCACAGGTAGTGCTCGACGCTGGCCTGATAGACATAGGGCAGCACCGCGTAGGCACCGCCGAAGGTGAGCAGCGCGGCCTTGGTGAAGAACCAGCCGATCTGCGTCAGCGTGCCCTCCCAGCCGTAGGCCGCGACCAGCATGGCCAGCGCCAGCGCCCACAGCGCGAGGAAGATCACCGTCATGCGTACGAAACGCGCCTTGTTGAACAGCGCATGCGATGGCGTCGGTGTGTCGTCATCGATGAGGGCCGCGCCGTAACTCTTCGCGCCTGTGCCGTGTCCGCCGCCGGTGGCAAATACGCCGGGCGCCGCGCGCCCGCCGAAATAACCGATCAGGCCCGCGGCCAGCACGATCAGCGGAAAGGGCAGCTTCAGGGCGAAGATGGCGACAAAGGCGGCCACGCTGATGCCCCACATCCAGGCGTTCTTCAGCGCTCGCGAGCCAATGCGCCAGGCGGCGAACAGCACGATGGCGGTGACCGCGGGCTTGATGCCGTAGAGCAGGCCGGCTACCAGCGGCGCATTGCCGTAGGCCAGGTAGATCCAGGTGAGCGCGATCAGGATGAAGAGGGATGGCAGCACGAATAGCGCACCCGCGGTGATGCCGCCCTTGGTGCCGTGCATCAGCCAGCCGATGTAGGTGGCCAGTTGCTGCGCCTCGGGGCCGGGCAGCACCATGCAGTAGTTGAGCGCGTGCAGGAAGCGCTTCTCGGAGATCCAGCGGCGTTTCTCCACCAGCTCCTGGTGCATGATGGCGATCTGTCCGGCGGGGCCGCCGAAGCTGATGAAGCCCAGCTTCAGCCAGTAGAGGAAGGCTTCGCCGAAGGTGACGGGAGCGGGGCTCTTGTCGCTGCTGGAAGAGTGGTCGGCGGTGTCCATGAATAATCCTCGCTTTCACGACTGCAGCGCTTGGACGGGACACCGTCTTGGGCTTTTGCGGCCCGGGCCGGGAGGCTGTGGTTCCCGACGCCACGAACTATAACGCGTACCATCACGGCTCACAATCGATACCATTATCAGATGACGACTGAACGCTATCCCGGACTCACGCTGCGCATCCTTGCCGGCGCGCGTCCGGCCATGGGGCCGGGCAAGGCCGAACTGCTGGAGCACATCGCCACCACCGGCTCGATCTCGGCCGCGGCGCGCGCCATGGGCATGTCCTACCGGCGTGCGTGGCAACTGGTGGAGGCGATGAACCGGGATTTCGCCGCGCCGCTGGTGACTACGGCGACTGGTGGAAAACGTGGCGGCGGCGCCGTGGTGACCGAGCTGGGTCAGAAGGCGCTGGAGCAATTCCGGCGCATGGAGCTGAAGGCCTCGCGCGCCATTGCGCGCGACACGCTTGCCTTCGAGGCGCTGCTAAAGCCGGCGCGCAAGCGGCGCTGAGGCCCATGCGCATCGCTATTCCAGCTTGACGCCAACGTCGTCGATCAGCTTCTTCCAGCGGGCGGCCTCGGACACGACGTAGGCGGTGAACTGCTCCGGGGTGTTGCCGATCATCTCGGTGGCATCCTCGGCGAATTTCTGCGCGAGCTCCGGATCGCGCGCAATCTTGGCCAGTTCCCCCGCCAGCTTGTCGATGATGGCCTTGGGTGTCTTCGCCGGGGCGGTGAGTCCCACCCATTGCGCGTACTCCCACCCGGGCAGGGCCTGCTCGGCCACGGTGGGCACGTCGGGCAGCACCTTGAGGCGCTGCAGCGAGGTGACGCCGATGGCGCGCGCCTTGCCGGCCTTGATCTGGTTGATCATGGCCGCCAGGCTGCTGATAACTGCGTCCGCCTGTCCGGCCATGACCGCGATATTGGCCGGACCGCCGCCCTTGAAGTGCACGAAGGTGACCTGGGTCTTGGTGGCGTGGTGCAGATACTCCATGGACAGGTGCGCGACGCCGCCGGCGCCGGAGGTGGCCAGGTTGATCTTGCCCGGATTGGTCCTGGCGTATTGCATGTACTCGCGGATGTCTTTCGGCGGGAACTTGTTCGAGGCAACCAACATGGAGGGGCGCTTGCTCATCATGGAGATGAAGGCGAAATCCTTGATCGGGTCGTAGCTCAGATCCTTGTACAGCAGCGCGGCGATGCCGTTGCTGGGCGTGGCCGACATCAGGGTGTAGCCGTCGGGTGCGGCCTTGGCGACATAGGACCCGCCGATGGTGCTGCCGGCGCCCGGCTTGTAATCCACCACGAAGGAGCGGCCCAGCGCCTCGCTCAGTTTCTGCGCGTACAGGCGCGACTCGATGTCGGTGCCGGCACCGGGAGCGAAGGGCACGATGACCGTGACCGTGCGCGTGGGGTAGTTGGCGGCGGCGCCTTGTGCGAGTGCGGGGCCGGACGACAAGGCAAGGGCCGCCATCATGGTGACGCGGAAAAGGGACATGGTTTTTCCTTCAGTTATATCGGCAAAAAGCCAGGGAATCGCTGATCAAGTAGCCGCGCGAGGCGACAGATGAAGGCGATTCAGTTAGACCGCAACGGCAACTTGTTCAGCGTTTCCTTAGCTCCGATATCTTCTGTCTTCTCTATGGATCAGCGATTCGCGGTTCTGTGCCCTGGTACAAATCTGATTTGACGATTTGGGGCTGTCTGGCTGCCAAGCCAACGCTATATACTAAATTAAATTAACAAGCGTTCACCGGCAGCCGCGCGACCAGGAGGGGAAAGATTCATGGATGGCAGCGCAAAATCAAAGACCAAACGCCTGCAGGAGCTTATACACCGCAAGGACAAGGTTCTGGCAGTGTTCCATCCTCCCAGCGCCGCGCTGGGCCGGGTGCTGGACAAGGCCGGGGTGGAGGCAGGCTTTGTCGGCACGAGTCAGGTCATAGGTTCCCACATCGGCCTCTCCGATGTGGGAACCGCGACAATGACTGAGTGCGTGCAGATCGGTGGCTGGATAGCGCAAAGCGTCAGTTTTCCGGTGCTGCTCGACGGTGACACGGGCCACGGCGGCATCATGGCGGTGCGGCGTCTCGTCAGCGAGTG
>CAXNIK010000147.1:0-8429 GCA_964202115.1 Burkholderiales bacterium
CCTCAATTCGTCAATTGTTTGCGCATGCAGAATCATTTCCTGCGCCATGTCCAATACTTCCGCACCACGCGCCGGTCTGGCCATCGCACACCTCAAGGGGTTGATGAGATGCCGCTATTATTACACTAATGATATGGAAATGGAATTACTCGTCCACCTCGATCTTCGCGGCCACCACCACGCTCCTCCAGCGCTCGTAATCGACGCGCATCATCTTGGCGAGATCCTCGGGCGAGCCGCCAGCGGGCTCGGCGCCGGACTTGGTGAAACTGGCGACGATATCGGGCTGCTTCAGCGCATCGTTGTAGATGCCGTTCAGCTTCATGAGAATGTCACGGGGCAGCGCCGGCGGGCCGAACATGCCGTACCAGGTGTCGGATACATATCCGGGATAGCCCTGCTCGGCGACGGTGGGCACGTCGGGCATGGCGGCGGAGCGCTTGCCCGTACCCACGCCGATGGCGATGATCTTGCCCGACTTGACGTGCGGGATCAGCGCGACCATGGCATTGAGCATGAACTGCGTGCGTCCGGCCACCAGGTCGATCACCGCCTGCGAGCCGCCCTTGTAGGGCACGTGCAGCAGTTCGAAGCCGGCCATGTGCTTGAGCAGTTCCACGCCCAGGTGGTTGGGACTGCCGGTGCCGGCCGAGCCATAGGAATACTTTCCTGGGTTGGCTTTCATGAGCTTCACGAACTCAGGCACGGTCTTCACGTTGAGCGAGGGATGCACCACCAGCAATTGCGTGATGGTCACTGCCAGTGCGATGGGCGCGATCTCCTTGAAGGGATCGAAGGGCAGCTTGTCGCCCAGCAGCGCCTTGGATACCGAGGTGTGGCCCGAGGTGGAGAAGAGCAGGGTGTAGCCGTCGGGTTTGGCGCGCGACACTTCCTGCGTGCCGATCACGCCGTTGGAGCTGGGCTTGTTCTCCACCGTCACGGTCTGTCCGGAGGCATCGGAGAGCTTCTGCGCCAGCGCGCGCGCCACCAGGTCGGTGGTGCCGCCGGGCGTGTAGTTGGTGATGACGCGCACGGCACGGTTGGGATAGGCCTGGGCGAGGACCGCGTCGGACACGGCCAGGCCGGCAATGCCGACTATGGCCATGACCAGTGCCGCGAACAGCGGCGTGCTGCCTTGCTTGTCTGCAAACATGTTTTCCTCCTTTGCCGTCGTTGCAATGTTGCAATGTTGCATTGTTGCCAGGCTTCGGGCTCCGGGTTCTGGCGACCCGGATGCCGGGTTCTACTGCGGTCTACTGCTCGATCACGATCTTTGCGTCGACGATCACTTTCCTCCAGCGCTCGTATTCGCTGCGCATCATTTTTGCGAGGTCTTCGGGTGTGCCGCCCGCAGGGTCGGTGCCCTGGCTGTCCAGGTGCTTGATGGAGTCGGGCATCTTCAGTGCATTGTTGAATATGCCGTTCAGCTTCAGGGTGATATCGCGCGGCAGGCCGGGCGGTCCGAACATGCCGTACCAGGTGTAGACCTCGTACTCGGGGTAGCCCTGCTCCACCACGTTGGGCAGGTCGGGCACGGTTGGCGAGCGCTTGTTGCCGGTCATGGCGATGGCCACCAGCTTGCCCGCCTTGACCTGAGGCAGGAAGGTGCCGGCGCTGGCCAGCATGAGGTGCACGCGGCCGGCCACCACGTCCAGGGCGGCCTGTGCGCCGCCCTTGTAGGGGACGTGCAGCATGTCGAAGCCGGCCATGTTCTTCAGCATTTCGATGCCCAGGTGATTGGGGCCGCCGGGGCCGGGCGTGGCATAGGAGTACTTGCCCGGATTGGCCTTCGCCAGCTTCACCAGTTCGGGAATGTTCTTCACGCCCAGCGACGGGGTGGCCACGATCATCTGCGGCGACATGGTCAGCAGGATGATGGAGGTGAGCTCCTTGAACGGATCAAAGGGCAGCTTGTCGGTCAACAGCGCCCGCGGCACCGAGGTGTGGCCCGAGGTGGAAAAGAGCAGGCTGTAGCCATCGGGTTTGGAGCGGATGACATCCTGGGTGCCGATCACGCCGTTGGCACTGGGCTTGTTTTCCACGGTCACCGGCTGTCCCACCGCATCGGACAGCTTCTGTGCCATGAGACGGGCGACCGCGTCGGTGGGGCCGCCCGGGGTGTAGTTCTGCACGATGCGTATGGGTTTGCTGGGATAGGCCTGGGCCAGGGCTTGCGGAGCCAGCACAGCGGCTGTGGCAAGCAGGGCCACGGTGAGCGCGGCGGCTGCGTGAAGATCTCGAATACTGCGGGGTGCGGACATCTTCTCCTCCTTGTGCTGTTCTGACTGCCTGCGTTGCTTCTCCTGACCCGGAGAAGAAAAGGCCGCGCTTGCGGCGCGGCCTTTGGTGAGGCTAGTCCGCCTCGATCTTGGCGAACTCGACCACCTTCTTCCAGCGCTCGTACTCGCCCAGCATTTTCCGGCCGAGATCCTCTGGCGTGCCGCCTACGGGCTCCGCGCCCTGGACGTCGAAGCTCTTGATGATGTCGGGTGCCTTGAGCGCGCTGTTCATGACGGCATTGAGCCTGAGGACAATGTCCCTGGGCAGGCCGGGCGGGCCGAACATGCCATACCAGGTGGCGATGTCGAAGTCCGGATAACCCTGCTGGGCGATGGGCAGCACATCGGGCACGGCCGTGGAGCGGCTGTTGGCGCTGACGGCGATGGGGATGATCTTCCCGGCCCTGATGTGCGGCACGAGGGAGGCGTTGCTGTTGAGCATGAACTGGGTGCGACCGGCCACCAGGTCCACCACTGCCTGCGAACCGCCCTTGTAGGGAATGTGCTGGAGGTCGATGCCGGCCATGTACTTGAACAGTTCCACGCCCAGGTGATTGGGGGTTCCCGGTCCGGCCGAGCCATAGGAATACTTGCCCGGGTTGGCTTTCATGAGCTTCACGAACTCGGGGATATTCTTCACGCCCAGGGAGGGATGCACCACGAAAGTCTGGTTGCTGATGATGAGCAGGATGATGGGCGTGAATTCCCTGGGGTTGAAGGGCAGCTTGGGGCCCATCAGCGCCATTGGGATGGAGGTGTGGCCCGAGGTCGAGAACAGCAGCGTGTAACCGTCGGGCTTGGCGCGCGCCGCCTCCTGGGAGCCGACCGTGCCGTTGGCGCTGGGCTTGTTCTCCACCGTGAACGCCTGGCCCAGCGCTTCGGAGAGCTTGGTGGCCATGGCACGAGCCACGTAATCGGTGGTGCCCCCGGGGGTGTAGTTGTTGATGATGCGTGCCGGCTTGTTGGGATAGGCCTGGGCCAGGGCCGTCATGCTGGCCACCGAAAGCAGCAGGGCAGCGCCGGTCTTGATCACGGTATGCATGTACGTCTCCTTGTGTTGTGCGGCGCTGGGCGCCGCTACCTGACTTATTTTTTCGCCGCGTCGTAGTCCTGGAAGCTCTTGCCTTCCGCGGCGAGTTTGAGCAGCAGCTTGGAAGGCTGCCACTGCGTGCCCTCGTAGCCCTTCTGGAAGTGCTCCATCGCCGCCACCACGTTCTTCAGGCCGACGGTGTCGGCGTAGAACATGGGGCCGCCGCGGTGCAGCGGAAATCCGCGCCCGGTGAGGTAGGTGACGTCGATGTCGGAGGCGCGTATGGCCACGTCTTCCTCCAGGACCTTGGCGCCTTCGTTGGCCAGGGCGAACATGAAGCGCTGCACCACTTCCTCTTCGCTGATGTCGCGCGGCGTCACGCCCAGGCTCTTGCGGCGCTCGTTGAGCACCATGTCCACTTCCGGATCGGGGAGCGCGGTGCGAGAAAAGCCGCCGCGGCCGTCGGCCTCGTAGCGATACCAGCCCTTGCCGGTCTTCCAGCCCCAGCGTCCCTGCTCGCACAGCGCATCGACCACCGGGTCGGGCGCGAAGGGCAGCCCGGCTTTCTTTCTCGACTGCCGGCCGCGCCAGCCCACGTCGATGCCGGAGTTGTCGGCGGCGCGGTAGGGCCCCATGGCCATGCCGAACTTGGTCATGGCGTCGTCCACCTGCTTCGGGCTGGCGCCTTCGTCGACCATGGCACCGGTCTGAGTGCGCACCGGCTTCATCATGCGGTTGCAGATGAAGGCGTCGCACACGCGAGACAGCACCGACACTTTGCCCAGGCGCCGGCCCAGGTCCATGCCGGTGGCGATGACTTCCGGCGACGTTTTTGCGCCGCGCACCACTTCCAGCAGGCGCATGACATTGGCCGGGGAGAAGAAGTGCAGGCCGATGACATCCTGCGGGCGCCTGGTGCCCGCGGCCATCTTGTCGATGTCCAGGCCGGAGGTGTTGGAGGCGAGGATGGCGCCGGGCTTGGCGATGTCGTCCAGCGCCTTGAAGATTTCGCACTTGAGGTCCAGGTCCTCGAACACCGCCTCGACGATGACGTCCGCCGTGGACGCGGCCTGGCGGTCCAGGGTGGGCGTAATCAGGCCCATGCGCCTGTCCACGTCAGCCTGGGTGAGGCGGCCCTTGGAGGCGGTGGACATGTAGTTGCGCTTGATGGTGGCCAGGCCCCGGTCCAGCGCCTCCTGCTGCGCCTCGATCAGTGTCACAGGGATGCCGGCGTTGGCGAAGCACATGGTGATGCCCCCGCCCATGGTGCCGGCGCCCAGCACGGCGGCGGTCTTGATTTCGCGCTTGGGTGTGGATGGCGGAACATCGGGGATCTTGGCGCAGGTGCGCTCGGCGGCCGAGGCGTAGCGCACCGCCTTGTGTTCGGTGGTCTTGAGGAAGTCCTGGGCGATGTGGTGGGCGTAGTCGATGCCCTCGTCGAAGGGCTTGGTGGTGGAGGCCTGGATGCAGTCGATGATGAGCCCTGGCAGGGTCATGCCGCGCGGGAACTTGCGCTCGCTGCCGCCGGGGGTGGCTTCTTTTGCCGGCACCTGCATGTCCCGGGTGCGGCGCACGCCCTTGCCGGCGGCGATCACGCCTGCAGCGAGCTTGAGTGCGCCCTGCACCACGTCGCCGTCCACCACTTCATCGAGGAATCCCATGGCCTTGGCGCGGTCCAGCGCGACGTTCTGGCCGCCCACCAGCAGCTCGATGGCATTGTCCACGCCCACCAGGCGCGGCAGCAACTGCGTGGCTGGCGTGGGCACGCGGCCGATGTCCACCTCGGGGAAGCCCAGCTTGCAGCCCTTGCGGGCGATGCGGTAATGGCAGCCCATGCCCAGTATCGGGCCGCCGCCGATGGCGAAGCCGCTCATGGCGGCGATCACCGGCTTTTTCATGGCGTCCAGGCGCACCAGCAGATCGTGCAGCGTGGGAAAGGCGCTGGAGGCGGGCGTGCCCATCTCGCGGATGTCGGCGCCGGCGCTGAAGGCCTTGTCCGAGCCGGTGAAAATGACGGCCTTGATCGCGGCGTCGGCGTCGGTTTTTTCCAGCGCGGCGTGGATGTCCACGCGCACCGTTGCCGCCAGGCTGTTCACGGGAGGGTTGTCAAAGGCGATGATGGCGACGTTGCCGTCCACGCGGTAGGTCACTTTGCTCATGAAGCGGACTCCAGCTTTGTGTTGAATTCGGGGAAGGGCGCGCCGTCCGTGATGGCTTTGTATCCTTGCCATTCGCATATGTGAAACCCGTGGCGCGCGGCTCGTGGAATTGTACTCGCAGTGCCTGGGCGCGTGCTGTGGCCGAATTGGAGCGAACCGTCTGAAGTGCCGAGAAATTCGGACATTGACAGCCATGGCGCGCAGGACGTAACTTGGGCCGCAAGTCCTGCAGAACAGCCATCCATGACCCCATTCATCCTTACCGACAAGCACGACGGCGTGCTGCGCATCGCCTTCAACCGCCCCGACAAGAAGAACGCCATCACCCGGGAGATGTACGAGGCCCTGACGCAGGCGCTGAAAGCCGCCTCGGCCGATGCGCAGGTGCGCGTGGCGCTGATGCACGGCTCCGCCGACGCTTTTACCGCCGGCAACGACCTGGGTGATTTTCTCGGACAGGATCAATCCGAATTTCCGCACATCGTGGCCTTCCTGGACGGGCTGCGCACTTTCGACAAGCCGCTGGTGGCCGCGGTCGGCGGGGTGGCCGTGGGCATAGGCAGCACCCTGCTGCTGCATTGCGACCTGGTGTACTGCGCGACCAACGCACGCTTTGCCTTTCCCTTCGTCAACCTGGGCCTGGTGCCCGAGGCCTCCTCCAGTTACCTGCTGGCGCGTCTGGCTGGCTGGCAGCGCGCCGCGGAGCTGCTCATGCTGGGCGAGCCTTTCGGCGCGGACAAGGCCAGGGAGATCGGCCTGGTGGCCGGCGTGGTTGCACCCGAGCAACTCATGGACACCGCTCTGGCCGCGGCGGGAAAGCTCGCGCAAAAGCCGCCTGCGGCCATGCGTCTCACCAAGGCATTGATGAAAAGGCCTTATGCCGCCTCCGCCGCGCAGGCGCAGGCCGAGGAGATGAAGTTGTTTCGCGAGCGCCTGCAATCGCCCGAGGCAAAGGAGGCGATGACCGCCTTCTTCGAAAAGCGCAAGCCCGATTTCAGCAGGTTTAGCTGAGGCCGCCCATGCGCATGCCCCTCAAATCCGTCCTTGCCGCCCTGGCGCTGTCCGCTGCCGCGTTGCCGCCGGCGGCCATGGCCGACATGTACACATGGAAAGACCCCCAGACCGGCCGCACGCGCATGAGCAATATCCCGCCGCCGTGGCTGCGCGACAGTTCGGCCGGTCCCAAGGTCGAGGTGATTCGGGGTAACCAATTGATCACGCCTGCCGTGGCTTTCTCCAAGCCGCAGCCACCCGCGGAGCTGTCGGCCAGGCAGCGTGCCGCCGCGGGGCTGCCCGCACAGGACAAGCCGGCTGTGACACCCGAGCCGACCAAGGCCTCCAGGCCCAGTGACGAGGACGACGAGTAGGCGAAGGGCTGAAGGAGCAGGCCTGGTCTGCTGATTGCACTCAGGCTTTCTGCATCTCGAACGCGCGAAAAAAAGGGCTGCCGAAGCAGCCCTTTTTCGTGAGTCGGTGAAGACTACTTCTTCACTTCCTCAACCACCGCCTCCGGTACCTTTCCGGTTTTCCTCGACCACCACCTCCGGCACCTCAACCTTGATGAGGGCGCCTCTCCTGCCGCGCAAGGTGACGTAGATCGTCCAGATCAGCAGGATTGTCGTGATGGCGAACATGGTGCCGGCGATGGGACGCTCGAACAGCGGCATGACCTGACCACGCGACAGCAACATCGCCCGGCGCAGGTATTCCTCCAGCAATGGCCCCAGCACGTAGCCCAGGATGAGCGGCGCAGGCGGCAGTGTGAGGAGGCGGAATATGTATCCGACCAGGCCGAATCCGGCGCACACCCAGATATCCCAGGGGTTGTTGTTGATGCTGTAGGCCCCGATGCAGATGAAGGTCATGATGATGGGGTACAGGATGTGGTAGGGCACCGCCAGCAGCTTGACCCAGATGCCGATCAGGGGCAGGTTCAGGATCACCAGCATGATGTTGCCGATCCAGAACGACATGATCAGGCCCCAGAAGAGTTCCGGCTTCTCCGTGACCAGTTGCGGCCCGGGGGCGATGCCATGAATCATGAGCGCGCCGATGATCAGCGCCATGGTGGCCCCTGACGGGATGCCCAGGGTCATGGTCGGGATGAAGTGCGTCTGGTCGGAGGCGTTGTTCGCCGATTCCGGGGATACCACACCTTCGATTGCGCCCTTGCCGAAGCGCGAGGGATCCTTGGCGATGGCTTTTTCCACGGCATAGGCGGCAAAGCAGGTGACCAGCCCGCCAAAGCCCGGGATGGCGCCCATGACAGATCCGATCGCGGAGCCGCGCAGGGTCGAGCCCCAGAAACGCCTGACGTCGTCCCGGGTCGGGATCATGCCCCTCAAGGTGACCGCTTTGGGGTCGATCTGGGTCGAGTCCACCTTGCCCACGCTGTCGATCATCTCGGTGACGCCGAAGATGGACATGGCGATGATGGCCAGGCCGATGCCGTCAGACAGCTCCGGTATGCCGAAGGCGTAGCGCACCGTGCCGCTGTTGACATCAGTGCCCATCAGGCCAAACAGCACGCCGATGATGGTCGTTGCCACACCCTTCATCGGGGAACTGCCCGAGATGGTTGCCGAGGCGATCAGGCCCAGGGTCATCATGGAAACGTACTCGGCCGGCCCGAACTCCAGCGCGAATTCGGCAATGGGCTCGGAGGCGAACATCATGAGCAGGATGCCCATGCTGGCGCCCACGAACGAGCCTACGGCTGCGCCAAGCAGCGCGACGCCGGCTCGACCCTGGCGGGCCATGGGGTATCCGTCCAGACAGCACACGGCCGCGGACGGCTGACCAGGAACGTTGAGCAGGATGGAGGTGGTGGAACCGCCGTATGCACCGCCGTAGTACACCCCCGCCAGCATGATGACCGCGCTGGTGGGCTGGAGCGAGAAGGTGAAGGGCAGCAACATGGCGATGGTCGCGACCGAACCAATGCCGGGAAGTACGCCGATC
>CAXNIK010000148.1:0-8379 GCA_964202115.1 Burkholderiales bacterium
GGTATAGCCCACTGCCGAGGAGGGCAGCGAGATGGAGCGCCCGGTGGCCAGGCACTCCATGAGCATGCGCCAGCCCTGCCCGGCCATCTTGGGGCCCCCTATGATCCAGTCCAGCGGCATGAACACGTCGGTGCCCCAGTTGGGGCCGTTCTGGAACACGGCATTCATGGGATTGTGGCGCCGGCCGATGTTGACCCCGGGCGTCTGGGTGGGGACCAGCGCGCAGGTGATGCCCAGATCTTCTTCAGTCCCAAGGAGGTGATCCGGGTCGCGCAGGCGAAAGGCCAGGCCCAGCAGGGTGGCCACGGGCCCCAGCGTGATGTAGCGTTTCTCCCAGGTGACGCGCATGCCCAGCACGTCGCGGCCCTGCCATTGCCCCTTGCACACGATGCCGACATCGGGAATGGCGGCGGCATCCGAGCCGGCATTGGGATTGGTGAGGCCGAAGCAGGGCAGTTCCAGGCCTTTGGCCAGGCGCGGCAGGTAGTGGTTCTTCTGCGTATCGGTGCCGTAGTGCAGCAACAGCTCGGCCGGCCCCAGTGAATTGGGCACCATCACCGACACCGCGGCCGCGCTGCAGCGCGTGGCGAGTTTCGCTATCACTTGCGAATGCATGTAGGCGGAGAACTGCTTGCCCCCGTACTGCTTCGGAATGATCATGCCCAGGAAGCCCTTGTCCTTGATGTACTGCCAGACATGCGGCGGCAGGTCCTTGTAGACATGGGTGGTCTCCCAGTCGTTGCACATGCGGCACAGTTCCTCGCACTCGTTGTCGAGGAAGGACTGCTCCTCCGCGGTCAGTTTCGGCTCGGGAAAGGCGAGCAGCTTCGCCCAGTCGGGGCGGCCCGAAAACAGCTCGCCGTCCCACCACACCGTGCCGGCATCGATGGCATCGCGCTCGGTGGCCGACATCGCCGGCAGGATGCGCCGGTACCAGGAGAGCAGGGGATTGCTGATCAGTGCGCGGCGCAGCGGCGTGAGGTTGAGGATGATCGCGGCGGCCAGCGCCAGCGCGTCCACGCCCAGCATCAGCGGCGACCAGCCACTGGCGGCGCTGAGGATGTACAGGAAGACTGCCGTGGCGATGGTCCACATCCAGCCGGCGGCGCGCAGGTAGGCCAGGGCGATGGCCGCAGCCAAACTGGCGATGATGAAGGTTGCCATGTCGTGCCCTCCTTCTTGCTTATTGAACTGTGCTGCCTGCGCTCTTTATACTCTTTTCGCCGCGTTCAAGCACTAGTGCCGTGAGCATAAGCCCTTGCGCCATAAAGGATTTGTTGCGTTGCGATTGCGGGTAAGATAAGTCGCTTATGGCTCACGATCACCGCTCATCTGCAACGCCTCCTGCTCCACTTCCCCTTTCCTCCACGCAACGCTCGCGCAATGAATGGCGCGCGGCTTTTTCGCTGCTGCCCTATGTCTGGGAGTTCCGTGGACGGGCCGCCGTGGCGCTCACGCTACTGGTGGCGGCCAAGTTGGCCAACGTCGGCGTGCCGCTGATCCTGAAGGATGTCATCGACAGCCTGGACAGCAATACCGCCATGCTGGTCGCGCCGCTCGCCCTGCTCACGGCCTACGGCGTGCTGCGTTTTTCCACCACGCTGTTCGCCGAGCTGCGCGATGTGGTGTTCGTGCGCGTCACCCAGCGCGCGGTGCGGCGCGTCGCGCTGTCGGTGTTCCGCCATCTGCACAGCCTCTCGCTGCGTTTTCACCTGGATCGCCAGACCGGCGGCATGTCGCGCGACATCGAACGCGGCACGCGCGGCATCTCGACCCTGCTCAACTACCTGCTGTTCTCCATCCTGCCGGTGATCCTGGAGTTCTCGCTGGTGGCCTTCATCCTGGTGCGGCAGTTCGACTGGCGTTTTGCGGCGGTGACCTTCATCGCTGTGGCGGCTTATATCGGCTTCACCATATCGGTGACGGAATGGCGCACCGACCATCGCCGCCGCGCCAACGAGCTCGATTCGCGCGCCAACACCCGCGCCGTGGACAGCCTGCTCAATTACGAGACGGTGAAGTATTTCAACAACGAGGCCTTCGAGGCCAGGCGCTACGACGAAAGCCTGCAGCGCTACGAGGCGGCGGCGGTGCGCTCGGAAATGTCCCTGGGCCTCCTGAACATCGGCCAGAGCTTCATCATCGCCGTGGCCGTGACCCTGCTCATGATCCTGGCGGCGCAGGGCGTGGCGGCGAAGAACCTCAGCCTGGGCGACCTGGTGCTGGTGAACGGCCTGCTCATACAGCTCTACATCCCGCTCAACTTTCTTGGCATGGTCTATCGCGAGATCAAGCAGGCCCTTGCCGACATCGACCGCATGTTCCGGCTGCTGGGCGAGCATCGCGAGATCGAGGACAGTCCCGGCGCCGTGGCCCTGCCTAGTGGTCCAAAAGCAGGCCCCAAGTCGGTGAGCTTCGAGAACGTGGATTTCAGCTACGAGGCCAAGCGCCAGATCCTGTACGGCGTGTCCTTCGAGGTTCCGGCGGGCAGCAAGGTCGCCGTGGTCGGGCACTCCGGCGCGGGCAAGTCCACGCTGGCGCGCCTGCTGTACCGTTTCTACGATGTGAACGCCGGCGCGGGGTGCATCAGCATCAACGGCACCGACCTGCGCGAGCTGCAACAGTCCACATTGCGCGCCGCCATCGGCATCGTTCCCCAGGACACGGTGCTGTTCAACGACAGCATCTACTACAACATCCTCTACGGCCGGCCGGACGCCACGCGCGAGGAGGTGGAAGAAGCGGCGCGCGCGGCGCACATTCACGATTTCATTCTGTCGCTGCCGGACGGCTATGAAGCGAAAGTGGGCGAACGCGGGCTGAAGCTCTCCGGCGGCGAGAAACAGCGCGTGGCCATCGCCCGCGCGGTGCTGAAGAACCCTTCGATCCTGATCTTCGACGAAGCCACCTCGGCGCTGGATTCGCGCACCGAGCAGGCGATACAGGCGGAACTGGAACTGATCGCGCAGGGCAGGACCACTCTGGTCATCGCGCACCGGCTGTCCACGGTCATGGACGCGGACCAGATCCTGGTGATGGATCACGGCAGCATCATCGAGCGCGGCACGCATCGCGATTTGCTGGCCGCGGGCGGTGCCTATGCCCAGATGTGGGCCTTGCAGCAGCAGGAGAAGAATCAGGCTGAAAACACCCCTGAACATGGCATGCAAGCCGTCATTACCAAGGGAATATGACACTTCTTCAGTTCCCTGTTTCATGACACGCCGGTGGCGAAACCTCGTGTCAATCGATAAAAATCACGTGTAAGTGCTTCATTTGTCTTGCTTGATATGAATTTTTTGCCTTACACTTTCGCCTGTTTGCTGTCTGGAGAAGAACCGTGTGCTTCCCGTCTGTGCGCTTCCCGTCTTTCTGCAATTTAAAAAAATATGCATTGGGGATAGCCCTCCTGAGCCTGTCTGCACTGCCCATAGCCGCATCGGCGGCGGCCCCGCTGAACCTGGGCTCTTCTGCCGCCCTGGTCATGGACGAACAAAGCGGCGAAGTGCTGTTCGGGAAAAACGCCGCTTCCATACTCCCCATCGCCTCCATCACCAAGCTGATGACCGCCATGGTGGTCCTGGACGCCATGCTGGATCCGAACGAGCCGCTGACCGTGACCAACGACGATGTGGACTGGCTGCGCAGCTCGCATTCCAAGCTGGCCGTGGGCGTGACGCTGACGCGCGACGAGATGTTGAGGCTGGCGCTGATGGCATCGGAGAACCGCGCGGCCCATGCCCTGGGCCGCAATTACCCGGGCGGAACGCCAGCCTTCGTGGAGGCCATGAACAACAAGGCCCAGTCGCTGGGACTGCAAGGCACGCGGTACGCCGATCCCACCGGCCTGTCGAGCACCAATGTCTCTACCGCGGAGGACCTGGGCAAAATGGTGCGCGCGGCGCATGACTACCCCGAGATCCGTGAATACTCCACCATGACCAATTTCAACGTGACGGCCAATGGGCGGCCGCTGGCATTTCGCAACACCAATGCGCTGGTGATGAGCCCCGATTGGGAGATAGGCCTGTCCAAGACCGGCTTCATCAACGAAGCGGGCCGTTGCCTGGTGATGCAGACCAGGCTGGCCGGGCGCGCCGTGGTGATCGTGCTGCTGGATTCCTGGGGGCGCTATACCCGGACCGCCGATGCCGCGCGCATACGCAAGTGGCTGGAGGTTGCCGCCGGTTATGTTTCTCCCAAGGCAGTGGCGAGTGCCGCCAAGGCCAAGGTTGCGCGCGCCAAGGCTCCCGCCCCGGCAGTGCGTGCCAAGTCGCCCCGTCCCACGGTCAAAGCGGGCGGGAATACTGTAAGCCTGATGGGCTGGGGGAGCCCGGCATGAAGCAGCAGGTGGCCAGCGCGCTGTCACCGGACAGTGTCCAGCCCGGCGTGGTTCGAGCCTATTCCTTTCTGCCGCCGGCTATCAATTTTCGCGACGAAGTCATGGCCGGTCTGGGCGCCAAACGCAAGCTGTTGCCCGGGCGCTGGCGTTACGACGATCCGGGACTGCGCGCGCTGGAAGCGCTGTGCAGCACGCCCGAGTTCTATCTTGCGCGGCACGAAAGGGCGTTGCTCGCCGCCCATCTTGGCGAGGCGGCGGCGGTCATGCCGCGTCATTCCCAGCTCATCGAAATCGGTCCCGCCTGCGGTTTGCAGGTGGGCATGCTGATCGAGGCATTGCAGCCTCCGCTTTATCTGGATATTGCGGTCGATGCTGCTGCCGCCGAAGCGGCAGCAGCGCGGCTCTCGGCGGCGTTTCCAGGCCTGCACATCGCCGGCATGCTGGCCGATCCCACCGAGCCGCTGGTGCTGCCGCGGTTTGCCGGTGTGGAGGTGCGCGGCAATGTGCTGTTCCTGTCCGCGGTGGCGGCCGGCAGCTACACGCCGGATGACCTGTCCCTGGTGTTGCGCAGTGCGCGCCAGATCGCCGGCAACGGCGCTTACCTCATCACCTGCATGGACCTGAAGAAGCCGCGCAAGGTGCTAGAGACCGCGGGCAATGACGCACAAGGCCTGGCCGCGCGATGGAACCTGTCCCTGCTCCAGCGCATCAACCGCGAGCTGGGCGGGGATTTCCAGACGGCGCGCTTCCATCATGTGGCGGTGCATAACGAGATGCTGGGATGCACCGGTTTTTACCTGGAAAGCGATTACGCGCAGTTCGTAACCATCGAGGTCCGGCGTTTCGATTTTGCCGCCGGGGAGGTGATGCTCACCGGCATCACCAGCCAGTACGGCGCCGGGGAATTCCAATCCCTGGCGGTGGAGGCCGGGTTCAAGGTCGAGAAGATGTGGACGGATGCGGCGAAGTGGACGGAACTGTGTCTGCTGGTGGCGGTGTAGCGGGCCGGACCGGGTGAGTGTGCTTCCGGTAAAGGGCTGCGCGCAGGGCATGTCAAAATAGCGACGAACAGGCTGCCAATCATCGCAGCGCCAATCATCGCAGCACCTCACAGACTCCCATGGCGATCAAATCATGACTGCAAGCACGCTACCCACCTCGCTGCCCACCACGCGCATGGTGGCCTCCTGGATTGCCGGCCTGCGCCACGAGCATGTGCCGCAGACGGTGCGCGCGGCTTTGCGCCGGCTGGTGCTGGACACGCTGGGCGATGCCCTGTTCGGCCGCGACCAGCCCTGGACCGAGGCGGTGCGCAACTGGGCGGTCATGGCCGCACCCGCCGCCGGCACGCGTCAGGCGCGCCTGTGGGGAGAGCCCGGGGTACGCATGCTGCGCCCGGCCGATGCGGCACTGGTGAACGGCACCGCCGCGCATGCCTATGAGCTGGACGATTATCACAATGCCAAGCTGCATCCGGGCGCGGTGGTGATACCGGCGGCCTTTGCCCTGGGCGAAGCACTGGATGCCGACGGCGCGAAGCTGGAAACCGCCATCGCCGCCGGCTATGAAGTGATGATACGCAGCGCGTTGGCGCTGGGTCCGGGTCCGGCGCGTCTGCGCGGCTGGCATCTCACTGCGGTGTGCGGCCCCATGGGTGCGGCGGCGGCAAGTGCGGTGCTGCTCGGGCTGGACGAGGAACGCACCGCCTGGTCGCTGGGTCTGGCCGGCACGCAATCCGGCGGATTGTTTGCCTTCACTTCCGATGGCACCGCCTCCAAGCGTTTCCATCCGGGGCGCGCGGCGCAGTCCGGCATCATGGCGGCGGAACTTGCCGCGCTCGGTCTGTCCGGACCGACGAAGATTTATGAAGCAGTCGATGGCGGACTGCTCAGCACCTTCGTCGACAAGGCCGATGCGGCGCAACTCACCGACGGCCTGGGCAGCACCTGGCATGGCGCGGACACCAGCTTCAAGCCTTATTCCTGCTGCGGCAGCCTGCATCCCAATGTGGATGCGGCGCTTGAGTTGCGTCCCAACTGGCGCAAGGGCGGCCGGGTGCGCGTGGGCCTGGCCAAAGTGGTGGATGTGCAATGTGGCTATGACTACGAGGCGGGCAGCGAACTCAATTCGCAGATGAGCGCCCGCTACTGCGTGGCGGCGGCGCTGCTCGATGGCGCGGTGCTGCCGGCGCAGTTCGCGCCTGAGCGCATTGCCGATGCCGAGATCACGCAACTGGCCAGGGCCATCGAGCTGGTGCATGACCCGGAGCTGGACCAGCTCTATCCGGAGCACTTTGCCGGCTGGGTGGAATGCGAGAACGCACAGGGCAAACTGGAGCGCACCTGGTTGAAGGATCCCAGCGGGTCGCCCCTCAACCCGATGATGCAGGACAGCCTGCAGCGCAAGTACCACACCCTGGTCACGCCTATCCTCGGCGAGGCGAAGACGAAACGACTGGCTGACACGGTGGCCGATCTGGGCCGCCACAGTACGCGCGATGTGCTGCAGCAACTGGTCGCCACCTGAGCGGCACCGGAGCATGAGCGCCAATGACACATTGACGAGGGAGTTCGCCGCCCTGCTGCGCGCCTGGCCGGCCGAGGGCGATGAGCTGTCAGCCATCGCGCGGCTGTTGCTGCTGGATGGCCTGGCGGTGGCGCTGGCCGGCGCGGGCGAACCGGGGCCGCAACTGGTTGGCACCCTGGCCCGCGAAAACGCCTGCCGGCCCGTGGCCAGCGTCATCGGCAGCGACCTGGCCACCTCGCCTGAGAATGCCGCGCGCATCAATGGCATGGCCATGCATGTGCTGGACTTCGAGCCCATGTGGAATCCGGCCAATCACGCGCTGTCGCCCATACTGCCGGCGCTGCTCGCCCTGGGCGAAAGCCTGGAGGCGGCTGGCGCGCCGGCGCAGGGCGCGCCGCTGCAGCGGGCGCTGCTGAAAGGCATCGAGGCTCAAGGGCGCCTGCGCCTGTCCTCGCAGCAGATCGAGCCGCGCGACCTGACCCTGCATCCGCCGGGCCTGGTGGGTCCGATCGCGGCGGCCATTGCCTGCGCCGACATGCTGAACCTGGACGAAGCGGCGACCGTGGCCGCCATCGGCATTGCCGCATCGCGCGTGTGCGGCCTGATGGCCAATGTAGGGTCCATGACCAAGGCGCTGCATTGCGGCGATTCGGCGGCGCATGGCCTGGAGGCGGCGCTGATGGCGTCGCGCGGCTTCACCGCCGATGTCGATGCCCTGGGCAGCCCGCGCGGGTTTGGCGCGGCCTATTTCGGCGAGCGCTTCGATCGCGCGCCCTTGCTTGCGCTCATGGTCGAGCCGCGGGTGCTCAATCCGGGCCCGGCGTGGAAGCTCTTTCCTTCACAGTACGGCACGCATTTCGTCATCACCGCCGCGCTGGATTGCCGCGAGGAGATCGGATCTGCCGATGGCATAGCCGAGGTGGCTATCACCACGCCGGTCATGCCCTACATTGATCGCCCCAAGCCCAGGACCGGGCTGGACGGCAAATTCTCCCTGCAGTATTGCGCCGCGCTCGCATTGCTGGATGGCGAGGTGAGGTTTCCCTCCTTCTCCGACCAGCGGCGCTTCTCGCCCGACATCGTGGCCCTGCTCGATCGCATCAGCCTGACTCAGACGCCGGACATTCCCGGGCGATTCGATTTCATGCATGTCGACGTGGCGGTGACCCTGGCCGATGGCCGGCAGGTCACGCGCCGCTGCAAGGGCCCGCTGGGCAGCTGGTCGCGGCCGGTGCCGCCGGCGCATATCGAGGCGAAAGCCCATGATCTGATCGATGGCGTGCTGGATGGCACGCAGTCTGCGCGGTTCTGGCAGACTATGACCCTGCCGGCTGATCAATTGCGTATCTCGGCGCTGATGCAAAGCCTGCGTCTGCAGCCAGGATGCCAGGCAAAGAATATTTAAAGGGCACTTCTATAAATTCCCCTGAATTCCTGTCCTCGTTAAGCCACCCTAAAACGTTATAGAAGCTGACCCCAAAACTGACCGGTGCCGCATGCAAAACAGCCTC
>CAXNIK010000149.1:0-8355 GCA_964202115.1 Burkholderiales bacterium
ATGAGACGGGTGGGGCCTCATCCATCCCCAGGACTGCAGCACCATCCACGACCGTGCACCCTGATCCGGCCTCGTGCACGATGACCGGGTTCAGGTCCAGCTCGGCCAGCAGTGGCCCCGCATCCAATGCAAACTGGCTGAGCGCCACCAGTGTTTCCGCCAGCGAATCGATGTCCCTCGCCATTCCACCACGAAAGGGCCCGAAAAGGGGGGCACTGCGCAATCGCCGCAGCATGGACCGCGCCAGTTCGAGATCAATCGGCACAATTTCCGTGATGACATCCGCCAGCACTTCGCTGGTAACTCCGCCCAGGCCAACCGTGATGGTCGGACCGAACTGCGCGTCGTGACGCAGTCCTGCCAGGACTTCCAGTCCGGCTTTTGCCATGGGCTGAATCAGCGCGCCGCGCACCTTGTCGGCGCCCACCGCTTTGGCAGCTGCGGCCACGACCTGCCTGAAAGCGTTGGCGGCATCTTCCGGTGCGACCCGCAGACAAACGGCACCCGCATCGGACTTGTGCAGCAGATCCGGTGACTCGGCCTTCACCGCCAGTGGCCGGTTGAATTGGCGCCCGGCCGCTTCGGCCTCCTGCACCGTCCGGGCAAGCACCTCGGGCACCACCGCAATGCCATAGCCCGCCATGAGCGTCTTCACTTCACGCTCACTGAGTGCGCTCTGCCCTGCGGCGATGGCTGTCCTCAGGGTTCGCCGCGTGGCCAGGGCCCGGGGCGACAGGGGCACTGCCTCTGAGGGCAGATCATCCCCGGGCAGGGGCAGTGCCGAGCGCACCAGCTGGATGGCCATTTCCACCGCACGCGACGGATCGTCAAAGGTGGCAATGCCGGCCTTGCGCAGTGAGGTGATTCCATGCGCCGGTCCGCCCATCCAAGCCGTGATCAGCGGCTTGCCACAGCGCTCCTGAACCCGTGCCAGTCTAGGTTCTATGATGCCGACCATGCCCGGTGACAAGCCCATGAATACGAGCAGGATGTCGATGCCGGGATCGGCCGCGGTGATATCAATGCAGGCTTCGATGGCATCAGGATCCCCGTATATCGGACCATAGTCCACCGGATTGCTCCTGCCGACAAAGTCAGGCAGCACCTTCGCCAGTGCCTCCTGGGTTGCGGCAGCTAGCGGCACCACCTCCAGCCCGCCTGCTGCGCAGGCATCGGCCATCATGACACCGGCCCCCCCTGACATGCTCACGATGCCGACGCGCCGCCCGCGCGCAGGCATCTGGCCAGGCAGGGCGACTGCCATGTCCAGCAAGGTGCGCACATGATCAACACTCAGCACGCCGGCACGGCGAAATGCCGCCTCGTAGACTTGCGCACTGCCAGCCAGTGCCCCGGTATGGGACTTGGCAGCCTGCCTGCCGGCATCGGACTTGCCCACCTTGAGCACTGCCACGGTCTTGCCCGCCTGGCGTGCCCGACGCGCCGCCGCCACAAAGCGTCGCCCGTCGCGCACGCCTTCGATGTAGCCCAGGATCAGCGATACCTGCGGATCGTCGCTCAGGTATTCAAGGAAATCGGTGAAATCGAGGACCGCCTCGTTACCGGTGCTGATGAATTTCCCCAGAGCAATGCCGCTGCTCTGGGCAATGGAAAACACCGCCGCCCCCATGGCACCGCTCTGGCTGACGAATGCCACCGGTCCGGCCGTGGCCGTAAATGACCCTTCGAGCGCAGTGGTGAATGTCGCCGTGAGGCCGCTGTGCAGATCCATCAGACCCAGGCAATTCGGACCCAGCACGGCAATGTTGTTCTCTCGCGCCGCAGACTCCAGAGCACGCTGGAGCGCCATACCGGCATTGCCTGCTTCGGCAAATCCGCTGGTACAGATGACTGCCGCCTTGACCCCGGCCTGCCCTGCAAGCTTCAGATACTCCGGGACTGCATGGGCCGGCACCAGCAGGATGACCAGTTCGGCCGGCTCCGGCAGGGATTGCAGATCCGGGTAGCATTTCAGGCCATCGATCTCCTGATACCTGGCATTGACGGGAAAAATTTTTCCCTTGTAGCCAAACTTCCTGAGAAAAGCCAGGGACCTCCCGCCGGGCTTGCTGATGTCGGGAGTGGCCCCCAGCACTGCAACGGAGGCTGGATTGAACAAGGCATGAATGTTCTTTTTCAGGATCATTGTGTTCTCTTTAACGGCAGACCAGATTGCCCGCGGTCAGGTCCACCGGCTGGGTGCAATCCTGCACGCTCACCTGGTGCGACACGCCCAGGCGCTCCGCGGTCGCCGCATCCACCGGCGTGCGCGTCCCGTCGGACTCGACGCGGAAGTAACGCAGTCCTTCGGCCAGCAGCACGGCGATGATGATGGCCGCGCCCAGGCGTGATTCGGTCGAAGCCTGGATGCGCGTGGTGCTGACGCTGGTCCCTCCGGGCACGCTGCTGACACCGCGGCTGCCGGTATTGAGATTGATCAGGGAATGGGTGCAGGCCGCCAGCGCGGGCACCAGCAATGCCATCAAGCCCAGCAGCAGGAGTCGATTGCCCTGTATAGATATAATCATTTTTAATATCTATACATTAACTTGTCGCATTGAAAAGGCTATTTGTAATCATCATACCTACCGAACACCGCCCCGCGCCAGCACCGCGTCGGCGACAAAACCATTGGACTGGCGCTCCTCGCCAAAGGTGGACAGCGGGCCATGCCCCGGTATGAAGGTCACGTCATCGCCCAGAGGCCACAACTGGGTGACGATGGAATTGATGAGGGTGTCGTAATCGCCGCGCGGAAAATCGGTGCGGCCGATGGAGCCCTGGAACAGCACGTCGCCCACCATGGCCAGCTTGTGCTCGCGGTTGAAGAAAATCACGTGGCCGGGCGTGTGTCCGGGGCAATGGCGCACTTCCAGTTCCACCTCGCCAAAGCGCACCGTGTCGCCGCCCGCCAGCCAGCGATCGGGGGTGAAGGCTTCGGCACCCACTAATCCATAGCGTGGCGCGTTGAGCGGAATGCGATCGATCCAGAAGCGATCCTCCGGATGCGGCCCTTCTATGGGCACGCCGAAACGCTTGGCCAGCAGCGACACGCCGCCGGCGTGGTCGGTGTGACCGTGGGTGACCAGGATCTTCTCCAGCGTGCCGCCGAGCTGTTCGATGACAGCGACGATCTCGTCCAGATCGGCGCCGGGATCGACCACCGCGGCGCGGCCGGTCTGCTCGCACACCAGCACCGAGCAGTTCTGCTGCAGCGGCGTGACCGGAATGACGGAAACTTTCATTGCTGAACCTTTTGATTTCGCTATGCCTGCATTCTACCGATGCCCCGGTCTCGACTCATTTTCGACTCCGTATCCAATCGCTGCGCTGGGGCTAAAATAGCGCCCATCACTTCCCCGGTTTCCCGCATCCCGGGCAACCGCCACGACAAACAAAGGAGAGTTCCATGAGACGAGCAGCCATCGTGTCCCCATTGCGCACCGGCGTCGGCGGTTACGGCGGGACGCTGCGCCCCCTGGGTGCGGAAAAACTCGGCGGCCTGATCATCAAGGCGCTGATGGAAAGAACCGGCATCGATCCCGGCCGCATCGAGGACGTGGTGTTCGCCCAGGGCTATCCCTCAGGCGAAGCCCCGGCCATCGGCCGCTGGGCCTCGCTGGACGCAGGCCTGCCCATCGAAGTGCCGGGCATGCAGCTGGATCGCCGCTGCGGCGGTGGCCTGCAGGCGGTGCTCTCCGCCGCCATGATGGTGCAGACCGGCGCGGCCGACGTGATCGTCGCCGGCGGGGCGGAAAGCATGAGCAACGTCGAGTACTACACCAACGACATGCGCTGGGGAGCGCGCATGGGTTCGGTGAAGTTCCACGACCGCCTGGAGCGCGGCCGCGAGCTGTCGCAGCCCGAGGCACGCTTCGGCAAGATCGCCGGCATGATCGGCACAGCCGAGAACGTCGCCAAGGAATGCAATATCTCGCGTGAAGAAGCCGATGCCTACGCCCTGCGCAGCCAGCAGCGCGCCGCCGCCGCGTGGAAGGATGGCAAATTCAAGGACGAGGTGGTGCCGGTGGTGCTGCCGCAGCGCAAGGGCGATCCCATCACCTTCGCCAGGGACGAGGGCGTGCGCGGCGACGTCACCCTGGATGCGCTGTCCAAACTCAAGCCCATCCAGAAGGACGGCATCGTCACCGCCGGCAACGCCAGCCAGCAGAACGACGCCGCCGCCGCCTGCCTGATCGTGGCCGAAGACAAATTGAAGGAACTGAAGCTCGAACCCATGGGTTACCTGGTGGGCTGGGCGGTGGCCGGCTGCAATCCCGGCACCATGGGCCTGGGCCCCGTTCCTGCGGTCAAGAAGCTCTTCGCCAAGACCGGTTTCGACTTCAGCAAACTCGATCTGGTGGAACTCAACGAAGCCTTCGCCTGTCAGGTGCTGGGCGTGTTGAAGGGCTGGGGCTGGAACGATCCGGACAAACTCAACGTCAACGGCTCGGGCATATCACTCGGCCACCCCATCGGCGCCACCGGCGTGCGCATCCTCGCCACCATGCTCAACGAAATGAAGCGCCGTGATGCAAAGTATGGACTGGAGACCATGTGCATCGGCGGCGGGCAGGGGATCGCGGCGATATTCGAGCGCGCCTGATTTGCAGCCTGACTGAACTTCTGACCCACAGACTGGCGCCCTGAACAGGGCGCTGGCATTGAAGAAACGGCGGACCTGCCATCCTGGGGGTTCGCCGTTTTCCCCTAACGTATGTCCTGTGCCAACATTGGACTTGCCGGGGACCGCAACCGCAACCGCAACCTTAGGTCAGTTTTTCCAGGCAGCCGCGGTCAAATGGCAGGATCGGGAGTCCTTCCCGGATATGCGTCACCCAATGCGGATCCGACAGCAGTGAACGGCCAACGCCCACCAGATCGAACTCGCCCCGGTTGAAACGCTCCATCAGCTGCGGCAGATTGTTGTTGGTCTGGATGGCGGAAATGACCCGGTTGCTCATGTGCTCGGGCGAACTGATAACCAGACCAATTCCACCGATGCTCATTGCAGGCTTGCCGGTCAGTTTCTTGGCCCAGCCGCCAAGGTTCAGTACTGATCCTTCGAAAGTCGGCTTTTCGAACCGGCGTTGGCTGGCGTCGAAAAGATCCACGCCAGCCTCGGAAATCGGCGTGAGAATCTCTTCCAGTTCCTTCGGTGTGCGTGCCAGGTTCGATTCGTAGTCCTGCTGCTTGTGCTGCGAAAAGCGAAACATGATCGTGGTGTCAGGGCCAGTCTCCCTGCGGATCGCCTTGACAATCTCCACCGCGAAGCGGGTTCGTCCTGCGTGGTCGCCGCCATAGCGGTCCGTGCGCTTGTTTGTTTCGCGCCACAGGAAATTGTCGATCAGGTAGCCGTGGCCACCATGAAGGGCAATACCGTCAAACCCCACCGCGAGCGCTCGCTTGGCGGC
Organism: Burkholderiales bacterium; assembly: GCA_964202115.1. Classification (GTDB taxonomy): domain Bacteria; phylum Pseudomonadota; class Gammaproteobacteria; order Burkholderiales; family SG8-39; genus CAIYPG01. The sequence continues at coordinate 5,415 of CAXNIK010000149.1, forward strand.
CGCGGCGAATTCGCGAACGAGGTCTTCCACTTCCTCCTCGGTCAGGGGCTTGGTGGGTGGCAGAGAGCGCTTGATGAATTCCGCATCGATGGTCGTTTTGCCCACGGTGCCGAACAGGCCTGAAGGACGAACATTGGGGTACTCGGGATGTTTTGACACGCGCTCGATGCGCAGTACGCCCTGATGCCAAAGTTGCGGAAAGATTTTTCCGCCGGCGGCGTGCACTTCATCGACGACATGTTTCCAGCCCGCCATCGCGGCCTCGCCATACATGACCGGGATGCCAGGGCGGTCCAGCGCCGCGGGATGTTCGATGCCGACGCCCTCGGTAACAATGAGGCCGACGTGCGCTTCGGCACGGCGGCGATAGTAGGCCGCCACGTCGGCGCCGGGGATGCTGTCCGGTGAAAACATGCGAGTCATGGGCGCCATGACGATGCGGTTGGGCAGTGTGACCGAGTTGATCCGGATCGGCTGAAACAGCGGTGCGACGAGAGGATCCATTACATGGTCTCCAGAACTTTGATTGTTCGAATAATCATGAAATGCATGGCCTGGCGCCAGAGGTGGCGCGCATGGCCACGCCTAATTCGCGGCAATGCCGTTTTCCCTGACCAGCTTTGCCCACTTGACCAACTCGTTTTGGATGAGCGCGGTCCACTGTTCAGATGTGCCTCCAACCGGTTGCAAGCCGAGTGACGAAAAGCGCTCGCGGATGTCGGGTGTGGCGGGGGAACGAGACGGGCTGGTGACCGCCAGTAACCGCATGATGTAACCTGTTCAATAGAGCAGTTTATCTTTGGAAGATTGGCAGTTCAATTTTCCCTCGAATCATAACTGACCTGCTAAACACGCGCTTGAGCAGGCGCGGTGTATAGGAAATTCAAACCACCTTTTTCTCTACGCACGACTGTTTCGCCCAGGCCTGTTTCTCGCAGGCAAGAAGCGGACAATCGTGCGGAGTTTGGTGAGAACTTCCCGCGCGCGCGACTTTGACGGTCGCTGAGTCGCCCCGTCGAGACTGATTTGGACGCACCCTGACCGCCATACGCGTGCGCAGGCCACTCCGGATCGGCAGCCACGCTATGCAGGGCGGCTCTTAGAAGTGCCAGCAACGCGCATAGCTTCGGGTTGAACAAGTGGTGCGCCAGCGCTTCGTCCCTGGCTTCCAGACGCTAGCGCCGCCACAGCGTGCCGTCTGCCTCGCTGGTGATCTCGCCGGGGTTCTTGTCGCAGCGGTTGTTGCGGTGGTAGAAGCTGAACGCCTGCATATCCGGTCTTATCGATGGGCTACGCGACGACGGTCTCCCGGCCTGGTGCTATTGCCCCCTCCCCTGCCCTCGCTGGCGCCGCGTGCAAGGGTGATGGTGTTCTCGCGAGAGGCATTGCTTGTAAAGCCTTGCCAATATTAGATCTACGGGCAGTTCGTCCCACCATACCGAGATCACACCCGCCCGCTCACCCGATCTCCGCAATCTCAAAATGCATCCCATCCCGCCGGCTGGCAAAATGCCCGCCCCAGTAAAACCCGTGCTCATGCGCCAGCGGCACGAGGTCGAACACGCAGCCCTTCTGCGTCGGATAGGCGGGCTCGGCGCCCAGCGGGTTGTTGGCGACGTTGATGTCGAACGCGGAACCGAAGGCGTGGTTGGACAGCACGCTCGTGCTGCCGCGGATGAAGCGCGGGGCGTACGATCCGCCCCAGGCCAGCACGCGGTCCATGAGGCCGACCTTGCCGTCGACGTCGAGCTTGTAGCGGGCCTGGAAGGCGCGCGTGGCCTGGACGGTCGGCGCGTCGAATGTGCCGCTGATGGCCAGCGGCGCAAAGCCCTGCCCCATCAGGAACAACTGCCAGCGCCTGACGTCTTTGCCTTCGCTGCCGGGAATGAGTACGCGCATGGGCAGAAGACTACTGCCTTACGGATGCGATGCCTATCCTGTCAGGAAATAACAGTGGTCTGCCTGCGCAACCGGCGCGCGCCGGAATTTCGCCCCGATTGCACTCCACAAGGAAATTCCTTACCATCGGGAAATTCCTTGCCAGCCCGGAACAGAGGTCATCATGATCACCAGCAAACTGACGACAAAGGCGCAGACCACCATTCCGCAACCGGTTCGCGCTGCCCTGCAATTGCAACCGGGAGACGAGTTGATCTACGAAATCGACGAAGATCGCGTGATCCTCTCCAAGGCCCGCCGCGGCGGCAAAACGGACGATCCGTTCCGCACGTTCAGCGAGTGGAGTTCCGCAGCCGATACCAAGGCCTATGGCAAGCTTTAGCCGGGGTGACGTCATCAAGGTGCCGTTTCCCTGCACCGACCGGCCGACGCGTCAATCCAGACCGGCACTGGTGGTTTCAAGGGGCGGTATCGAGGATGCGCACGGCCTGCTGTGGGTGGTGATGATCACCAGTGCTGAAAATCGCCGCTGGCCCGGGGACATGGCGGTGCAAAATCTGAACGCCGCAGGCCTGCCGGTGCCCTCGGTGATTCGCACCGCCAAGCTCGCGACTATCGAAGCTTCGGATGCCACGAAGCTGGGCAGGATATCCGCGACGCTGCTCGAAAAAGTCTCTGCGCGCCTGGGGCAGGAACTGGGTTTGGGTTCGCCGGTCGATTGAGCGAAGGCCGGTCAGGCGCTCTTGCGCACCAGGACGAAGCCCGGCAGTTTGTCGAAATGCGCGTCGCAGGTGAGCAGATCCGCGCCATATTCGATGGCCGTGGCATAGACCACGGCATCCGCGGTCGCCAGCTTGTACTGTCAATGCAGATCGGCGGCGGCCAGCGCGATGCGCGTATCCAGCGGCGCCACCACGCACTGCTGAGTGTAGGCGATGGCCTGGTCGGCCTCCAACCGTCCCGCGGCCCGCAGTTCCGCATGCGCCCGAGCTTTCCAGTCGTTTCGCATCATGAATTCGGGTTCGGAGCGTCAGCGTTTTTC
>CAXNIK010000150.1:0-8243 GCA_964202115.1 Burkholderiales bacterium
TTCCGCATGTGCCAGACCAAGGATGCGCCGATCCAGGACTGGGTGAAGCTCGCGGTATCACGCGCCCGCATCACCGGAGCCCCCGCAGTGTTCTGGCTGGACAAGAACCGCGGGCACGATGCGCAGCTCATCGCGAAGGTCGAGCGCTACCTCAAGGATCACGATACCAAGGGCCTAGAGATCCATATCATGTCGCCGCAGGACGCAATCCGGTTTTCACTCGAGCGAATCCGCGCCGGCAGGGACACCATCTCCGTCACCGGCAACGTGCTGCGCGACTACCTGACGGACCTGTTCCCGATCATGGAACTCGGGACCAGCGCGAAAATGCTTTCGGTCGTTCCGCTGATGAACGGCGGCGGCATGTTTGAAACCGGCGCCGGCGGCACCGCCCCGAAGCACGTTCAGCAGTTCCAGGAGGAAGGCTATCTGCGCTGGGATTCGCTGGGCGAGTTCCTGGCGATAGCCGCGTCGCTGGAGCATCTGGCGCGCATCTTCAACAACCCCAAGGCGCAGGTACTCGCCGACACGCTGGACCAGGCGAACGGCCAGATACTCAATAACAACAAATCGCCGGCACGCAAGCTGGGGCAGATCGACAATCGCGGCAGCCACTTCTATCTGGCCCAGTACTGGGCGCAGGCCCTGGCCGCGCAGACGAAAGACCAGGAGTTGCAGGCGCAATTTGCTCCCATCGCCAAGACGCTCACCGAGAACGAGGCGAAGATCAATCAGGAGTTGCTTGCGGCACAGGGCAAGCCTGCTGACACCGGAGGTTACTACCGCTTCGACCGCGAGAAGACGTCGCGAGCGATGCGCCCCAGCGCGACGCTCAACGCAGCGCTGGCTCCGCTCGGCTGAGTAGAGTCCGCGAACTGATTGGGATGAGGGCCGCACTGCCCTTGTCCACAGACAGCCGGCAATAAAGAAAAAAGGCCGCTCGTTGCGGCCTTTTTGCTTAGTCCTCCGTTTGGGAAGACCGCAAACAAACCGGGCGCGCGGCGCCCGGTTTCAAAAATCTTTTATGGAGACTGTATATTCGAAGCCTGCTTGCCCTTCGGACCCTGCGTTACCTCGAACGACACCTTCTGGCCTTCTTTGAGCGTCTTGAATCCGCTCATCTGGATGGCGGAAAAATGCGCGAACAAATCTTCACCGCCGTCATCCGGGGTAATGAAGCCATATCCCTTCGCATCGTTGAACCACTTCACCGTACCTGTTGGCATAGAACCATCCTCAAATCAAAAACCCGGAAAAGCCCGGAACTGAACTATGCTGTACTTCAATGCAGCCGCAGGATCTTGCGACCCAAAACCGCTTGGAGAACAAACACAGGACAGCCTTATACGCCCATTGACCAGGGTCGTCAATCAGGGGTTTTTGCTTCTGTCAAGTGAAAAATACCCTCGCTGCAAAGACCCTTTAACAGCGGCAAACCATGCCCAGGCACATGCGAGACATTGTATTTAGCAGGCACAACCAGTACAGTTAGATTGAGTAGAGCCTGTGCCGCGTCCGAGACGATTGCAGCCGGGTCCAGCCGAACCCTCATCCTTGGGGAATTACGCCGCAAAAATGCTGTCAAAGCTTGAATGATGGACGATAGCGGATACATCAAAGGGACAGGGGCGGTATCCCAGAACAGCATTTTGAGCATATGGCAAACCGTTCGAGAGAAGGCACGGTACTTGAGGCAAAAAAGACCAAGCTCAAGCCTCCACCCCTGTTCAAGGTCATGCTCCTGAATGACGACTACACTCCGATGGAATTCGTGATTGTCGTACTGCAGAAATTCTTCGCCATGAACCGGGAGCAAGCAACCCAAGTCATGCTCAAGGTGCATCGTGAGGGTATGGGCGTATGTGGCGTCTACCCACGTGACATCGCCACCACCAAGGTGGAACAAGTAACTTCCTACTCGCTCAAGCACCAACATCCCCTGCAATGTCTTATGGAGGAAACGTGATCGCACAGGAACTCGAAGTCAGCCTGCACATGGCCTTTGTCGAGGCGCGCCAGAAGCGGCACGAGTTCATCACCGTGGAGCACCTGCTGCTCGCGTTGCTGGATAACCCCACAGCCGTCGAGGCTTTGCGCGCTTGCGCCGCCAACATCGACGAGTTGCGCAAGGCCCTCGGTGATTTCATCACAGCCCATACGCCGACCGTAGCGGGCAACGAGGAAATCGACACCCAGCCCACGCTGGGATTTCAGCGCGTCATCCAGCGCGCCATCCTGCACGTGCAGTCCTCAGGCAAGAAGGAAGTCACCGGATCCAATGTGCTGGTGGCCATTTTCGGCGAGAAGGATTCCCACGCCGTGTACTTCCTGCACCAGCAGGGCGTCACCCGCCTGGACGTGGTCAACTACATCTCCCATGGCATCAGCAAGTCACCGCAGGGCAAGGATCAGAAGCCCGGTTCCGGGCAGGAGCAGGAAGCCGGTGCCGAGGAGCAGCAGGCAGGAGGAGCCCTGGAGACCTATACCCAGAACCTGAATGCCCAGGCGCTGGTGGGCAAGATCGATCCGCTGATCGGCCGCGAGCACGAACTGGAGCGCGTCATCCAGACCCTGTGCCGCCGCCGCAAGAACAACCCGCTGCTGGTGGGCGAAGCCGGCGTGGGCAAGACCGCCATCGCCGAAGGCCTGGCCAAGCGCATTGTCGACGGCCAGATACCCGAGATCCTGTCCCACTGCCAGGTGTATTCGCTGGACATGGGCGCCCTGCTGGCCGGCACCAAGTACCGCGGCGATTTCGAGCAGCGCCTGAAAGCCGTGTTGAAGCAGCTCGTCGACAATCCCAACGCCATCCTGTTCATCGATGAAATCCACACCCTTATCGGTGCCGGCGCCGCTTCCGGCGGCACCCTGGACGCCTCCAACCTGCTGAAGCCGGCACTGTCCTCAGGCGCCCTGAAATGCATCGGCGCGACCACCTACAATGAATATCGCGGCGTGTTCGAGAAGGACCACGCGCTGTCGCGGCGCTTCCAGAAAATCGACGTGCCCGAGCCCTCGGTTGAAGAAACCGTGCAGATCCTGCGCGGCCTGAAATCGCGCTTCGAACTGCACCACGGCATAAAGTACAGCGCCAATGCCCTGTCCAGCGCCGCCGAGCTGTCGGCGCGCTACATCACCGACCGGCACCTGCCGGACAAGGCCATCGACGTCATCGACGAGGCCGGTGCAGCGCAGAAGATCCTGCCCAAGTCACGGCAGAAAAAACTTATCGGCAAGGTGGAGATCGAGGAGATCATCGCCAAGATCGCGCGCATCCCGCCAGCCTCGGTGTCGCAGGACGACCGCAACGCCCTGAAGAATCTGGACCGCGACCTGAAGGCGGTGGTCTTTGGGCAGGACAAGGCCATCGAAGCGCTTGTAGCAGCGATCCGCACCGCACGCTCGGGCCTGGGAAATCCGCAGAAACCCATCGGCGCCTTCCTCTTCTCCGGCCCCACCGGCGTGGGCAAGACCGAGGTCGCGCGCCAGCTCGCCTACTGCATGGGCATAGAGCTGCACCGCTTCGACATGTCCGAATACATGGAACGCCATACCGTGTCGCGGCTGATCGGCGCGCCGCCCGGCTATGTCGGCTTCGACCAGGGAGGCCTTCTGACCGAGGCAATCTCCAAGAAGCCGCACTCGGTGCTGCTGCTCGACGAGATCGAGAAGGCCCATCCGGACGTGTTCAACATCCTGCTGCAGGTCATGGACCACGGCACGCTGACCGACAACAACGGCAGGAAGGCCGACTTCCGCAACGTCATCATCGTCATGACCACCAATGCCGGCGCCGAGGCCCTGAACAAGACCTCCATGGGCTTCACCAATACCAAGGAGACCGGCGACGAGATGGCCGAAATCAAGCGCATGTTCTCGCCCGAGTTCCGCAACCGCCTGGACGCGACCATTTCCTTCCGCTCGCTCGATCACGACATCATCATGCGCGTGGTGGACAAGTTCCTGATGCAACTGGAGGGGCAGTTGCACGAGAAGAAGGTGGACGCGGTGTTCACCGAGGACCTGCGCGCGCACCTGGCCAAGGCAGGTTTCGATCCGCTCATGGGCGCGCGCCCGATGTCGCGCCTCATCCAGGACACCATACGCCGGGCACTCGCCGACGAACTGCTGTTCGGGCGCCTCGCCTCCGGCGGCAAGATCACCGTGGATGTCGATGCTGCCGGCAAGGTCGTGCTCAAGTTCGAGGAAGAGAAAAAAGAGCAGAAGCAGCCTGCGCCAGCGGCCACGCTAGAGAGCTGACCATCGCTACCTTACCTGTCGTAAGGGGTATGGTTCTCGCTGCGCTGCTGCTGTCGCTTCCGGCCGCGGCGCAGACCTCCAACACCGGCCGCAATCTCGCCGCCGCCTGCGCCAACTGTCACGGCACCAATGGCGTGAGCTCAGGCGGCATGCCCGCGCTGGCCGGCCAGCCGCGCCAGTATCTGGCGCAGACGCTCAAGGATTTCCGCGACGGCCGGCGCGCGGGCACCATCATGCCGCAGCTCGCCAAGGGCTATGCCGACAACCAGATCGAAGCGCTGGCCGAATACCTCGCCGCGCAGAAGGCCGGGCAATGAAACGGCGCGACTTCCTCAAGGCTGCAGCCGCCCTGGGCGGCATGGGCGCGCTGCCGCTCACCGCTGCGGCGCAATCCACCGCTCCCCGCAATGCCGGTCGCGTCGTCGTCATCGGCGGCGGATTCGGCGGCGCCACGGCGGCAAAGTACCTGCGCATGTGGTCCGGCGACCGCCTGGAAGTCTTCCTCGTCGATCGCGATCAGCAGTTCGTGTCCTGCCCGCTGTCCAACCTGGTGCTGGGCGGCTCGCGCCGCATGGAAAACATCTCCCGCGGTTACGACAACCTACGTGCCCGCGGCGTGCGCGTGATGGGCGACGAAGTCACCGAGATCGATCCGCAAAGAAGGCGCATCAAGTTCGCCCACCGCTTCGCCGACATCGACTACGACCGCCTGGTGCTGGCCCCCGGCGTGGACTTCATCTACGGGGACATCGAAGGCCTGGATGAGAACGCGCGCAAGACCGTGCTGCATGCCTGGAAGGCCGGCCCCGACACCGTCGTCCTGCGCCGCCAGCTCGAATCCATGCGCGACGGCGGTGTGTACGTGCTCAGCATTCCGCGCGCGCCCTACCGTTGCCCGCCCGGACCCTACGAGCGCGCCTGCCAGATCGCCTGGTACTTCAAGCAGGCCAAGCCAAAATCCAAGGTGCTGATACTGGACGCCAACGAGGACGTGGTTTCCAAGCCCGCGCTGTTCAAGGCGGCATGGAAGGAGTTGTACCCCGGCATCATCGAATACCGCCCCAACAGCGAAGTGAAGACAGTGGATGTCAAGGGCATGGCGGTGAAGACCGACTTCGACACCATCAAGGGTGACGTGCTTAACGTGCTGCCGCCGATGCGCGCAGCCGATATCGCCCGCGCCATCGGATTGACCGGCCAGAGTGCGGGGAGCCGCTGGTGCGATGTGGACTGGCTGACCATGGCCTCCACGGTGCACCAGAACATCCACGTGCTGGGCGATGCCACCCTCTCGGCGCAGGGCATGCCCAAGTCCGGCCACATGGCCAATCAGCACGGCAAGATCGCCGCCGCTGCCATCGTCGAACTCATGAACGGCCGCGCCCCCGATCCGGACACGGCACCCAACATCATGAACACCTGCTACAGCTTCGTCTCCGACAAGGAGGCCATGCACGTTGCCTCGGTGCATCGCTACGATCCGGCACGCAAGACCATGGCTGCGGTCGCCGGCGCGGGCGGATTGTCAGCGCGGCGCAGCGATGTGGAGGGGCTTTACGCCATGGCGTGGGCGCAGAATATCTGGGAAGACATGCTCGGATAGGAAAGGCTTCCGGCAGGCGCAAGGCCTGCCGCAACTAGCCCTTGCCGGTGCTGCCGAAGCCGCCGGCACCGCGCGCGCTGGCGCTGAATTCCTCGACCACGTTGAATTTCACCTGCACCACGGGCACCACCACCAGTTGGGCGATGCGATCCATGGGCTGGATGGCGAAGGCCTCGCGGCCGCGGTTCCACATGGACACGAATATCTGCCCCTGGTAATCCGAATCGATCAGGCCGACCAGGTTGCCCAGCACGATGCCATGCTTGTGGCCCAGTCCCGAGCGCGGCAGCACGATGGCTGCCAGGCCCGGATCGGCCAGATGGATGGCCAGGCCGCAGGGTATCAACTCGGTTGCGCCCGGCGCCAGGATCATGGGCGCGTCGATGCAGGCGCGCAGGTCCAGCCCGGCCGCGCCGTCGGTGGCATAGGCCGGCAATTGCCCTTTCAGCCGGGCATCGAGGATTTTCACGTCGAGTTGCTGCATGCCGTTCGAACTACTGTTAAATATTATCTATTTTATGGTTGATACATGAATAGTCGCTCTTGAACAGGCTATTTGTAATCATTCCTGTCCAGACGTATCAGCGTTTCAGCAGGCCTGCGATATGCGCCAGCAGCTGTCGCGCCAGCACGAGCTTGGGCGCTCGCGCCAGTTCATGCACGCCCTCGTCATCGAACAGGGTGAGCGCGTTGTCGTCCTGGCCGAAGGCATGCTGCGCAAGGTTGGCCGCGAGCAGGGGAATCTTTTTCTTCTTGCGCTTGGCCTGGGCATGCTCATGCAGCTTCTCGGTCTCGGCGGCAAAACCCACGCAGAAGGGCCGTCCGCCTTTTCCATCGGCCAGCTTGGCTACCTCGGCGAGGATGTCGGGATTGGGCGCGAGTTCGATGTGCATATGACCGTCGCCGCGCTTGATCTTCTGCGCCTTGGCGCCCACCACGTGGTAATCGGCCACCGCCGCCACGGCGATAAAGATGTCGTACTTCTTCACCCGCGCCATCACCGCGGCATGCATGTCCCGCGCCGTTTTCACGTCCACGCGGGTCACGCCGGCCGGCGTGGCGAGGGCAGTCGCGCCCGACACCAGGGTCACCTCGGCGCCGGCTTCCACCGCCGCCTGCGCCACCGCATAGCCCATCTTGCCCGAACTGATATTGGTGATGCCGCGCACCGGGTCGATGGGCTCGAAGGTCGGGCCGGCCGTGACCAGCACGCGCTTTCCCTTGAGCGGGCCGTGGGCAAAGCCGGCTGACACCGCCTCGAAAATATCCTCGGGCTCGAGCATGCGCCCCATGCCGATCTCGCCGCAGGCCTGGTCACCCGCTGCGGGACCGAGCACGCGCACGCCGTCGGCCACAAGCGTGGCGACATTGCGCTGCATGGCCGGGTTGGACCACATCTCCACATTCATGGCCGGCGCCACCAGCAGCGGGCAGCGACGCGCGATCACCAGCGTGGACAGCAGGTCGTCGGCCAGGCCGTTGGCCACCTTGGCGATGAAATCGGCGCTGGCCGGTGCCACCAGCATGAGATCACGATCGCGCGACAGTTCGATATGCGCCATGTTGTCGGCTATGCGCGGGTCCCACAGATCGGTGTGGACGGTCTGCCCCGACAGGGCCTGCAACGTCACCGGTCCGATGAAGCGCGTCGCGGCTTCGGTCATGACCACGCGCACATCGGCGCCGGCCTTGGTAAAGAGGCGCACCAGTTGCGCAGCCTTGTAGGCGGCGACGCCGCCGGTGAGGCCGAGCAGTATGCGTTTCTGTTGCAAAGGAGAAGTAGCCAAATCAGCCGCCCCCAATTCAAAGAGCGGCGATTTTACGCCGTTCCACCCACAGTCATGCGGTCCAGCTTGAGCGTGGGCTGGCCCACTCCCACCGGCACGCTCTGGCCTTCCTTGCCGCAGGTGCCCACGCCGGTGTCCAGCGACAGGTCGTTGCCGATCATGGACACGTCCTTCAACGACTCCGGCCCATTGCCGATGAGCGTGGCGCCTTTCACCGGATAGGTGATCTTGCCGTTTTCGATCATGTAGGCCTCGGAGGCGGAGAACACGAACTTGCCGCTGGTGATGTCCACCTGGCCGCCGCCGAAATTAACCGCGTACAGGCCGTGCTTCACCGAGGCAATGATCTCCCGCGGGTCCTTGTCGCCGTTCAACATGTAGGTATTGGTCATACGCGGCATGACCACGTGCGCATAGGATTCACGCCGGCCGTTGCCGGTCACCGGCACGCCCATCAGGCGCGCGTTGAGCGTGTCCTGGATGTAGCCGCGCAAAATGCCGTCTTCGATGAGCACGTTGCGGGCGCTGGTATTGCCTTCGTCGTCCACGTTGAGCGAGCCGCGCCGGTCGGCAATCGTGCCATCGTCCAGCAC
>CAXNIK010000151.1:0-8235 GCA_964202115.1 Burkholderiales bacterium
CGGGACCAGCCGGAGTTGTGGCTGAACCTGCAGAAGGATTACGAACTGCGCGCGGCTTGCGCGGCCTTGGAGGCGGAAATTATGTCGTTGATTGAGCCGCTGGCTGCTTGAGAGAGGCCTGCCATGGAACTCCGTCCCATCAAAACCCGGCGCGACCACGAGGCCGCACTCAAGGAAGCCGAAAAGCTGTGGGATGCGCCCGCCGCATCGAAACAGGCCGACCGTCTCGAAGTGCTGGTGCTGCTGATCCAGGCTTGGGAGGCGAAGCACCATCCGGTTCCCGATCCGGATCCCGTGGACTTCCTGCATCACGTGATGGAGTCTCGCGGACTCGCGCGCAAAGACCTCGAACCCCATATCGGCTCGCGCGCCCGCGTGGCCGAAGTGCTCAACCGGGTGCGGCCGCTGTCGCTGGAAATGGTCCGCCGGCTCTCATCCGGGCTGAATATTCCGGCGGACGTGCTGGTTCGGCGGTACGCGGTGAAGCGGGCGGCGTAGGCGGGTGGTGCGGGCAACGGAGGAGCTGCCAATGGGCATTCGCATTCAAGACCTCGCAGGCACCGATTTTTCGGACGTGATCGCGCGCCCGGGAGGGGGTTACAGGCGCCGGCGGTTGATGTCGGGTGTCAGGCCGTATCTCGAGGGGCGGCCAGTATTTGCTTCAACTTCGTCAACTGACGCTTTAGCCCCAGTGGCGTTAGGGAAGAATTATTTCGGATTCGGAATTCTGCGGGTACCCAATTGTGTGGTTTCTCCGTTATCAGATAGCAAACTCTGTTCACATAGTGGAAGCCCGTGGTGATCCATTGGTCTCCTGAATCGCCATCCACGACAGTCCATAAGAATGCGCGATCGTAACGGCGAACAATCTCTAGGTCTTCGCCAAATGTCTCTAGGCCATGCCCACCCCAAATATCGTAATGCGCGTCGGGATGTCGAATAGGGTTGAAATATTCGTAGAACGTGTCTTCGTGCAATATGCAAGGTGAAGATTGCGTTGCCATTCCTCGTCTCTCCATTCATCTGTTTGCGGTTATATCGCACTGAATGGTGCCAATCCTACCCAGGATTTGAGTTTGTGAGTCACAAAAAAGCCCTCCACTTTTCCTGCGCGATTCTTATTTACTTTTAAAAATCCCCGTTAGAATTTGGAATGGCTAAAGGCATTCGTTGGACCCGAGATGAGCTTCTCGTACTGCTGAATCTGTACGAGAAACTTCCGTTTGGTCAATTTGACGAGGCACAGCCCGTCGTACGTGAATTGGCAACTCGAATGAGCCGCACACCCGGAAGCGTCGCAATGAAGTTGTGCAATCTCGCATCGCTAGACCCCGCAATTCTTGCTCGAGGGCGCAAGGGGTTGCCAGGCGCAAGCGCCCTTGATCGACAGGTTTGGACTGAATTTCAATCTCAAAAAGAAAAGCTTGCGCCGGAAAGTGAACAATTGTTCCGAGCCATATTTGGAGCAAAGGAAAGCGAAGATCTGGAAGTAATTCGAGGTGTTGGTGTCCAGATTACGAAGATTCCTGAAATGCCCACCGGGCCAACCGAGGCCAAAAAGGAAACTACTGTTCGCCGCGGCCAGCAGTTTTTTCGACAAGTTGTCTTAAATGCATTCGATGGTCGTTGTGGTGTCACGGGCATTCCCATTCGGGAACTATTGGTGGCCAGTCATATTCTGCCGTGGGCAAAGTACCGTGAGCACAGGCTGGATCAACAGAACGGTATTTGCCTATCCCGCATTCACGATGCAGCGTTTGATAAGGGATTAATTAGCTTTGATGAAAATTATTGCTTATTGATTGGAAAGCGCCTACGTCGGCATTTGCCACAGGAAGCCCTCGTCGCGAATTTTGTGACATACGAGGGGAAGCCGTTGCACATTCCAAACGATTCCTTGGCGCCAAATTTGCAATTCCTTTCGGTTCACAGAAAAGAGCAATTTGATAAATGATGTGCCGCGCAATGGGGCCTTGTATCGCACATTGCGATGAGATTTTCGGAAAGACACTGAGGGTTGAAGGAAAGGACAAGAATATGAAAAGAGCCTTTACGATATTTGAATATCTGTACCGAGATTCGAGCAACTACAAAGTGTGGGGAAAGCTGCGTCTTGTCGGTATAGCATCCCCCAAGATCGAAGCTGATCTACGAGCCTGCCTTGAGTCGGAAGAGTTGTTTGTTGCAGAGCAGGTGGGAGTTCCCGTTTTATATGGGGAGCTTTGGTCGCTTAGCAACGGGCCGACAAGCGATGATCACGCGTACCACGAGTTCGTTCTATTGAGGCCATCGACGGCGGACGAGGATTTGTCAATTCCTATAAGCGGAAGCCTCTCAATATTGTTGGAAACTTTCCAAAAAGCGCAGCAATGCTGGAACTGTTCCTTGTCCGCGAATGCTTGATTTGATTTCGCCTCCACCTGCGTTGGTGGGATCGCCCGCGCGATGCGGCGGAGCTGATTGGTTTGGTCTATGCAACGGTTGAGATGTTTGTCCCGGACAAACTTCAGTATCCGGCGAACCGAAGCGGGCAATGCGGTCCGCACCGGGTAGGTCGCGTTCAAGTCGTTACCAGCTCCGGACAAGAACTGCTGGGAGTTGTGCTCCCGTGTCCTGGCCAGGAAAGACTTCGTCGAGAAATTATCAGAATTCTGGTAAAGCTGCCTACCCGTCTGCGTTAACAACCGTAATCTGATCATTCAGCGTCCAGAAGTCATACAGATACCCCAGCCCAAGCAGCCCCGCGGTGCACAGGTACACGATCCCCGTCACCCACTTGCCCATGTAGAACCGGTGCGCCCCCAGCCATCCCAGAAATGCCAGCAGCACCCATGCCACGGTGTAATCCACCTTCCCCGCGCGAAAGCGCAGGTCGGCTTCGCGATCCATGCCGGGAATCAGGAAGAAGTCGATCACCCAACCGATGCCCAGCAGGCCCAGGGTGAAGAACCAGATGGTTCCGGTCACCGGCTTGCCGTAGTAGAAGCGGTGCGAGCCGGTGAAGCCGATGATCCACAGGACGTAGCCTATGGTTTTGGAGTGGGTGTCTTGGGTGGTGTTCATGTTGTGTGGCTCCGTGTCTAACGCGATTTGGTAACCACTCGCTTCAGCGCAGTATTGATGCGCGTCTGCCAGCCCGCTCCGCCAGCCTTGAAGTGACTGACGATTTCGGGGTCCAGGCGCAGTGTTACCAGGGCCTTGGGGTTGGCTTTGGGCGGGCGTCCGCGCGGGCGCAGCAGTTCGCCGGCTGCCTTCGCGCCAAGCAGCTTGGGCAATACTTCGTGCGCCGGCCGCGCATGTGCCATATCGTGCGACGTCAGTTGGCGCACTTCACCAGCCTTATTCGTCAGCGGACGTTGCTTTTTCATGATTGCGTACCTCACGCAGATTGGCTTTTCTGAGGCTGATGACCCGGATACCGCCGGGAATCGGTACAAAACACAGTACGTGTATCCGGTCATCCAGCGGTCCTGTTGCAACGATGCGGCGCTCGCCGTAGTCGTGCCGCGTGTTTTCCAGCAACAGCGCACGACTCCAGTCGAAATCCGCTGCGCGTCCGAAGGGCAGGCCACGCTCCCGCGCATTGCGCTCGCTCTTGGCAGGATCGAAGGTGATCAGCATGAATTATCGTAGTTACGAAAAATAAAAGCAATTCGAGCCATCCAAGATGATGTTGTGTGGCTCCTCGCTTGCGTGCTTGTGCATGCTAGCGTGCATCGCGCGGTGGAGGTCAGTCCGAACCAAGAACCAAGCGTTTAGTGGCGGGCTTATGCAAACCGTCGATCAATTAAGATTTTGACGTAAGGTAACAAATAAGTTACCATTACACATGACTATCCGGGTAGAAGAATACCTGCGCGCTGACGGTTCGAACCCCTACAAAGAATGGTTCGACGGTCTGGATGTCCAGGCTGCCGCCAAGGTGGTGACGGCAAAGTTGCGGCTGGAGCTTGGCAATACCGCAAGCGTCAAATGGTATTCCGGCATCGGCGAGTACGTCATCGACTGGGGCCCTGGGTATCGCATCTACCTGGCTAGGGACGGTGAAGCCCTCATCGTTCTTTTTGGCGGCGGCACGAAGCGCCGACAGCAAAAGGACATCGACCGGGCAGTGGCATTGCATGCGGAGTACAAGGCCAGGAAGAAGGCTCTGGCTGCAACGAAAGGAAAGAGGTGATCACATGGCATTGACCCGCAACTTCAAACAGACCGTTGTTGAACGCGTCGAGCGCGATCCTCAATTCGCCACGGCGCTTCTTGATGAGGCGGCGACACTGTTCCTGAGCGGCGAGCCGGAAACGGCCCGTCTCATCCTTCGCGATCTGGTCAATGCCACCATCGGATTCGAGCAGCTTGCCGAGATGACGGCCAAGCCGAGCAAAAGCCTGCATCGGATGCTGTCGCCCAAGGGCAATCCGAGCATGGATAATCTTGCCGCTATTTTCAGTGCCGTGCGCCAATGGCTGAAGGTCGCTTTCGAGGTTCATACCATCGAAACGACATGACATGGAAGCACGGATTCCGTGCATCGATTGGCAATAGCTGTGATCTGGTCCGCCGTATTGCAGCATTGCCGAATTTCTCCAATACTGCAGCAATGAAAACAACCCTTACCGTAACCAGCCGAGGCGTGGTGACGCTGCCCGCCAGGCTGCGCGAGGCGCTCGGCATCAAGGCCGACGATCATTTGATCGCGGAGATCACTCCGGAAGGACTGCTGCTGCGGCCCGCAGTCACGCTTCCAATCGAGATGTACAGCGAGAAGCGGATCCGCGAGTTCGATCAGTCCGAAGCAGACCTGGACAAGGTTCTGAGCGGCAAGAAGCCGGCCCGCTGATGGCTGTGTTGTGGAGGAGGCGCGACGCAATCTGGCCGCCAAAGCGCCTGATTGCCTGGTAGCGCTTGCTGGCCCAGGCACTCCTGCGTTAGTGCGACGGAGTGGCGCTCATGAATTGCCGATAAAATTCCGGAAATAACAATTCCGGAAATAACAACAGCAGAGGAGGCAGCATGGCCCGCAACGGCTACAGAATTTTCGACGCCGACACCCACGTCGGTCCGGTGATGGAAGCACTGAATCCCTTCATCGACAAGGACGTGCTGGCGAAGCTGCCGGCGTTCGATGCGAAGAAGAAGGTCAATGTCCATGTCGGGGGCGGCTATCAGGGCCACACGACCTACACCATCGGCGAGCGCAGCTATCGCAGGAAGCTCGGCAATGCCGAGGCCTACACCGACAAGACCACGCTGGCAGGCGCGCCCGCCATTCGCACCAGCCCGGTGGGGGAGAAGCTCAAGCCCTCGTCCACGGTGCAGATCGATCCTGCGGTGCGCATCGCGGAAATGGACATCGAGGGCATCGATGTCAACTTCATGCTGCCCTCGGCCTGGTGGGGCGGCTTCTCCTGCACCGACGATGTGGCGCTGGAGATGGGCATGTACCGCGGCTATCATCAGTGGATGAACGATTACTGTTCGGGCTACCCGGATCGCCTGGGCGGCCTGATCTGCGTGTCCTCGCGCGACATTCCCGGCAGCCTGGCCGAGATCCGCCGCTGGAAGAATGCGCGCTGGCCCTGGGGCATGCTGGTGTATACCGCCGGAGGTCTGCCGCTGGATCATCCTGACCTGGAACCGTTATGGGCCGAGGCGCAGGAGCATGACCTGGTGGTGGCGCTGCACACTTTCACCGCCTATCCGCCCTATGCCCCCGGCGGCATGGATACCTGGGGCAGCCGCATGCTGCAGACCTCCTGCGCGCATCCCTGGTGCGGCCAGCGCAACCTCGCCGCGCTCATCGGCGCGGGCGTGATGGAGCGTTACCCGCGCCTGCGCATGGGCACGCTGGAGGCCGGTCACGGCTGGCTGCCGGCGTGGCTGCTGCGCCTGGACGAATTCCACAAGACCATGCGCGTGGCGCTGTCCGACGATGTCAAGCACAAGCCCAGTGAATACGCCCTCAGCGGGCGTTACTTCCAGAGCATCGACATCTTCGAGGGCGAGAAGATGACCAATGCCGTTACCGACCTGCTCGGTGATCACGTGCTGATGTTCGGCTCGGACTATCCGCACGGGGAGAGCTACTACCCCGAGTCGGTAAACATCGTCATGAAGTGGAACATGCCCGATGAGCAGAAGAGAAAGCTGTTCTGGGACAATGCCGTGAAGTTCTACGCCCGCAGCGGGCACAAATAAAGGGAGGTAACCATGTCGGCAAAATCAAAACGACTGCGCGAACTGATCAACCGCAAGGACAAGGTGCTGGCGGTGATGCATCCCCCCACGGCGATTCACGGCCGCATCATGGACAAGGCCGGCTGCGAAGCCGGCTTCGTGGGCACCAGCGGCGTGGTCGGCACCTACACCGGCCTCGGGGATGTGGGCACCATGACCATGACCGAATGCATCATGGTGGCCAAGTGGATCGCCCAGACAGTGGGCTTTCCCGTGATCATCGACGGCGACACCGGTCACGGCGGCGTCATGGCGGTGCGCCGGCTGATTCGCGAGTCCATCGAAGCAGGGATTGCCGGCATACGCATCGACGACCAGCCCATAGAGGGCAAGCGCGCCACGCAGGGTGCGGGCATCGAGATCGTGCCGCTGGAGCAGGCCATCGTGCGCTACCGCGCCGCGGTGGACATGAAGAACGAGCTCGATCCGGATTTCGTCATCATGGCGCAGTGCTACGCGCGCGATGCCGCCGGCAGCAATCTGGCGAACACTATTTCGCGGTTGAAGGCCTACAGGGAAATTGCCGGCGTGGACTGGGTGCAGTTCGAGTCGCCGCACTCGGTGGAGGAGATCAGGCAGGCTCGCGCCGCGGTGTCCGGGCCCTTCTCCTTCATGAAGGGGAAACTGCCCGACTACCTCAGCCTGAAGGAGCACCTGGAACTGGGCGTGAACATCGCCTGGTATCCGAGCTTCACCCACCATGTGACCTGGGCGGCGTTATGGGATTTCATGCAGGCCTTCAACGAGAAGGAACTGGGCGCGTGGAAGGATTTCCTCGCGAGTCGCGCGGACAAGCCCTATCCCACGGGCAAGCCCGGGCCGAACGATGAGGGCGCGGAAAAGCAGCGGGAAATGGAAGAACGTTATTTTTCGGCGGAGGCGCTGGCGAAGTATCGCAAGTAACCGAAGTACCGCAAATAACTCAGGCCACCTTCATGTCATCGTCCAGCGCCGTGAACACGATCACGCGGTCGCCATCGCCGTAGCCGCGGGTGAGATGGCCCTTGCCGGTGAGGTCTTCCAGCAGCGTCACCACGCCCGGCCTGACCACCAGCTTCTGGCCGTCGCCGGTTTCGAGCTCGCCTTCGCCGAAAATGGTGAAGCCCATTTGCCGGCGTGGCGCGGTGTGCCACTTCGCGACCATGTCGCGCTTGAGGCGCTTCACCTGGAAGCCCTTGCCGTTCATGTAAGGCGAGGACCAGCCCGAACCCTGCAGCGGCATGGTGAGATGCAGCTTTTCCATGCTGCTCGAGCCATCGGGTTTGGTGAAGATGCGCCAGACTTCCATTTTGTTGTCGGACATGGGTGTTCCTCCTTGGATTGATTTTTTACTTTTTCACGATCAACGCATCCACTGCCACGATACGCGAGCCGGCGCAGATCAGCGGATTGACATCCAGCTCGGCGATCAGGTCCTGCTGGTCGGCGGTGAATTCGGACAGGCGCACGATGATGTCGGCGAGCTTGTCCTGGTCCACGGGTTCGGAACCGCGAAATCCTTCCAGCGCCGCCTTGCCCTTCAACTTGCCCAGCATGGTCTTCGCCTCGGACTGGGTGACCGGCGCCAGATCGAGCGTGGTGTCCTTGAGCAGTTCCACCAGCACGCCGCCCAGGCCGGTGACGATGAGCGGCCCGAACAGCGGATCGATGCGCGCACCCACCATGATCTCGGTGCCCGAAGGCGCCATGGGCTGCACCAGCACGCCGTTGATGCTGGCCTTGGGGTTGTATTGCTTCGCATTGGCCAGCACGATGTCGTAGGCGGCCTTCACTTCGTCGGCCGTCTTGAGATTGAGGCGGATGGCGCCGGCTTCGGTCTTGTGCGGAATGTCGGGGGACTCCACCTTGATGGCCACGGGCATGCCCAGCGAGGTTGCGGCCGAGGCGGCCTCGGCTGCCGACTGGGTGAGCATCTCGCCCACCACCGGCACGCCATAGCAGGCCAGCACTTCCTTGGCCTCGCGTTCGGTGAGTGCCTGGTTCCTTGAGGCGGCGATGAGC
>CAXNIK010000152.1:0-8189 GCA_964202115.1 Burkholderiales bacterium
ACGTGAAAAAGCAAGGCAAAGCGTATCAGCGATTACACCGGGACAACCAACTCGCGCTGTTTTGAAATACCCCGCGGCTTGCCGCGGGGTTGTTTATTTTTGCTTGGCCATCGTATCCGTACCCATCAAACCTTCCCGCCCTGGACAGCGCGCATTCTAGCGCCCCATGTCAGCCTGAACCCGGGAAAAGAGGCAATGATCATGCCAAAGGGCGCAAATCCCGGTACAGATCCAGATAGCGGCGTGCCGCCAGTTGCCAACTGAAGTTCTGGCGCATGGCACAGGCGCGCACGCGCGCCCACGCCGGCTGGTCTTGCCACAGCGCAAATGCGCGGACCAGTGCAGTGCGCAGGCCGGCCGCATCCGCATTGTCGAAGGCGAAGCCGGTGGCTGTGCCCGCTGCCAGGTTCGCGGCACTGGCATCGGTCACGGTGTCGGCCAGTCCGCCCACGCGGTGCACCAGCGGCAGCGAGCCGTAGGCCATGGCATACATCTGGGTGAGCCCGCAGGGTTCGAAGCGCGATGGAACCAGTGTCGCATCGCTGCCGGCAAAAAGGCCGTGTGCGAGCGCTTCGTCGTAACCGAGCCGGACGCTCACCATGCCCGGAAATCGCGCCGTCGCGGCGAGGAAGCCCGATTCCAGGGCGCTGTCGCCGGAGCCGAGCAGGGCCAGTTGCCCCCCGGAACGCACCAGATCGGGCAGCGCCTCCAGCACCAGGTCCAGCCCTTTTTGCTCGCTCAGGCGGCTGACAACGCAAAACAACGGGCTGGAACCAGACGTGAGCCCCAGTTTTGCGCGCAATGCGGTCTTGCACACCGCCTTGCCCGCGGGATCAGCCTTGTTGTAGGGCGCCGCGATGGCTGCGTCCGCGGCGGGATTCCACACCGAGTAGTCCACGCCATTGAGCACGCCGCTGAGCACGCCTGCCCGGGAGCGCAGCAAGCCGTCCATGCCAAAGCCGAATTCCGGGGTCTGGATCTCACGCGCGTAGGTGGGGCTGACCGTGGTGATCCGGTCGGCGTAATGCAGGCCGGCCTTCATGAAATTCACCTTGCCGTAGAACTCCAGGCCCTGCAGGGAGAAAAAATGCGCCGGCAGGGTTAGGTCACGGAAGGTTTCCGCTGCGAATTGACCCTGGAACCCAAGGTTGTGGACGGTAAACACGCAGGCCGGACGCTCACCGCCCCGGGCGGCCAGATAGGCAGGCGCCAATCCGGCATGCCAGTCATGCCCGTGCACGATGTCGGGGAGCCACTCATCCACGCTGCCATCGGCGAAGCGCGATGCCGTCCAGCCCAGCAGCGCGAATCGCAGATGATTGTCCGGCCAGTCGCGGCCCTGCTCATCGACGTAGGGATTTCCCGGGCGGGCATAGAACTGATCCGCCTCGATCAGATAGGCGGTCACGCCGGAGAGTTTGCCGCGCAGGATGCGTACGCTGGTTCCGGCTCCGGTGGCCGGGATGGGCGAGCGCAGGCGCACCACCTCGGCAAGGTTCTGCGTCGCGGCAAGCAGCGCGGGGAAGGCCGGCAGCAGCAGGCGCACCTCGGCGCCGGCATCCATCAAAGCCCTGGGCAGGGCCGCGTTCACATCGGCCAGGCCGCCGGTCTTGAGCGCCGGGTATACCTCGGTGCTGACGTAGAGGACGCGCATGGAATCAGTATTCCCTGTCTGGTTCCGCGACATTCGGCGAAGCTTCAGCCCTGTCGATGGATGGATAGCGCAGCTCGGGGGCGTTGGGGCCGATACGCAAACAGTGCCAGAGGTTTCTCATACGAGTACCTTCCAGCGCCCGCCCTTGGCCGGGCCGATGCGTTGGAGGTAGCCCATCGCCTTAAGTTTGGCGATGTTCGTTTCAATCTTCCGTTTGGAAATGCCGGTGTGTCGGGCTAGTTCGGGCGCTGCGATACGCGGCTTTTGGCGCAGCAATGCAAGCATCTGCTTCTGATTGGCCGTCAAATTTTCACCGACCTTTTCACCGACCTTTTCACCGACCCTTTCATCCAACCTCTTCCCCTCCATCGCCTCCCGGCCCGCCGGGTAAGGGAACACCACCCACAGCCCGCCATGATCAAACCGCACCTTTGGCCTGGGCGTGCCGGCGGCGCGACAGGCCAGCAGGATGCGCTCGATGCCGCGTCCCCAGGCTTCGATCATCCCGGCCCGGAAGAAGCCATTGGCCACATCGGGGTTGTAGGGCTGTGATGGATGCTTGCCGGTCAGCCGGGCAATGTTCCAGTCGGGCGGCAGTTCTCCTGGGTTCCAGATCATCAACTGGTCGTGATACACGCTGATCTGTATGGGCGTCGCGGTGCCGTAGTCCTTGTGGATCACGGCATTGAGCAGCGCCTCGCGCAAGGCTTCCTCCGGCACGGGCAGTGTCTCCAGCCGCTGAAGGCGGCGGTAACTTATGCCGGCGCGCAGGTATTTGGTTGTAAGCAAATCCATGGCATTTTCGACCTGGGTGAACAGGTCGCCGTGCACTTCGTCGTGGTAGAGCAGATCGGCGTTGTTCTCGAAATAGCCGATCTTGACGTAGGCATTGGTGATGAGGCGGTCCGGCTCGGCGTGAAACAGCAACGCAGCCGCACGTTTCAGGTATTTGCCCTCGGTCAAGCGCAGCCGGTCCAGCAGGCCCGCGGCCCCCACACGCAAGGCTGCTGCATCCAGCCGGCGGCTCTCTCTGGCGTTCCGGCGAAAGGCCGCGATAGCCGGGCTGGAGAGCTGCGTTACCGACACCCCAGGCAAAGGCACACCATCCCAGTGCCTCCCCTGCTTGCGCAGCATGAAGCGGTCAAGCGCCGCGCCTTTAAGCGTCTGGTTCGTGCTGCCGCTGCGGTAGCAATACTCGCCCCGGTAGCTGATCGGGTTGCTGTAGGCCGGCACCACGATGTCCAGCACATCACCCGCCGCCAGCTCGCGCAGGTTCACATCCACCATGATGCCCAGGATGTCGCGCACCTTGTTGGGGATGTCCTCCATGAGCTTTCTTGCGTCCTTCACGCCGACTGCCTTGCCCTTGTCGTCGCGGCCGATGGATAGCGTGCCGCCCTCGGCATTGGCGAAGCCGCAGATCCAGCGCAGGTATTCATCGCGCCAGGATTGCTTCCATTCGGTGTGCTGGTGTTCGGTCATGGAGGTTAATATTGACAATATTAATTCTGTTTATCAACGAAGGATAATGTATCAATTAGTAAAGTGATCATATTAAAGAATGCGACTCCGCCCAGGCAGGCGGATCATCCGTTCGCGCGACTGTTACGCGCTACACCCCGACATCGGGGACGATCAACCTGACACTCGGAAAATAAGACGCATAGCGACGTGTGTCGCGGGTCAGCAGGGGATACTCGCTGACAGCCGCGTGCGCGCCAATGAAAAAATCAGAGAGCACGCTGCCTTTCTTGCCTCCCTGCCTGCGATAGCGCACAAATGCTTTTCCCGCCAGGAACAATGCCGGTCGCGGCAATTCGATCATCGCCAGACCCAGATCACCGATGGTTCGATCCAGGGTCTCGACGGTGGAGAACGTCAGCGACAGTTCCGAGTAGATGATCGGGTTGATCGCCAGGCGATGGATCTTTGACTGGGCGCGCAACTGGCCGATGGACCAGTCCGCCCACATCGGATCGTCCTCCAGGACGTCAACCAGCACATTGGTGTCGACGAGGAGCATCAATCCTTGCCGCGCAGCAGGGCCATCAGCTCGTCGGTGCGCCACTTCACGTTCGCCTTGCCGCGAACGGCTTCGAATCGGTCGCGCTTGCGGCTGGGGCGTGCACCAGCTTTGTGAATGACCACTTCACCATCCCGGTTGACGACGAAATCCACCGAACAACCCGGTGCCAGATTCAGGGCATCGCGAATCTGCTTGGGGATGGTCACCTGGCCTTTGCTGGTCAGCGTGGTTGTCATGGCGTGTCTCCGTAAGTATTACCTGAATGGAAATTGTAATACCTACGGAACCTGGCATGCAATCGCTCAGCGCTCCATCCCGGTCGACCCCGCCGGCACGTCATAGAAAGCCAGCGTCATCGCCACCGTCGAATAAAAGCCGCCCAGGGAGATGACGTCGGTGACGCCCACGTGGCCGAGTGTTTCGACGGCGCGATCGAAGAGTCCCTTGGACACCCAGCGCGCGTTGGCCAGGCAGATGGACATCTCGTAGATGACCTGCTCGCGCTTGTCGTCGAAGTGGGTGGTCAGGCCGGACAGGATGGCTTCGACCTTGTCTGCGGGCAGTCCGGTTTTCTTGGCGTGCTTTTCGTGCGCGTCGGTGGCGTAGGCGGTGTTGAACTTGGCGCAGAAGATGATGACGACGATCTCGCGTTCGCGCTCGGAGAGCGAGTACTCGGTGCGGAAATGCTTGCCCAGCGGCCCCAGCACCTTGGCCAGCTTGGGATTGTGCACATAGATCTTCGCCGGGCCGGGCAGCTTGCCGCGTGTTTCCATCAGGACGTTGAAGCCTGCCTGCTGCTCCGGTGTCATCTGGTCGTAGGGACTTTCGGCATAACGTCCGAACGTGGGCTTGTCGGCCATGGGGTTCTCCTTTGGTGTTTATCGTTGGTAGGGGTTGGGATTCTAGCCAGAAGCATGCATGGACACCGGCTTGGACAATCCCAGGTTCTCGCGAAAGGTTTTGCCCGCGTACTCGGTGCGGAACAGGCCGCGCTTTTGCAACTCCGGCAGCACCAGGGTGTTGAAGTCGGTCAGTGACTCCGGCGCGTAGGCCATGCGGATGACAAAGCCGTCCGCCGCCTCGGTTTCGTACCATTCCTGAATCTGATCGGCGACGGACTGGCCGCTGCCCACCATGCGCAGGTGGCCAAAGCTGTCGGCATAGCGGATGGCGGTCTGCCTCAGGGTGAGGCCGTCGCGCTCGGCTGCGTCCACCACGATGTTCAGGCGCGAGCGGCTGCGGTCCTCCTTCAGGATGGCGGGCAGGGGTTCATCGAGCGCATAGCCGGACAGATCGCGCAGCGCCAGGTAGTTGAGGTACTGCATGCCGATCTCGACATCGATGAGCGATTCCAGAAAGGCGTATTTCTCCTGGGCTTCCTCATCGGTTCGGCCGGTGATGAAGGTGCAGCCAAGGACGATGGAAAGATCATTGGGCTTGCGGCCGTACTTCGCCATGCGGCCCTTCACGTCCTTGTAGAAGACGCGGGCGCTGTCGATATTGAGCTGGGCGTTGAACATCAAGTCTGCTGCGCGCGCAGCCAGTTCCCGGCCGTCCTCGGAGTCGGCCGCCACGCAGACCACCGGCTGGCCCTGGGGCGTGCGCGGCACGTTGAGCGGGCAGCGCACGGCGAAGCGCTCGCTCCTGTAGTCGAGGAAGTGCATCTTGTCAGGATCGGCGTAGATGCCGCTTGCGCGATCCATGATGAAGGCGTCCTCCTCCCAGCTGTCCCACAGGCCGCGCACGACATCGACGAACTCGGAGGCGCGGGCATAGCGCTCGGGCTTGGGCATCTGCTCAGCCAGGCCGAAGTTGGGGGCGGTCTGGTCGTTGGTGGTGGTCACTACGTTCCAGCAGGCGCGCCCGTCGCTGATGTGATCGAGCGAGGCGAACATGCGCGCCACGTTGTAGGGTTCGCTGAAGGTGGTGGTGATGGTGCCCACCAGGCCGATGTGTTTGGTCAGCGGGGCCAGGGCCGAGAGCAGCGTCACCGGTTCGATGTGATAGACCTGCGGCACGCGCCGGAGCATCACCGGCTGGTGCATGTAGGACACCGAGGGCGAATCGGCCAGGAAGACAAAATCGAGCTTGGCACTTTCGGCGAGTCTGGCGATGTCGGCGTACTGGGCAAAGCGCGTGGCCTTGACAAGATCCACCGAGGGATGGCGCCATCCGGCGATGTGGCTGCCGTGGCCCTTCATGATCACGCCCAGTTTCAACTGTCTTGCCACCGCGCTTCCTCCGCCTTGTTCAGCGTCCCCCTATCGTCCACCTGTCACGCGTATGGTCTGGCCGGTGATGTAGCCTGCCTCCTCGCTGGCCAGGTAGAGCACGGCGCTGGCCACCTCATGCGGCTGTCCCAGGCGGTGCAGCGGCGTTTCGCGGATCGGGCTGTATTCCAGGTGTTCCATCTGCTTGAAAGATTCGCGCAGGCGCTCGGTTTCGATGGGGCCGGCCGCGACGGCATTGGCAGTGATGTTGAATTCAGCCAGTTCCAGCGACAGGTGGCGCGCGAAGGCCTCGACGCCGCCTTTGGCCGTGGCGTAGTCCGCCCCGCCGCGGTACAGCGCCCGCCAGGGCGTGCCCTGGCTTGCCCCGGAGGACAGGCCGATGATGCGGCCCCATTTCTTTTCCATCATGTGCGGGACCGCAGCGCGCGTGCACAGGAAGCTCGACTGCAGGTTGCGCCTGATCACCGCCTGCCAGATCTCCAGGGGCTGCTCCCAGATGCGTCCGCCCCTGGAACTGCCGCCGACGTTGTTGACCAGGATGTCCACGCCGCCAAAAGTATCTACGGTGCGCCTGACCATGTCGGCGACGGGTTGTTCTTCGGTGACATCGGCGACTGTGAACATGGCCTTCCCGCCTGCGGCGATGATCTCTGCAGTGGTCTTCTCCAGCCCGGCCATGTCTATGTCCACCAGCATCACCGCTGCGCCGCCCGCGGCAAGACCGCTGGCGATGGACTTGCCGATACCGGCAGCGGCGCCGGTGACGATGGCGGTGCGGCCGCAGAAACGGGGGGCGCCTCCGGGGGCGTCGGGGCCGGTCATGGCCGCATCACTTGTCCGCGCGCAGGCCGATGGTGCGGATCAACTGGCCGCCGCTCTTGATGTCGGCTGCGATCTGCACCTGGTACTCGCCAGGCGTGGTGAATTCGGGCTCCACGCCATTGGCGGCGTAGCGCTTTTTCACCGACTCGCTGTTGGAGCCGCGGGCCAGGGCGAGGGCAATCTTTTCCGCGATGCGCGGCGAAGTGCCTGCCGGCGCGAACAGTCCACCCCAGGAGCTGTAAACAAACCCGGACAGCCCGGCTTCGGCGGCCGTGGGCACGTTGGGCGTGAAGGTGGAGCGGGTTTTCGAGGAGATGGCGATGCCCATGAGGCGCTCGGAGCTGGCAATCAGATTGGTCACCGGACCGAGCACGACATCGAGAGTGCCCCCCATCAGCGCGGTGATGGCCGGCGCCACGCCGTTGTAGGGGATGTGAGTCATCTTGATGCCGGCCAGGCTGGAAAAATATTCCGAGCTCAGGTGGTTGAAGGCGCCCACGCCGGAGGAGCCGTAGTTCAAGGCGCCGGGACGCCGCTTGGCATCGGCGATGAGTTCTTTCAGGTTGGCATAGGAGCCTTCCTTGCGCACCATGACCACGCTGGGCTGCGACCACACCGAGGTGATGGCGACGAAGTCCTTCTGCGGGTCGTAGCCGATGTTGGGATCCATATGCGGATTGTTGATGATGGTGCCGGCCGTGCCCAGCATCAGCGTGTAGCCATCGGGCTTGGCGCGCACCACCTGCATGGCACCGATGGTGCCGCCGGCACCGGCGACGTTGACGGAAATGAAAGGCTGCTTCAATTCGGCGGCGAGCACCTCGGCGGCCACACGGCCCAGCAGATCGGTCGAGCCCGCTGGTGCGAAGGGAATGATCAGCCGCACCGGTTTGGAGGGGTACAGCTCAGGATTTTCGCTTTGCGCCAGGCTCACGCCGGATGAAAGCGCCGTCACGCCCAGGGCGAGAACACACGCGCTGCATTTAAAGATCAATTTTCCGTTCACGGAATTCTCCTGACAATGTTCAAAATTCGTTCAACGCCGGCTCAATCCGGTTCGTTCACCATCTGTCCGTCAATGTAATACCACCGTCCGCCTTCGCGCACGAAGCGGCTGATCTCGTGCATGCGCTGCGCTTTCCCGTTCACGCGGCAGCGCGCGACGAACTCCACCACGCCGGCATCGCCGGTTTGCTCTGCGTGTCGCACTTCCAGGCCTATCCATTTGATCGGCGACAGTTCCAGTTCACCCGGCGCGGTTTCCGGATACCAGGTGGCGAGCAGGTAATCGATCAGGCCCACGGCATAGGCGCTGTAGCGCGAGCGCATCAGGGCTTCGGGGGTGGGAGCGTGGAGACCCGCATTTGTACCTGTGGCGAGGCCTGTGTGCCAAGGCTGGCAGCAGGTGGCGTACGGATGGTCCCCATCCTCCGAGCTGCGGCAGGGGCAGGGGAGA
>CAXNIK010000153.1:0-8181 GCA_964202115.1 Burkholderiales bacterium
ACTCAACCGAAATGGTTAGGCGGTATGCCCATATCGGCCCGGGAGACCTCGCCAAGGCATCTAAGGCAATTGACGGCGTACTTCCGACGCTGGTTGTGACTGAGCCTAGTCACAATTTGGTCACAGCGTAGGCGGCTGAAGTGACGGGCGGACCCGTAAACCATTGAGAAATTTGGGGTGGCGGATGGGATTCGAACCCACAACAGCTGGAATCACAATCCAGGACTCTACCATTGAGCTACCGCCACCACTGAAACACAACCCACCGCACCGCCAGCTTTGGCGTGCCCGGCGGGACTCGAACCCACGACCCCCAGCTTAGAAGGCTGGTGCTCTATCCAGTTGAGCTACGGGCACTGGGTCTGAAGGGATGCTTTCCTTCGCTTTGAACTGGTCGGGGTGGAGAGATTTGAACTCCCGACATCCTGGTCCCAAACCAGGCGCGCTACCAGGCTACGCTACACCCCGAGCGGCGGTATTTTACGCGTTCAGGCGGGGTGGGGCAACGCAAGGAGTTGGACAGGCTTGCCATGCTATTCTGGCCGAGGTTTGAAAGGATGCGGCATGCGCTTACTGATCGTGGAAGACGACAAGGCCCTGGCCGACGGGCTGCTGCGGACCCTGAAGCATTCCGGCTATGCCGTGGACCATGCCGCCACCGGCGAACTGGCCCTGCGCGCCTGTTCCGAGGAGCACTACGACCTCATCATCCTGGACGTGAGCCTGCCCGGCATAGACGGCTTCGAGGTGCTGAAAACCCTGCGCAAGCAGCGCCAGACCGGCAGCATCCTGCTGCTTACCGCCCATGATTCCGAAGCCGACCGTGTGCACGGACTGGACCTGGGCGCCGACGATTACGTGACCAAGCCCTTCCTGCTGCTGGAATTGGAGGCTCGCGTGCGCGCGCTGATACGGCGCAGCCAGGCCGTGCGCAGCCCGCGCATGCAGTTTGGCAGACTCACTGTGGATATCACCGGCCGGCGTGCCCATATCGACAAAGAGCCCCTGGAACTGCCCCCGCGCGAATGGGGGGTACTGGAATACCTGCTCATGCGCGCCGGACAGGTGGTCAGCAAGGAACAGATGCTGCAGGCCTTGTGCAGCTGGGACGATTCGCTGACCCACAATGCCATCGAGGTCTATATCTCCAGGCTCCGCAGCAAGCTGAACAGCGCCGGCATCAGCATACGCACCGTGCGCGGCTTCGGCTATCTGGTGGAAGACCCGGATGCCGCCCACTAGGCCGTCGCCCACCAGCCTCAGGCGCATACTCACCGGCTGGCTGGTATGGCCGCTGTCGGTGCTGATACTGGCCAGCGCTGTCCCCAACTACTACCTGGCCTCTGGCGCCGCCAACATCGCCTACGACAACGCGCTGCTGGACCCGGTGCTGGCCATCGCCAATTCCATCTCCAGGGGCGAGAAGGGCATCAGCATCAATCTTCCTCCGGAAGCATTCGACGCCCTGCGTGTCGATTCACGCGACCGGATGTTCATACAGGTGCGCGGGCCCGACAATGAGGTCATTGCCGGCACGCCTCGCCTGCCGCCACCGTCCATCAGCATTCCGCCTTCCGGCCATATTTATTACGACATACGCAGCGACGACGAGCGACTGCGGGTGGCCGCGCTGCATGTCCCGCATCCCGATGGCAGCATCATCGTGCAGGCGGCGGAAACCTACGTGAAGCGCGACATGATCGTGCTGGAAATACTGCTCGCATCCATGCTGTCGGAGTTGATCGTGGCAGTCGCCGCCATTGTGCTGCTCTGGTACGGCATCAAGCGCGGGCTGGAGCCGCTGGAGCAGTTGCGCGACGACATCGCCGCGCGCTCCATGAAGGACCTGAGTCCTGTCATCGCTGAAAACAAGCCGACCGAAGTCGTGCCCATCATCGCCGCAATCAATCAGTTGCTCGGCCGCCTCAAGGCCGCCATAGACGGGCAGCAACGTTTCATTGCCAATGCCGCCCATCAGTTGCGAACCCCGCTCGCAGGCCTGAAAACCCACGGCGAGCTGGCCTTGCGCCAGCCCAGCACCGTGGAGTTGCGCTCCCTGCTGGAAATGATCGCCAGTGAAACCGAGCGCAGCAGCCACCTGGTCAACCAGTTGCTCACCCTGGCCCGCTCCGAGCCCGAGGGAATCCCCAACCTGCATCACAATCCGGTCAACCTGCGGGAAGTCGCCGGACGGGCAGTACAGGACTGGGTTCCCAGGGCCGTTGCGAAAAATATCGACATGGGCTTTGAATTGCAGGACGCATGGACCTATGGAGACCCCTTGCTGATGCGCGAACTGCTGGCCAACCTCATGGATAACGCTCTGAGCTATACACCGGCGGGAGGGATGGTCACGGTTCGCACCGAGGAACGCGAAGGGATGGCCATCATGGAAGTGGAAGACAATGGCCCGGGCATCCCGACTGCGGAGCGCGAGCATGTCTTCGAGCGCTTCTACCGCGTCAAGGGGACCGAGGGAAACGGCTGCGGCCTGGGCCTGGCCATCGTCAGGGAAATCACCAATCGCCACGGCGGCAACGTCAGGATCGAAACGCCGCCCAGCGGCAAAGGCAGTCTTGTCCGCATTGAACTGGACAGCCTGAACAAGCCGGCTGCCAGAGTCCAGGCCCAGAGTGCTGCCGCCTGAGAACCTGGCTGAGGTTCCGGATCAGAACCTAAGCCCGCACCATAGCCGGCACCGTGGCCGGCTCCCAGCTGATGATCCAGCCTGGCTCACCTGGCCTGGCGTGCCAGCGGCAGTCCTCACCTATGCCCGGCACGGCTATCAACTGATCGTTGCAGTAGACAAAAGGTAATCTGTCCCGCTGCCAGGGCGGCACGCCCTGCTCCTGAAAAAGATTTCTGAGCGTGCGCCGCGGCCGGGCGCAATCCGGCTGCAGTCGCTCGCCGCCCTGGCGTGAACGCAGCGTTACGGCCTGTCCTTCCAGCATGGAAGCTGATATACCCTGCCCGCTGGCCGGCATGAATCGCACCTGTCCGCCGAGGACGGGCAAGGCCAGCACCGTCTCGCCTTTCCAGTCTGTCACGCAGGTCGCATGGTCGTGAGCCGCCGGCTCCAGATAAAGGTTGCTGCGATAGGCACGAAATGACCAGGCTCCAACAGCGACATCGGTGCGGGCATCCATCCGTGACGTGGCAAGCTGGCGCAGTAATTCCTTCAGCCTGCTGTTCCCCGGCCAGGTGAGACCTTGCTGTTCCCCCCAGTGGCGCAACACGTTGCGCCCGCGCGCATCGCCCAGTGCCAGCAAGCCTGCGATGTTCAGGCCGCCGTCGGCTTGCAGGCGCCCCCTGTCCTCGCCGGCGAGTTGGTCGAGCAACAGGCTGGCCTCGGCAAGATTGGCCGCGCTGCGGGCAATGGCGGCGCGCGCGCCTGGAAAACCCTCCTCCAGCACCGGCAGAACGCGTGCGCGCAGGAAGTTGCGCTTCAGGCGAACATCGGAATTGGATTCGTCCTCCACCCATTCCAGCAGCAATTCCCGAGCGTAGCGCTCGATGTCCTGGCGCGGGACATCGAGCAGCGGCCGTAACAGGCGTGTCGTGCTGCCCGGCATGCCACGCTCCGGCAGCATGCCTCCCAGACCCTTGGCGCCTGCCCCGCGCATGAGCTGCAGCAGCAAGGTTTCAGCCTGATCGTCCTGGTGCTGCGCCACCACGATGACATCGACCGCGCGGGCGGCCAGCGCTTCGTAGCGGGCCTGTCGGGCAGCGCCTTCCAGTCCCAGGTGCCGATGAGGCGCGATGTCCACCTCGATGATCTCCAGGGGCAGGCCCCTCTTGCGGCACAAGCTCTCGCAGAACGCGCCCCACTCGGATGCATGCGGACTGATGCCATGATTGACGTAGGCGACCTGCAGCGCAAAACCCAGGTCGCCGCGAAGGCGGCAGAGAATATCCAGCAGCACCACTGAATCCATGCCGCCGGACAGGCCCAGCAGCACACAAGCGTCTGGAGCAAGCGCGGATCGCAGGCGGTCCGCCACCCCCGCGACCAGTTCAGCGCAGCTCTGCTTCCTTGAACTTGCCATAGCCCATGAGGCGCTCGAAGCGCTCCTCGACCAACTCATCCGGAGTCTTGTCACTCAAGGAGCGCAAGGCATCCTGCAGGGATTTCTTCAGGCTCTGGCCCATGGCCGCCGGATCGCGATGTGCGCCCCCCAGAGGTTCGCTGATGATCTTGTCTATCAGGCCCAGGGTTTTCAGGCGCACCGCGGTAATGCCCAGGGTATCGGCCGCCTCCGGCGCCTTGTCCGCGCTCTTCCACAGGATGGAAGCACAGCCTTCCGGCGAAATCACCGAATAGGTCGAGTACTGCAGCATATGCACCGTATCGCCCACGGCGATGGCCAGGGCCCCGCCGGAACCGCCTTCTCCTATGACAGTGCACACAATGGGCACGCGCAACTCCGTCATGGCATACAGGTTGCGCCCTATGGCCTCGGATTGTCCTCGCTCTTCGGCGCCTATGCCGGGATAGGCGCCGGGCGTATCGATGAAGGTGATCACCGGCAGGCCGAATTTCTCGGCGATGCGCATGATGCGCAAGGCCTTGCGGTAGCCCTCGGGCCGGGGCATGCCGAAATTGCGGTGGATCTTTTCGCGTGTGTCGCGCCCCTTCTGGTGGCCAATGACCACCACCGACTGGCCATTGAAACGTGCCATGCCACCGACGATGGATGCGTCATCGGCAAAACCACGGTCTCCATGCAGTTCCTCGAAATCGGTAAAGATCATCCCCAGGTAATCGAGAGTGTAGGGACGCTGCGGATGCCGGGCGACCTGCGCCACCTGCCATGGCGTGAGCTTGCTGTAGATGTCCTTGGTCAGCGCCTGGCTGCGCTTTTGCAGACTCTGGATCTCCTGCGAGATATCGACCGCGGAATCATCCTGGACAAAGCGCAATTCCTCGATCTTGGCCTCCAGCTCCGCGATCGGCTGCTCGAAATCAAGGAAAGTGGCTTTCAAGGCTTGCTGCTCGATAAATGCCTGTGCGGGCGATGTGCGATTTTACTGCAGAGGCGTGCGGATGCCATCCGGCGGCGCCCGGAGAAGAATCCGGATCAGGCCGAAGAGCCGGCCAGCGAAAGTGCCCGGCTGTGGCTGGAGACATGGGGTTTCAGGAATTCCATCTGGTCGGCCAGTATGCGACGGTTGGTCAATATCAGGTACTCGGCACGATTGGGAACATAAGGTGCATAGATGAGCTGCACGCCGGCTTCCTCGGGCGTGCGGTTGCGCTTGATGCCGTTGCAATGGCGACAGGCAGTGACCACGTTCATCCACACATCCCTGCCACCGCGCGATGCCGGCGTGATGTGGTCGCGGGTCAGCCGCAGAAAGTTGAATTCGCCGCCGCAGTAGCCACAGGTGTGGTGGTCGCGCCGGAACAGTTCCCGGTTATTGAGCGGTGGCACCTGATTAAAGCCCTTGATGGCCATGGCCTTGCCCTTGATGGCAATAATGGACTGGCCGGAAATGCTGGAGCGGTGCCCGGTCAGTTTGGAAACCCCTCCGTAGACAGTAAAGGCCGTCTCGCCCAGGGTCCAGGCAACCAGATTTTTTGCGTAGTAGAAGCAGGCTTGCTGCCAGGTAATCCAGCGATGAGGTATGCCGTGAAAGTCCAGAGTCAGAATGAGCGGGGCATCCGTAGCCATAAATTCCTGTCCTGTGCAACCTTAAAAGAAAGAACCAACAGTAAGAAAATTCCACCTAAACAACAGACTACGAAGCATTGTGCCGCAAAAATCGCAGCTTGGCTACTGCCGGTCAGGCGCCGTGCTCATGCGGGGAGAGCAACGAACTGGCGCCTCGGGATATTAGAGAAGTTGATGGACATAGAACATAGGTTATGCGAAGTTGAACAGGCAGTAAAAGCATTAGAGAGATAGAAAATGGCAGCAGGTAGGGACAAGGGCTGCCGTTTGATCCTTGGCACCCAAACCCCACCCCACCACTAACTTCCGTTCATCAAGGTACGGGGGCGTTTTAGCCGAAACCCCAAAACTCACGCCGCCGTACTAAGCCCGAAAAAGTCAGGACATCGTGGTCCGCTTTTAAAGCGCTAAGTGCTACGGATAGGTTGCCTTAATTGCCTTCATCAGATCGGCGGTGAACTTGTTTGCCGCATCTGGGCTAGCGCCCGTCCACCCGTAGCGCCTGGCGGCAGTCGGGCCAGAGCCATAGGTTCGCATGCCACGATCGATATACCCTATGAGCAAGCCATGAGCAGCATCTTCGTAGAACCAGAATTCCACCGGCTGGCCCGCGGCTTTGAGTTGCTCACCCCATTGCTGCGGAGAAAGGCCCTGATCTGTCGGATTGACATTAGAGCTGCAGCGTTGTGTAGTGCCTGGCGCCGCCGCTTCAGCTGACCGATTGACATTACAAGGATCCGTGCGCAGAGGCATCCAGTCATCTTCGGTTTTTCCACCATAGTTGTCGAGCCTACCGAAAACCATTTTGAGAGGTACTCGGATCTGGTCGGGCATACCGATGCCTGCCGAGGGAGCTCCTTCAGAAAAGACCATTCGCACATGTAACGGGTCAACCACGGCAGCCATGTTCAAGGCCACACTTCCACCGTTCGACAGGCCATGAATGAAAAGGCGTGAGGTATCAATGCGCGGGTTTTGGCGAATCCAGTGATAAGCCCCCAATGTCGCTTTGAAGATCATGCGCTGGCGTGACTCATTGGGGGCACCCGTCAGAAAGAGCGGGGTACCCCGATACTGAAAGCCATTCATCTCATAGGCATCAAACAACAAGGTGGCCACGCCACGCGCATTCATGCGACGAACCATTTCCTGTTCGGCCGCACCCGGACCGTTACCCCCGTGCGCGATGATCATCAGCGGTGGCTTGTCACCAAGCTTGTCAGCAAAAAAACCAGGCATCGACAGCTGGACTGAGCGATGACAGGGGTCAAACTCGGCCAGCGGACCGTTGACTCGATGAAACCCGGATCGGATTTCCACTAATTGAGCCACGTCGGGTGTGAGTGGACGACAGTCGGACTGGGCCTGCACAGCGGTAATGACCAAAAGTCCTGGCAGACAAACCCAAGTTCTAAGGTTAAGCAGACTGGAAAGAAAAGTCATTGCAAGCGCACAGCAGGGTTTCATAGATTTTGTGATGACCAAAATGCACCTTACCACGAACTTTCGTTGCTCAAGGTACGGGAGCGTTTTTGCCAAAACCCGAAAACCCACGCCGCCGTACTAAGCCCGAAAAAGTCAGGAGGTTTTGAGATAAACGGGGTTTGAGACGGTTTTTGCGAAAAAATACCGCGACCCCAGTCAGGAGCTTTTGGCGCTAAGCCCCACAGGAAGCGGGGCCTCAACGCCGCCTGAGCGAGTTGGAGGTCTATGTACTGGCGGGCCAAGGAGGATTCGAACACTCAGTAATCCCTACCGATGACATTCGTTGTTTTGCCGGATTGTGCCATTGTGCTTAAATCTGGAAGTAGACGCGTGCAGCCATTGAAGCGCGGTGGTGCTGATAACGCAAGCAATATGCAGTGGCAGACGATAGAAGCAGCAAAAATCAAAATTTCCGCACGGGTTCTACCCCAGCCATTGCGGCAGGTCCAAGGCCCTATGCCCCCCGGTGGCTCTGGGCGTTGCTGGGAGGCCTGTGGCGAGCATGGCATAGCTGTCTCTACACCATCATTGCCAAACCAATTCGCGGACGCGGAATGGCCGCCTTAGCCCGGTTGATATGCAATCTTTACCGTAGGGTTTTCCGTAGTAATTTCTTGTTAATTAAAAAATCACCAAGCACATATACCTAGTCATCATGTAAGTCTGCCGATCGCCGAGGCGCTGCCGCGCGTGGTCGACTCGTTGCTGCAGGCGGATTTGAAAGGCCGCGTTCGCGTGATTGCCGCCGGCAAACTTGTGACCTCGGCCAAAGCCGCGTGGGCATTGTGCGCGGGCGCCGATTTTGTCAATACGGCGCGCGGATTCATGTTTGCGCTCGGCTGCATTCAGGCATTGCGTTGTCACACCAATACGTGCCCGACGGGCGTGACGACGCATAACGACTAAGGTTAGATCGCGCGAGCAAAGCGAGCCGCGATCTGAACCGTTTGTTGGACGAGCCCGGTCCCGGAGTAAAGACGGCGGCGCCTAGAAAATATGTTTTTAAAAATGGTCCCGGTTTGAA
>CAXNIK010000154.1:0-8175 GCA_964202115.1 Burkholderiales bacterium
TCCCGGCGGATTCGCCGGAGTTGTAGAAGCCCTTCACCTGCAGGCTGACGTTGGAGAGGTCCACGGTCATCTGCTCGCCCTTGACGATGACCTTGACGCGGATGGGCACGCGCTGCCCCTGGTCCACGGCGTCGTCGTCCATATAGGACTCGCCCTCATAGACGCCGTCGGGAATGGTGGCCACCTGCTGGCGTGCCTGCACTTCGCTGCGATCCATGATGGCGACGATGCCGTTCAACACCGCCGCCCGGCTGTAGCGCGCGATCAGTTCGAGAAAGCGCTTCGCCCCGGTCTTCACCGCGGCGATCTGCGCCTGCAGGTCGCCCATGGCGCGCTCCGGGATGCGCACGTTCATGCGCAGTATTTCCAGCAGGTCCTCGTTGATCACGCCGGCGCGATACATCTTCAGCATGGGCAGTTGCAGGCCCTCCGAATAGATGTCGCGGGTGACGATGTTGAGCGCCGCGCCGATGTCGGCCCAGTGTGCCATGCAGGCGGAAAACCCCACCAGCACGCCATCGTGGAAGATCGGCACCGACAGCGTGACATGGTTAAGGTGGCTGCCGGTGATGTAGGCATCGTTGGTGATGAGCACGTCGCCCGGGGCCATGCCGGCCACGCCGAAGTGCCCCAGCATGGCCTTCACCGTGTAGCTCATGCCGTGCACGAACATGGGCAGGCCTATGCCGATGGACACGGTGTTGCCCCGGGCATCGAACAGTCCGACGGTGAAGTCCTGGGCCTCGTAGATGATCATGCTGCAGGCGGTGCGCATGAGATTGCTCTTCATCTCCTCGGTGATGGCCACCACGGAGTTGCGCACGATCTCGGTGATGACCGGGTCGTCTGCGCGCGCGGTTGCGACGGCGGTGTCTGCGTCCTGCGTGAGCTGCTGCCTGGCGATGGTGATGATGAGATCGCCGAACTCGCCGACTTCGAGCCGGTCCCCCGGCGGCAAGACCGTGGTCGATGCGTACTCCTCGATCAGCGCCGGTCCGGCGATGCGATCGCCGCGGCCCAGGTCATCGCGGTTGTAGATGGGCGTATCGGTAAAGCCATTGCTCTCGGTGAAGAACACCGGGCGGCTGGAGGCCGCAACGGGTTTGCTCCCGGCTTTGCCTGCGGTGATGGGTCTGGAGCAGGGCTTGTCCAGCCGTCCCACCACCGAGCTGTACAGGCTGACGATCTCGGCCGGATCCTTGGGAGAATTGAAGCCGTAGCGCTTCATGTGCTCCTGGTCGAAGTGCTGCTTGAGCGCGGCGCGATCGCGCGCCTGGAACAGCGCGGCGGGCAGTTCCACGGTGACCGAGTGCTCCTGGTTGACGTAGCGCATGTCGGCGCTGCGGCTCGCTGCGATCTGTCCCGCGCTGTTCATGTGCGGCTGGACATCGTGCCTGCCGGCTGACTCCATCTCGGCGTACAGCGCTTCCATCTCGGTGAACTCCAGCGTCGCCACCGGCCGGAACCAGGTGCGCACGAAGTCGCGGCGCAGGTCCGCCATGAGCATGCCGTAGGCGGAGAAATGCCCGGGCGAGGGCGGGATGATGACCGTGGGGATGTTCAACTCGCGCGCCACCAGGCAGGCATGTAGAGGCCCGGCCCCGCCGTAGGCCACCATGGCGAAATCGCCCGCGTCCAGGCCGCGCTCGGTGGTGACGCGGGTCACCACCTGGGACATGGTGGTACAGGCGATGCGGATGATGCCGTTGGCGGCATCGGTCAGGGACAACTGCAGTGGATCGGCCACGTTCTGCTTCAGGGAGTGTTCGGCCCTGTCCAGGTTGAGCGGCATTTCGCCGCCGAGGAAGTTGTCCCGGGACAGGCGCCCGAGGATGAGATTGGCGTCGGTCACCGTGGGCTGCTCGCCGCCCAGGTCATAGCACACCGGGCCTGGCAAGGCCCCCGAACTCTGCGGCCCGACACGCAGTCCGCCACCGGGTTCGATGTAGGCGATGCTGCCGCCGCCGGTGCCGACCTCCTGGATGTCGATCAGCGGCATCTGTATCGGCAGGCCTTCCTCGTAGCCGCCCACCATGATGTTGCCGGCCATCATGGGCTCGCCGCCATAGACCACGCCGGCCTTGGCAGTGGTGCCGCCCATGTCGAAGGCGATGGCATTGGCCAGGCCCAGGCGGGCGCAGATCGCCTGCGCTCCGACCACGCCGGCGGCCGGCCCCGATTCGAGCATGCGCACGCACTCGCGCTGGGCGCGCGCCGCGTCGAAGAGGCCGCCGTTGGA
This sequence comes from Burkholderiales bacterium, assembly GCA_964202115.1. GTDB lineage: Bacteria > Pseudomonadota > Gammaproteobacteria > Burkholderiales > SG8-39 > CAIYPG01. The sequence goes on from CAXNIK010000154.1 coordinate 2,240, forward strand.
CTGCACCACGAAGAAGGGGCCGTGCAGTTTCTCCCGGCGCAGCCGGTCTTCGATTTCGCCCAGGTAGGTGTTGATGCGCGGGCCGATGTAGGCATTGGCCGCCACGGTCGATGTGCGCTCGTATTCGCGATACTCCTGCGACAGCTCATGCGAGGCGCACACGTACATGCCCGGGCATAGCTGCTGTATCAGCTGCTTGGCCCGCAGCTCGTGCTCAGGATTACGGTAGGAATGGAAGAACAGGATGGCCACCGCTTCTATGCCCTGGCGGCGCAGTTCCCCGGCCACCGACCGGATACCGGCTTCGTCCAGGGGTTGCAGGATTTCGCCCGAGGCACCGATGCGCTCATTGATCTCGTAGCGGCGCGAGCGCGGTATCAGCGGCTGGTGCTTGTGAAAGAACAGGTTGTAGGCCTGCGGGCGGTTGATGCGCCCGATCTCGTAGACGTCGCGAAAGCCCCGGGTGGTGAGCAGCGCCGTGCGCGCGCCCGAACGCTCCATGATGGTGTTGATGGCGATGGTGGTGCCGTGCAGGAAGAGGCGCGTGCGGTCGGTGCCCACGCCGGCCTTGAACACGCCGGACACAATGCCGTCCACCAGGTTGTGCGGTGTGGTCAGCGTTTTTCCGTGAAGTATTTCTCCGGTGTGTTCGTCGAAGGCGACGATGTCGGTGAAAGTGCCGCCGACATCGGTGGCTATGCGCACTGAGCGCACTGAGCGCACCGACCTTTCGGTTGTGCCGGAAAGGGATGGTGACGGCTGCATGGCGGCGGGGAGCCTTCCTGTGTTTAGTCGCTCAGGGGCGCGGCGGCGCGGGATGCATCATGGCGCCGGACCGGACCCCGGAACGGGGCGTCAAACGGATGGTTGGAGCCTGATCAGGGCTTGATGTCGAGCAGCTTCACGATCCGGGTGAACAGGTCGTAATCAGACTTGAGCGCGGCGGCGAACTCGTCCGGATCGGACACGGCCACATCCAGCCCGAATCCGTCCAGGGCCTTCACCACCTCCGGCGTTTTCAGGGAGGCGGCGATTTCGCTGTACAGCCGGTTGACGATGGGCCGGGGCGTGCCGGCCGGTCCGAGGATGCCGTGAAACCCCACCGGCAGGGCAAAGCCGGGGATGGTCTCGCCCACGGTGGGCAGGTTGGGCAGGCCGGCAAAGCGCGTGCCTTCTATCACCGCCAGCGCGCGCAGCTTGCCGGCCTTGTCCAGTGCCTTGAGGCTGGTCACCGAGCCGATGACGCCGGTGGTTTCACCGGCGATGGCGCCCAGATTGGCTTCGGCCCCGCCCTTGTAGGGGACGTTGATGACCGGCACCCCCGCGAGCTTGTTGAGCAGGTCCACGCCGACGTAGTAAGCAGCGCCTGCACCGGAATTGCCCAGGGACAGCTTGCCGGGATTCTTCTTGCCCCATTCGATCAGTTCCTTCACCGAGTGGACCGGGATGGACGGATTGATGGCAAGAATGCCCACGGTCTTGACCACGCCGATGATGGCGGTGAAGTCCTTGATGGGATGGAAGGGCACATCCTTCACCATGAAGGGCGCCTGCAGCAGGTTGCCGGCGGTGGAGTAGAGCAGGGTGTAGCCATCGGGGGCTGAGCGCGCCACCACGTTCGTGCCGATGGTACCGCCGCCACCCGGGCGGGGGTCGACCACGAAGGATTGTCCCAGCGAGGCTGAAACCCGTTGCAGAATGACGCGCGCCACCTCGGTGGTCGCCCCTGGCGTGTAGGGCACGATCATGCGCACGGACTTGGCGGGATAGGCCTGGGCGAAAACCGACAGGGCGGTCAGCATGCCCGCCGCGGCACAGGCCAGTTGCGCCAGTTGTGTGAGGGCCGCGCCCGTGGTGGTGCCTTGGAAACGATTCATTGTTCTCTCTCCTCCTATGGCATGGGCAGGAACGAGCCGGCCGGGAAGGGCGCGTCGTTGATGTTCTGCATCATCGAGGCCATGGAGTAGTAACCCGCCACGCCGGTGAGATCGACCACACCCTGCTCGCCGAACTGCTTCTGGGTGATGGCGAAGGTCTCGTCGCTGACGGTCTTGGTCTGGTGCAGCTCGATGCAGTAGCGGTAGGCCACGGCCTCGTCTTCCTTCATTCCCGAGGGCTTCTTGCCCTGTGCCAGGTCTTCGGCGGTCTGGCGGCCCAGCCCGGCCTTCAGCGCCAGCTTGCAATGCGCGCCCCACACCCTGGGTGAGTTCCAGTAGCGCGCGGTGATGATGATGCCGAATTCCGAGATGCGCTCGTCCAGGCAACTGCCGTAGCGCAGATAGGCCCCCACCTTCTGGCCGTGGTCGGCCAGTCCCGGGGCGCGGATCATGACTCCGAACAGGCCGCTGGGTGCGGCGGAGCGGTTGGGGTTCTGCGCGCCGCGCGGACCAGCGTTGATGTCGTTCATGATGCGGCGCTGCTCGTCGTTCAAATCTTCCAGCGTGAGTGGCTTGAAACGCATTCGTCCATCCTCCTGTGTCATGGTCCGGCTGTTTTGTCCCGGGGTTCAGGGCAGGAGTGTGCTTTAAAACCAGAGAGGCTGCTTCAGTCCAGCTCATTCAATCAAGTATGGGCAGCTTCAGCCGCTTGTAATCCTCGCCAACGGCGATGCCTTCGGCCTTGATCTTGTCGGAGAACTCCTTGACCGTGCCGCGCCAGGGTTCGGACTCGAATTTCTCCAGCATGGCATCCCACTCCGGCGTGGCCAGGATGCGGTCCATGGCGGTGTGCAGCCGGGTGAGGATGGGCCTGGGCGCGGCGGCCGGCACGAAGAGGGCATTCCACGAGGACAGCATCAACGTGGGATAGCCCTGCTCCTTGAACGTGGGCAGGTCGGGCAGCAGCGGAGAGCGCTGCTCCGAGGTCACGCCCAGGCCGATGATCTGCGGGCTTTTCATGCGTGTCCTGGCTGTCCCCAGGGTGGCGAAATACACCTGGATTTCGCCGGCCAATTGGGCGAACTGCAGCGGGGCGCTGCCCTTGTACAGGATCTGCGTCATCTCGATGCCGGCCGTCTGCTTCAGTCGCTCGGCCAGGATGACCGCGCCGTTGCTGGGGCCCACCGAGCCGTAATTGATCCGGGTCGGATTGGCCTTGGCGAAAGCGATGAATTCGCGCAGGGTCTTTGCCGGAATGGAGGTGTGCAGCGTCATGCCGAAGGAGTTCAGGCCCAGCGGGCCCAAGGTCTCGAAGTCCTCGAACCGGTATCCCGGTTCCTTGTAGGCGAAGAGATTATTCGTGAGGGCAGGGTTGGCCCACAGCAGGTGATAGCCCAGGGGTTGCAGCTTGAGCACCTCGCGCGTGCCGATCAGGCCGCCCGCGCCGGGCTTGTAGTCGATGACGATGGGCTGGCCCAGTTGCTCGCCCATCTTCTGCGCGGCGATGCGTCCGATGGCCTCGGCGGAGCCGCCCCCGACCGAGGGGTAGACCATGCGCAGCGGGCGCGTCGGGTAATCCTGGGCGTGGGCGGTGGCCGTGACTGCCATTGCCGTGGCGCAGGCGATGTTCAGCAGGGTTATTGTTCGAAGCATGGCTGTTGCCTCCCGGTTGTTATCTCGAATCTTATATGTGCGGAGGCCATGGCGTCACGGACTGCTTATGCTGCAACGCAAGGGATGATCGGCAGTGCAAGTGGAGACTGCGTGTTAAGGCTCAGGTTTTGCGACTAAACTGCCGCCATTTCCTGCCTGATGGCCATGACAGTGATCTGCTTCAGAAGTTACCTTCTTGCCTTTGCCTTGTTGCTGGCCGGCTGCGCCAGCCTGCCAGGGGGCGCTGATCCGACCTCCGATGCGCCTGAGCATCGCGTCGCCGTCAGCGGCGGGTTCACGCCGGCAGCGTCCTACGAGGAGGCGCTGCGGATGTGGCGAGGCGCGGAGGAGATCAATGCCTGGATAGGGGCGAAGTTCGAATACGACCTTCAGCGTGCCATGCGGCTGTCGGAAACGCAGCGTGGCCAGTCCGGATCGCTGCCCATCCATGCACCTCAGGCTTTCTTTGATGAGCCCGCCGGCATCTGCGTGGACCTGTCGCGCTTCGGGGTGGAGACGCTACGCGCCATCGCGCCTGAATCAAAGCCGTCCTACGTGATGATCGAGTTCGCGCCCATGGCCATCGCCGGCAACACCCTGCGCCTGCACTGGCTGGTCAGCTTCCAGCGCGACGGCCGGTATTACTTCTTTGCCGATTCCAAGCGGCCTGGTTTCATCGCCGGGCCGTACGAAAGCGTGGCCGAATTCATCGCCGAGTACGCGCGCTATCGCGGCCGGGACATCGTCGTCCACCGCCAACTGGAGTCCTATCAGCGGCGGATGCGCACCATGGCTACGCGGCAGGTGCGTACGGAAAGTCAGCAGGTCACGCCGCAGATGAATGAACACAACAAATGAGTCAGATCATGACCACACTGGAACTGAAACTGGACCTTCCCGATCAATTGGCACAGGACGCCGAGAAAATGGGACTGCTCGAACCCGACAAGCTTCAAGCCTTGTTGCGCGAAGCTGTGCGAAATCGGCGCATTGCCCAACTGGCCGAGGCGCGCGCGCGCCTCGCGGCTGCGGGCATAGCGCCAATGAGCATGGAGGAGATTCAAGCCGAGGTGGATGCCTACCGCGCCGAGCGGCAGCTGCATAAACGGGGTCGGTGACGCGATGCTCGCGACCTGAGAAGCGAGGCGACTCTGATTTACCGGCTTCGAGAGAGTCGAGCTGGCAGAGCGGAAAATTCCTGAAGAAGTCCATGGGACGAGCATCTTCAGGCATTTGTCGGCCTCGGGATAACGCTTTGGAGGGCACCGAAGAGCCCCTGACTCTCCGGGAAATAGCGCCCCGATCTCCAGAACTAATCGCCCAAAACTTTCCTCATGGTTGCAGGCTATACGCGTGCCGCGTATAGTTAGACAAATGGTTTTTATCGAGCTCACGCCGTTCATCGCTTTTCGTGCCGAGCAGTGGAGCGACGAAGATTTGCGTGACCTGCAAAATTTCTTGCTCGCCACACCTGACGCAGGCGACGTCATCCCGGGCGGTTCCGGATTGCGCAAGCTGCGTTGGGCTGCGCGAGGACGCGGAAAACGAGGTGGCGCGAGGGTGATCTACTACCGGCACGTGCCGAAGGAACACATCTACCTGATTTGCGCTTACCTTAAGAGTGAGCAATCTGACCTGACGCAAAAGCAGATCAAGACTTTGGCACAACTGATGAAGGATATCGGCAATGGATAAGCAGCATTTCGACCAACTAGTCAAAGGCGTGCGCGAAATGAAGCGCCATATGGCAGGTAAACCCGTGCGTGGCGTAAAAACGACCGAACTACCTGCTCCGGACGTGCGCACCATCCGCGAGGCGGCCAAAATCAGTCAGAGCCAGTTCGCGAAACTGATTGGCGTGAACCTGCGCACGCTGCAAAACTGGGAGCAGCATCGCACGCAGCCTACCGGGCCCGCCAGGGCGTTGCTAAAGATCGTTGCATCGAATCCGAAGGCGATTGAGGCGTTGCACGGGTAAAGGTGATTTCTTTCTCCAGGAGGTAGAAGTCATATGCTGGAAAGTCGCGCCAAGCGTTGATTTCCGGGCGGTGACTGCGCACGGAAGAAAAAGCGTCGCCGGCTTTGCGGGTCTGTTGGATCGGGCACTTAACCCTCTCGAAACCAACTATTACTGACTATGCCTTTGTGTGTTCGACGTATCCAGGCGTTCTTACGAGTGTTTTCGGATGCGAGTTAAACTTATCACTGAATGAGTTGGTTTTTGGAAGGTGATTGAACGCCGCACGACCATGGATGAACCTTCCATGGCGAATTTCAGGCTGCGCGCAGGCTGTCGGGGCCTGCCGCGATTAAGGACGGCGACATTTTCCGTGTAGGGCTTATTCCATTTCTAATTCAATAGAGCATTAACAATCCAATCCCATGCGACGATGGATTGAACTCGAT
>CAXNIK010000155.1:0-8096 GCA_964202115.1 Burkholderiales bacterium
CGCATCGACGAGGTGGTGGTGTTCCACGGCCTAAGCGAAGGGCAGATAAAGTCGATTGCCTCGATCCAGCTCGCGATCCTCAAGGCGCGCCTGGCGAAGATGGACTACGGTTTCGAGGTCGGCGAAAAGGCGCTGGAAGAGCTTTCGAAAGAAGGCTTCGACCCGGTCTACGGCGCGCGGCCGCTGAAGCGCGCGATCCAGTCGCAGATCGAGAACCCGCTGGCCAAGGCGATCCTCGAAGGCCGCTTCGCCCCCAAGGACACCATCAAAGTCGAGTGGAAGAACGGCTCAATGGCGTTCGCATAACGGAAATTCGCAGAAAATGGTGTCAGAGTCCATTTTCTGGCGTGGACCCGCTCGTCACGCGGGACGAGAAATCGACTCTGACACCAATTATTTCAGTTCGGCGGTGACGCGGCGGGTCTGCGCGAGCATTTCTTCCCACAGGCTGCTGGTGTCCTTCATGAACACGGTTTCGCGGTTGGCGTTCAGCACCGACCACAGGCCGCGGTCGATCTCGCGCTTGAGTTCGCCTGGGCGCCAGCCTACGTAGCCGACGAAATAGCGCGCGTCATTGGGCATGGTCTCGATCACCTTGTCGATCGTGGCCGCCCTGAAGGCGATGTAGAGGTCCTTCATCAGCGGCAGCGTACCGGCACCGGGACTGCTTTCGGACTTCACCACGGCAACCAGCGCGCCCGGCGAGAACGGCCCGCCGTAACGCACCGGCTCGGCCACTTTCTTGGACGGTTCGTGCTCGGGGAAGAAAGAGACCAGCGAGCGGTTGGTCGGCCGGTTCAGGATCACGCCGATGTGGCCGCCGTTGGGAATCGGCGCGGCGATCAGGACCGTGTGGAAATACCCGGCATCGCGGAATGAGGGGTGCGCAACGAGGAAGATCGTGTCTTCGTCTGCGGGGGGCGCCGTCTGGCCGTTCGCTGTGCTGCACAGGCAGAGCAGGAGCAGGACAATCGTGGCGAGCGGGCGGAACGGCATTCTCATATCTCCGTGCATGATGCGTATTCGCCGAATTGTATATCGCAATTCCCGGCATCGGGCGCAGGCGCGCCCTCCTGGATGCGGGTCTTGAGGGCGCTGACGCGCTCGATCATTTCTTCCCAAAGCCCGGTCGTGTCCTTGCGGAAGACGACCTCCTCATCGGCCGGCAGCACGTGCCACCCTTCGCGATTGAATTCACTCTCGAGCTGCCGCGGCGCCCAGCCTGAAAAACCTGCATAGAGCCGGTAGCGGCGGTCCTCGGAGGAAAGCAGCATCAGGACGTTGTCCGGATGCATGGTGACATACAGCTTGCGCAGGACGTGGAATGCGGGCGCGGCGGGGGCGCTTTCCGCCTGAAATACGGCAAAGAGCGCGTTGCGCATTACCGGCCCGCCGAGGTAGATCCGATCTCGGTACTTGCTGGTATCCAGCTTCGGGTCGGCCACGAAATCCGCGAGCTTCAACACCGTGGGCCGATTGATGATCACGCCGACCGTGCTGTAGTCCTCGGTCTGGGTGACCAGCACCACCGTCTTCGCGAAGTTCGGGTCGAGGAGCTCGGGCTTGGCGATCAGGAACACGCCGTTGGGACCACCCGGTCCCTTGCCTTGGGCTGCCGCGATCGTCCCGAAGGCCAGCAGGACGAAAGCGGCGAGCCAGCGCTTCATTGTTTCAGCTGAAAGCCTGGATGCCTGTCTGCGCGCGGCCGAGGATCAGCGCGTGGATGTCGTGCGTGCCCTCGTAGGTATTCACCACTTCGAGGTTGACCATGTGGCGCACGATGCCGTATTCATCCGAGATCCCGTTGCCGCCCAGCATATCGCGCGCCATGCGCGCGATGTCGAGCGACTTGCCGCACGAGTTGCGTTTCATGATCGAGGTGATCTCGACCGAGGCGGTGCCCTCGTCCTTCATGCGGCCCAGGCGCAGGCAGCCCTGCAGGCCCAGCGTGATCTCGGTCTGCATGTCGGCCAGTTTTTTCTGGATGAGCTGGTTGGCGGCCAGGGGCCGGCCGAACTGCTTGCGGTCCAGCACGTACTGGCGGGCGCGATGCCAGCAGTCCTCGGCTGCGCCCAGGGCGCCCCAGGCGATGCCGTAACGGGCCGAGTTGAGGCAGGTGAAGGGGCCTTTCAGGCCTTCCACGTTGGGCAGCAGGTTTTCTTCGGGGACAAAGACGTTGTCCATCACGATTTCTCCGGTGATGGAGGCACGCATGCCGACCTTGCCGTGGATGACCGGGGCCGACAGCCCCTTGGCGCCTTTTTCGGCGATGAAGCCGCGGATCACGCCGTCCTCGGTCTTGGCCCAGATGACGAATACATCGGCCACGGGGGCATTGGTGATCCACATCTTGGCACCGGTGAGGCTGTAGCCTCCTGGCACCTTGGTGGCCTTGGTGACCATGCTGCCGGGGTCGGAGCCGTGGTCGGGCTCGGTCAGACCGAAACAGCCTATCCACTCACCGCGGGCCAGCTTGGGCAGGTACTTGTTCTTCTGGGCTTCCGAACCGAACTCGTTGATCGGCACCATGACCAGCGATGTCTGCACGCTCATCATGGAACGGTAGCCGGAATCGACCCGCTCCACTTCGCGGGCGATCAGGCCGTAGCAGACGTAATTCATGCCGGAGCCGCCGTACTGGGAGGGGATGACGCAGCCCAGCAGCCCCAGCTCGCCCATTTCGCGGAATACCGCAGCATCGAATTTCTCGTGACGGAAGGCCTCCGTGACGCGCGAGGCCAGCTTGTCCTGGGAGTAGGCCCGCGCGGCCTCCTGGACCATGCGTTCGTCGTCGCTGATCTGGCTGGACAGGAGCAGGGGATCGTCCCAGACGAAGCGGGCTTTATCCTTGGGTTTGGCGGGTTTGGAGGCGGCTGGGAGCGTCATGATCAGGGGCCTTATTAAGCGACTTTTAAGAGAAGACAATCAAGGGGGCAATGATACTTCAGGCAGATGGAGGCCTGCGCTCATTCATTGCGCTCATTCATTGTTTGACGTCGTGCCGGGAAGTGTGCAAAGTGTCCCATACGGCTGGACGGCCTCGTTCTAGAACTGCTCACCGGATGAGCGCGGAGCGGGTCCGGATAAATGCAGGCAAGCAGGTTCAACTGGAGGGAACCATGCAGCACCTCATCAAGCTGGTTTGCGGCACGTTGCTGGTCATGGGTGCGTGTGCGCAGGCACAGGCGCAGAATTTTCCTTCGCGGCCGGTGACGCTCATCGTGCCCTGGCTCCCCGGTGGGTCAACCGATTTGCATCTGCGCAAGTTCGCCGAGGTCGGCGGCCGCTACATCGGGCAGCCCATCATCGTCGAGAACAAGTCCGGTGGCGGCGGTATGCTGGGGCCGGGTGTCATGGCGCGCACCGCCAGGCCCGACGGCTACACGGTGTCGCAATTGCCCATGGGGGCCTTTCGCATTCCGCATATGCAGAAGGTGGACTGGGATCCAATCAAGGACTTCAGCTACATCATCGGCATCACCGGCTATACCTTCGGCATCGTGGTCAAGGGTGATTCGCAGTTCAAGACCTTCCGCGACGTCATCGAGTACGCCAAGGCCAATCCGGGCAAGATGAGCTATGCCTCGACCGGCGTCGGCACTTCGCCGCATCTGCTCATGGAGGAAGTCGGCATCAAGGCCGGCGTGCAGTTCCTGCACATACCCTTCAAAGCCTATGCCGATGCCGCCACGGGTCTGCTGGGCGGACATGTCATGGCCCAATCCGATGCCACTGGTTGGGCCAAGCTGGTTGATTCCGGTGCCAACCGCCTGCTGGTGACCTTCGGCAATGTGCGAACCAAGCGCTGGTCCAGCGTACCCACCGCCAAGGAACTGGGCCTGGGCGTGGTATCGACCTCACCTTACGGCATCGTCGGTCCTGGCGGCATGAACCCTGCCGTGGTCAGGGTGCTGCATGATGGTTTCAGGAAGACGATTGAAGATCCCGAGCACTTGAAAATGCTGGACCAGCTCGATCAGGAGACCTGGTATCAATCCAGCGCGGATTACCAGAAGTATGCCCAGGAGACGTTACGCAACGAGAGGGCGCTCATCGAGCGCCTGGGATTGCTCGCAAAATAGCCGGAGGGAAAAATGTTCAAACGCATACTGATTGCCTACAACGGATCGCTCGATGGCAGGAGCGCTTTGCTGACCTGTCGCGAAGTATCCGAATTTACCAAGGCGGATACGCATTTGCTGGCGGTGGCGGGCATGCCTGCAAACATGTTCCTGACAGAGGGCTTCCTTCCCGAAGAGCTGATAGAGGAGGAGAAAAAACGTGCCCAGGAGATCCTCGACGAGGGAATCTCGCAGCTCCAGGAACTCGGCTTCAATGTCACCGGGCATCTGGCCGTAGGCGAGCCGGTGGAGGAAATCTGCCGTCTGGCCATAGAGGTCAATTGCGATCTGATCATCGTCGGGCATGCGCAGAAGACCAAGTTCGGCACGCGCTGGTGGCGAGGTTCGGTGGGCAAATCCCTGCTGGACCATGCGCCTTGCGCCGTGCTGGTGGCCCGGACCAGGACCATTGCACAAACCGCCAAGAAAGCCGAACCCGCAGCGAATACCGCGGCTAGCTGAGCGCATCGGGCGCAAGTTTGCGCCGAATCGGCCGTTGCGGCCGGTACAATTTGGCATTTCAGCCCGCAGATCAGGTGCTTGCACCGCCGATCCGGCTTCTGGCGCTTATAATCTTCGCCAGAGATCATGGGGCACCTTCAGCACATCAAACTGGTCATAGCTGCACTCGTGGCAGCGTGCGCGTGCATATCTGCACAGGCGCAGCAGGCACTGCCGCGTGCGGCCAAGCCCCCGGCTGCCCAAAAGCCGATACCCAGGGCTGTTCCTGTCCAGGTGCAGCAACGCGTGGACGACAGGCAATGGCAGACCCTGGCCGATCAGGCTGAAGAACTACTGGCCAGAGGTGATTTTCCCGGTTCGGAGCGGGTGGCGCGGCAGCTGGTCGAAGAGGCCGGAAGAGTGTTCAGTGCCGACCACGTGAATATGGCCGGCAGCCTGGCCATACTGGGTGGCAGTCTGCTCAAGCAGGGCAAGTATCCTGAAGCCGAGACCATCTTTCGCAATGCGCTGGGCATCTACGATGCAACGTTCCGGTGATGATTCGGTCAGCACCGCTTCGGCCTTGAACAACCTGGCCCTGGTGCTGGAGCGTCAGGGTGACTATGCCGGGGCGGAACTGCTGCTGCGGCGTTCCTACCGCATCCTGGAAAAATCCCTGGGCGTCAATCACGCCGATACCGCCACCACGCTGTCCAATCTTGGACGGGTGCTGGACAGCCAGGGCAAGTTCGGCGCCGGTGCCGCCCTGATTGCCGACAAGCAGCCTTCCAAGCCGGGCGTGGACGAGGATCCGAAGCAGCTGCTGGCCCGGGCCGAGGAACTCGCCGCACGCGGGGAACTGGGCCAGGCCGAGACGCTGCATGACCGGGTGCTGGCGATTTACCAGCGCACGCTGGGGGCAGAGCATGCCCTGACCGCCAGCGGCTGGTCCAACCTTGGCAATGTGCGTTATCTGCAGGGCAAGTTTGCCGAAGCCGAGACCTCACATCGGCGCGCGCTGGCCATACGCGAGAAAGTGCTGGGCTCGGGCCATCCTGACACCGCCACCAGCCTGAACAATCTTGCCAATGTGCTGTTCGAGCAGGGCAAGGACGAGCGTTCCTCGGGTGCCGAGCAAAGGGCCCGGGCGCAGGCGGGGGAACGCATACAGGCCGTGAGTGAAGTGGAAGGCCTGTACCGCCGCGCGCTCTCCATACAGGAGCGCTCCCTGGGCCCCGACCATCCGCAACTGGCCAACACCCTGAACAATCTTGCCGCCATGCTGGACCAGCAGGGCAAGTTCACAGAATCCGAACCGCTGCAGCGGCGCGCACTGGCCATACTGGAGAAAGGCCTGGGCCCGCTGCATCCGGACACCGCGGCCACGCTGACCACGCTGGCAGTGTCCCTGGACCGCCAGGGCAAGCTGGTCGAATCCGAGCAGACTTATGTGCGCGCCGTGGAGACCTCGCGCAATGCCGGCAATCCGCGCACGCTGCTGCTCAACACCAGCCGGCTGGGTTTTTCGCTGGCCAAGCGCGGGCGCTACCGTGAGGCACTGCCTTATTACCGGGAAGCCATCGATACCCTGGACCAGTTGTATGTGCGCACACGCGGCCTGTCCGAAGACACCCGCCAGGCCTTCCTAGGCCAGTACAGCAACATTTACCTGGAAACCATACGGCTGCTGCTGCAACTGCATCGCGCCAACCCCCAGGGTGGATTCGACCGGCAGATCCTGGAAGTGGCCTCGCGCAACCAGAGCCGGGTATTCACGGAAATGCTGCGCATCTCCGATGTGGCGCGTTTTTCCAGCGAACCGGCATTCCAGGTGCTGCGCTCGCGGCGCGAAGCCTTGCACGGGCGCATCGATTCACTGCGCCAGGCGCTGGTGACGCTGGCTCCCGGACAGGCCAATGCCGATGCACGTCGCGCCGACCTGAGCGGTCAGATGGATGGCTCCACCCGTGAACTGCGTGTGATAGAAGACCAGTTGCTGGCGCGTTATCCGCGCTTCATGGAACTGACCAACCCCAAGCCGGTCACGGTCGAGGACTTGCAAGGCAAGCTGCTCAAAGACGGCGAGGCGCTGCTGACTTTCGTGCTGCTGCCGCAGGAGACGGTGATATTCGCCATCACCCGGGAGCGCCTGAAGATGGTGGTGAACAGCACCAAGCGCGAGGACATCGCCCGGCGTGTGCACGCCATAAGGCGCTCCATAGACAAGGTGACTTCCGGCGAGTCGGTGCTGTTCCTGCGCGAGATCGATCCGGCCAACCTGCACTCCTTGTACCGCGACCTCATCCAGCCCGTGGCCGACATGCTCGCCGGGCACGATAAAGTCATCGTGGTGGGTGACGGGCCGCTGCACACCATTCCCATGGAATTCCTGGTGAGCGAGTGGAGTGCCGCCGAGCAGCAGAAATTCCGCGCTTTGCGCAGCGCTTCCGACGGCGACAAGGCCCGGCCGTTCCTGGGCGAATATGCCATCCCGATCTATCTGGGCAGTCAGTTTCGCTTTGCCTATCTGCCCAGCCTGTCGGCGCTGACTTCTCAGCGGCTCTATCCCAAGGTTGGCGGCAAGCGCGCCCATACGCTCATTGCTTTTGCCGATCCGGAATTCCTGCCTGAAGCGGGAACGACCAGCACGCTGTCAGCGGCCACGCGCGCCACGCTGGATGCGCTGGGCGGCAGTGTGCCGCGCACCCGTGATGGCTCGCCGTTCATTCCTCGCCTGAGGGAGACTGCCGATGAGGCGCGGGAGATCGCCAGCCTGCTGGGCGGGTCCAGCTTGCTGTTCATAGGGGGCAAGGCACAGGAGCACACGGCCAAGCTGGGAGATCTCAAGACGGCGCGATTCATACTTTTTGCCACGCATGGTTTTCTGGGCGGGGAGTTTCTCTCCTCGGGACCTGAGCCCTCGGAGCCGGGTGCCCTGGTGCAGGCGAGCGCATTCCAGAGAGCGCCGCAGAAACGTCTCGCCCAGCCGGCGCTGGCCTTGACGATGGTGGGAGACCTGCAGGGGGAGGACGGATTTCTCACCATGAAGGAGGTCATCGAGGACCTGGAACTGGATGCGGACCTGGTGGCCTTGTCCGCCTGCAATACCGCCGGTGAGAGCGCCCAGGCCAATAACGGCGAAGGTTTCGCCGGACTGACGCGTGCCTTCATGTATGCCGGCGCCAAGAGCCTGGTGGTGTCCCACTGGAGCGTGGACAGTCTGTCCACCCAGGCGCTGATGACGTCGATGTTCCGCAACATCAATTCAGGCCAGCCGGCGCTGTCCGCGATGAGCAACGCGCAGCGCGGCATGCTCGGTGGCAATTACTCCAGCGGGGACTATCATTTCTCCCGCAGTCATCCGTTCTTCTGGGCTCCTTTCGTGTATGTCGGGGATTGAATGAGCATTTCCGGACCGCAGGCGATGGCCTGCAGTGCAGCGCATGGCTGAAGCCGGACAGGAACGCCTGACCCTGATATGGCGCCGACTGGTCCGAGTCATTGGCGTTCCTCTGATCGCCTGTGCGGCGGCCA
>CAXNIK010000156.1:0-8059 GCA_964202115.1 Burkholderiales bacterium
TTGCTTGCTGCTGCCGCGCCCGGTGGACATGAGGGCGGAGTGCATTTCGCGCAGCAGTCGGTTGGAGAGTGGAAATCCTTCGCGCAGCCGGGCCATGCCGTGATTGAGCGCAGCGACATAGTTGGAGACTTCGGCCACGTCGTTGAGCGGCGTGCCGGGTGCTTCTTCCAGTTCGAAAAGAAGCAGATCGGACAGCGAGGACTGCGTGCCCTCGATTTGGGAGGAGAGCACGGCCTCGCGCCGCACATAGGAATAGAGAAAAGGATGCGGATCGGGCAGCAGGGTACTGATGCTGTCCAGCCGGCCGACGGCCAGCGTGGCGCGCTCCAGCAGTAATTGCCGCGGGCCGGTGATGTCGAGCGGCGGCTGCGGCGGCAGCGGGAAGGGCACGAAGGCGCGCACCGCCTCCCCGGCGGTGGTGCGGTGATAATCGCCTGTGGTCTTGCGATTCATGGTGGAAGCTTGAATAAGCGGATTCGTTATTAAAGAAACTAATTGGTAAGTTTAATATGAATCCGAGCGGTCTGTCTTCCGTAGATGGGCCTGGACGTGATTTCCCGGTCAGGACAGCGTCCAATTGCCTATTACATAACCGTCCAATTGCCGGTTGGCACCCCGCCATCCGCCGGCCTCACATCAGCCCGAGGCGGCCGCTGGTCCTGAGGGTATCGGGCCCGCATCCGAATTTACTTCGGCCTGACGAACAACTCCCGCACCGCCGCCGGCGCCATCTTTGCGTCCGAATGGCCGACACCGGGCACGGTGAGTAGCCGCCAGTTGAAGGGTGCGTGTGCCGCTTCGGCAGATTGCTTCGCAGCTTTGAAGTAATTCCTGCCGCGCTCCAGGCGAGTAAGGCCCTGTGCATCGGCCTGCGGCGTTTTGCGCAGGTCAGAATCGCGGCGCGTGTCGGCCTCACCCAGCAGCAGCAGGAAGTCGCGGGCGAACACGGCCGGATTCATACCTCCGGCCAGGGGCGTCCCCTTCAGGCCGTGTGGGTAGGCAGCGTCGGTGGCGGGAATCGTGTAGTAGCCTGGGTTGGCGGCGATGGCCCGGGCATAGCGGGCCCCGGGCATGAAGAGCACGAAGCGCTGGACGAATTGTCCGCCGCCGGAGTGGCCGAAGAGATGGTAGCGCTCGACCTTGCTGCCGGTGATCGTCTTCACCTGGTCGAACAGCTTCTCGACGAGGGTAAAGGTCCACCGCTCGGGCGGATTCGGCCGGCCCGCGCGGTCGCGGAGGTTACCCTGCTGGTAGGCCTCGGTCGAATACATGGCTTCGGAGAACTCCGGGACCACGACCAGGAAGCCGCCCTCGCGGCCGTGCGGAGCCCAGGCATCGCGATAGCCCTTCGCATTGCGGCCGACCCCGTGCATGACGATGACAATGGGGCTGTCCGGGTTCAAGCCGGCGGGGCGGAAGGTCCATACCTTGAGTTTGGTTTGCGGACGCGAGGAGTCCGGTGCGAACTCGAAGGTGCCGTAATCGATTCCAATCTTTTCCTCGGCCTGCAGATGTGCGGACGGTATCAGGCAGGCCGCGGCGAAGACCAGAGCGGCAAGGAACGTTCGTTGGACGAGCAGCTTTGCCATGCGCCTTCGCAGGAGGTGCCGGCTTTTAGCTCTTCCGCCCCGACGATTTCATGACCCGGTACTCGCAATCGTCCTTGTGGTTCTCAAGCAGGCCATTGATATCCGTCGTCAGCACCTTGCAGTGCTTGCAGCGGTACTTGTACATCTCACCCGGAAGCTGCTCGTTTGGAAATTCGATGTCGAATGCTTCCTTGTAGGGGGAACGGCTGTAGAAAAGGTTTGATTCGGTGGGTTTGGTCATGGGAAAGGGTCTTCAAGCGATTGGGTTAAAGGGATTGAAGGGGCCTGGCCCCTGGGATTTTGTCCGGCAGTAAAATTTACTCCGGCTTCATGCCCGCGGCCTTGATGGCGCCGGCCCACTTGGTGATTTCGCTCTTGTTGTAGGCGGCCAGTTCCTCGGGCGTGCTGCCCATGGGCTCGACGGCCAGATCGAAGAAGCGTTTGCGCACATCGGCAAGGCCGATGGCCTTGTTGAACTCGGCGTTGAGCCGCATGACGATGGGCCGCGGCGTGTTGGCCGGCGCAACGATGGCATACCAGTTGCCGACTTCGAAGCCGGGCAGACCGGATTCGGACACCGTGGGCGTGTCGGGCAGCAGGGAAGTGCGCTTCGCGCTGGTCACGGCGATGCCGCGCACCTTGCCCTCCTTCACCAGCGGAATGGCCGTCGAAATCCCCGAGATGTACAGCTGCACCTGGCCGGCCAGCAGATCGGCCGTGGCCGGCCCGCCGCCCTTGTAGGGCACATGCACCATCTGCACCCCGGCCATGGTGTTGAAGAGCTCTCCGCCCAGATGCGGCGGGGTGCCGATGCCAGCCGAGGCAAAGTTGAGCTTGCCCGGGTTGGCGCGGGCGTAGTCGATCAACTCCTTGATGGACTTCACCGGCACGGCAGGGTGGAGGATGAAAATGCTGGGCGCGGTGCCCACCAGCGTCACCGGCGCAAAGTCCTTGATCGGGTCATAGGGCAGCTTGGCATACAGGCTGGGATTGATGGACAGGGAGGCCGTGCCCGAGAAGAGCAGGGTGTAGCCGTCGGGCGCGGCCCGGGCCACGGCATCGGTGCCGATCACGCCGCCCGCGCCGCCGCGATTGTCCAGCACCATCGGCTGGCCCATCTGTTCGCTCGCCTTCTGTGCCAGCAGGCGCGCCAGGATGTCGTTGGGTCCGCCGGGCGGGAAGGGCACCACCATGCGGATGGCGCGGGTGGGGTAGGTCTGGGCCAGGGCGGCGGTTGACTGCGCAGCCGCCACGGCAGCGGCACAGATCAGCCAGGTGATTCTTTTCATATGCGTGATTCTCCGGGTTGTTGTTCGTGGTTGGGCCATTGGACCTAGCCTGTTGTTGCAGGCAATTATAGGGGCCACCGATTAGCCCTTGCTTTCAGGGCGTGGCGTCGCAGTCATCGCGGGTTCTACATCTCCCACAGCCGCGCCAGCGGCATCGCGAGGTTGCGCCCGCTGTCGAGGGGGAAGGCGCTGTCCCCGGCATACAGCATCACGCCGCCCTGGTAGTCGGCGCCGCACTGCTCTGCCAGCCGCCGCAGTCCCTGACCGTCGGAGGGCTTGGCTGTGACTGCCGCCTTCACTTCCACCCCCCAGGTCTGCCGGCCGCGCGTGATGACCAGGTCAACCTCCACCTGATCCTTGTCGCGGTAATGCCAGAAGCGCAGGTCGGGATCGGTCCAGCCTGCCTGAGCCATGAGCTGCTGCACCACGAAGGATTCCAGCAGGTGCCCGAAGCGCTCGCGTTGCGTGCTCCAGTTCGCCGCGGTGAGGCCGGTCAGCGTGGCGGCCAATCCGCTGTCCAGCAGATGCACCTTGGGCGACTTGATCAGGCGACTGGCCTGGTTGCGATGCCAGGGCGCTAGCCGGCGCACCAGGTACAGCCGCTCGCACACGGCGAGGTAGTGATCCACGGTCTCGCGGCGCAGGTCAAGGTCGTTGCCCAGGCTGGACAGGTTCAGCAGTTCCCCCGTGCGCAACGCCAGCATCTCCAGCAGGCGCGCCAACGTGGCGGGGTCGCGTATTCGCGCCACGTCCCGCACGTCGCGCTCCAGCAGGGAGCGCAGGTATTCGCGGTGCCAGGCGCGGGCGCGGGGCGCGGAGCGCGCCATCGCCTCCGGGAAGCCGCCTGCGACGATGCGCTCGGCCAGCGCCAGCGGCGCCTGCGGTGCGGTGGTGGCAATCGCCGGCTTCAGGCGCCCGCCTAACAAGGCGGCAAGGAACTGCCCCGGCGCGCGTGCCTGTTCGGCAGCCGTGAGAGGATGAAGTTGCAACACTTCCATGCGCCCGGCCAGGGAATCGCCCAGTCCGGGTAGCAGCAGCAGGTTGGCGGAGCCCGTGAGCACGAAGCGGCCGGGCCGCCGGTCGCGGTCCACCGCCAGCTTGAGCGTGCGCATCAACTCCGGCACGCGCTGAATTTCGTCGAGAATCGCCCGCTGCGGCAGCGCGGCCACGAAGCCGGTGGGGTCGGAGCGCGCGAACGTCAGTGTCGCCTCGTCATCGAAGGTGACCTAGTCGTAGCGCGGTTCGAGCGTGCGGGCGAGGGTGGTCTTGCCCGACTGGCGCGGCCCCAGCAGGCAGGTCACCGGCGTATCTCGCAGCGCGGCCTTCAGGCTGGCTGCCAGGAGGCGGGGGAAGGGCTTCATGCGACAGCGTCCATTTGCCGGTTAGAGTAGCGTCCAATTGCTGGTTTCGCAAGCGTCCAATTGCTGGTTGGCGGCCTGGCCCTCTTCCTATTTACCGCCTGGATCTCAATCAATATCGATGTTTCCGGTCTTGATCACTTTGGTCCATTTTTCGATTTCGCTCTTGATGAACCGCCCCAGTTCCTCGGGCGTCATGTCCATTGGGATGGCGCCCAATCGGGAAAGCTCCGCACTGACCTTGGGATCCTTCTTGATCTGTGTCACGGCATTATTCAATCTGGCCGTGATTGCATTGGGTATGCCGGCCGGCCCGACGATGGCGTAGAAGAGAATCCCCTCGAATCCGGGCAATCCGCTCTCCGCGATTGTCGGCACATCCGGTATGGTCGGGACCCGTTGGGGAGTCGCCACGCCGAGCGCCTTCAGTTTGTTGGCCTTCATGTGGGGTGCTGCCGCCACCACATTGCTGAATGCAAACAGCACATGCCCGCCCAGCAGGGCATTGAGCGCAGGGGCATCTCCATTGTGGGCAACCTTGTCCATGTTGATGCCCGCCATCTGCTTGAGCAGCTCCATGTTGAGGTGGCTGCTGGAGCCGTTGCTGGATGAGCCGTAAGCCAGTTCTTTTGATTTCGCGAGCTTGATCAGCTCGGCAACGTTGTTTGGCGGAAATGACGGATGCGCGACCAGGACCCCGGGAACATGCGCCACCATGGCGACGGCCGAGAAGTCCTTGACCGGATCGTATGGAAGCTGCCCGAACAGCGGTGAGCCGGTGGTCAGTACGCCGCCGTAGGTGAAAAACAGCGTGTATCCGTTGGGGGCGGATTTCGCCACCAGGGCGGCGGCAATTCTTCCGCTTGCGCCACCGCGGTGGTCTATCAGCACCGGTTGCCCCAGCGTTTTAACAAGGCCATCCTGAAAGATGCGGGCGAGCAGATCGGTTCCGCCACCGGGCGGAGAGGGAAGAACCATTCGAATCGGCTGGGTTGGATACTGCTGGGCGCTGACAGATGCAGAAAACACGGTTGCCGCAACAAAAGCCGACACAGCCAATCGATGAACGGTGATCATGGTTTTCCTCCTCGCTTGAGTTGATGTGTTACAGCCGGCCATCGATCAGGACAAACGCAATTCTCGCCATCTTGTTCGATCGGTTCGCCCATGCGTGGTTGGTGCCGCGCTGAATGAGAACATCGCCGGCCCGCATCAAGGTTTCGCCTTCATCCATGACGGCATGGAGCTCGCCTTCGAGCAGAATGGCGTAGTCCACCGTCAGGGTTCGGTGCATGGCCGGGTGCTTCCCATCCCGTTTGTCGTGTTGGGCATCCTGGTACATGTCGCCGAAGGTGGCATGGACGATTCGTCGGAGTTCCGCGGGGTCGTTCGGTTCGGGCGGGATATCGATGATACGAAGAATGCTGCCGCCGCCCTTCGGCGGCGAGATGCCCTTGTGGCTGGCGACGGTGTCCGGCGCGTTGATCCGGGCCGGAGCGGATTCGGTGCGCCAGACATTGACAGCTTGATAGCCAGGGCGTTCAGGCACGGTGCGGACAGCCTTGCATGACGCATCTTCGGCAATGCGTGAGCGACCCTGCAAGTCGTCTTCCGTCACGATGCGACGGATATCCCGGAGCATGGGCGTTTGCGTCATGGGCTTCTCCTCTCAAGTGGCTGTTGATTGCGACTTCGATTGGCGGGCAGGGTAAATAGGGTCAGGGTAAATAGGGTCGGTGTAAGTTTTACATCCGATAGGCAGATCAAATCCGCTGAAAACTTCCACTGATCCTACTTATCTTCTTCTGTTGCCTCTGAACCGGGACTTCATGAAATATCGTTACGGAGGAGTCGACCGGCGTCGACCAAATTTACTGCGCCGCTGTTTGATCGCGGCGACCTCGTCGTTCAGGTTGTGAGTGCGATGAGGCCTTGCCCCTGTTAAGCGCTAATTTGCTCGTAGGAAAACTGAGGCGCACCAGCACGCTGAGAGGCATGCTCAACAGTGATCGAGCAGATATTCCCCTGGGAATCGATATCGAGGACGGTGTTCTCATCGAGGTCCCTGGTCTCGTTGACCGGAGAATCGCGAAACTCGATCAGCAGAGTATCGGTATCGGCAAAATATCTGACTTTCATGGCGCATACCTTCTTGTGTGTGTTATGCGGCTCTTTCGCTGTATTTGTATACCGGCGTCTCAACAACGCGATCCGGTTTCTGCCTGCTGAGGATTACCTCTTGTAACCGTTCTACAGTAGCTGGAGCGAAGTACTGCTCTCCAGTCTCTTCATCGACACGGGCAGGCACGTTTTCCACGACGTAAAACTGCCCTTCGTGCTGTAGCGTGTATGTCACGCGTCGTTCCACCATGCGGCCTTCTTTCATGAAGATATCCTTGCATTAAAGTCAGTCCATCGCTCAGGTTCCGGCACGCCGATGCGCTGGATTTATGCCGCAATATTGATACCGAGCCACAAACAAACGCCCTTTTCAACTGCACGGATCTGGTCGGTGGATAACGTACCCAGACGGTTCATCAGCCTTGCTGTAGGTACCGTGACAATGCCCTGTGCATCGAATGCACCTGGGCGCAAAAATCTCGGTGATGCAAGGACTTCAAACCGTGACTGCCGAAGACTTGTTGTGTGAGGAATCAGCGTAACCAGAGACCGATCTGATTCTTCGAGGGGCACGCTAAAAACAAGGCAAGGGCGCACTTTTGCCGCGAGCCCGAGGTCAACCATGTAGACCTCACCGCGAAGCGGTGACCTCACCCCTTAGCCTCGTGACGATCAAGCTCTTGGAAGACTTGATCGGCTGCATGCAGGAACTCCTCGTCTGAGGGGAAGGAGTAGGGCAATTCAGACGCGCGCAGAAGCAGTTGCTCCAAGACCTCTCGACGATCAGTCTCGGACAACGCTTCGAATGACTCCAGCAGGTGTCGTGCAGCGTCTCCCATGGCAGCTATTGTACCCCTGTCGCTTTTGCGGCATAACGTCGCGGTGACCGGCGCGCGAGCGACGCTGGTTGTGAAAAAACGACGACCGCTTTCGCTCGTCCGGTACACCTAAGTGTTATGCGGCAATTGATTGTGCACTCCATGGACCTCTCTTGTCTGCTTACGGCCAATTGCGGACCTACAAGCCTCGCCTCCAATTCACCAGAAAGCGGACCTTCGTGGGACGCCCCGGATCATTTAATGACCTCATCCGCCTGCAACACAATTGATTGCGGAATCGTCAGCCCGAGTGACTTGGCGGTCTTGCCGTTGATCACGAGGTAATAGCGCTTGGGTTGCTCGAAAGGCAAGTCACCGGGCTTCGCACCCCGAAGGAGTATTTTGTCCACGAATAGTCCTGCACGACGGAAGTTGTCGTTCGTGTCAGCGCCATAGCTCATCAATCCGCCGGCTTCGGCATAGGAGCGGAAACCGTAAATCGAGGGCAGGCGGTGCCGCAATGCAAGGGCCGCAATTTGCTCACGCTGCAACGAAAAAAATGCATCGATGAGAATAATCACGCCATGGACGCGCTCGCGCACCATGGTCGAAAAACCGATCTCCACCTCATTTGGCGCACTTGCCGCCACTGGCAGAATTTTTTTTCCGAGTTGTCGCGCAGCGGCCTGGACGCTGGCCAGCATCGCAACCTGATTGGTATTTTTCGGATTGTTAAGGACTGCGATGCGCGTTATTTTTGGCGCCGTAGTCGTCAGATATTCGAGCAACTTCTGAACCGTTTCATTACCACCGCTGGACATGCCGGTTAAGTTTCTGCCTGGCCGAGCCAGGCTGGCGGCGAATCCATCAACCACCGGATCCGT
>CAXNIK010000157.1:0-8055 GCA_964202115.1 Burkholderiales bacterium
GGTCATGCGCGTCGATGGTCTCCTGCGCCGCCGCGCTGCCGGCGGCGTGTTCCTGCTTCACCTTGTGATAGCGGCCCAGCGGATCGATGACCGGCCAGCACAGCACGGCACAGCGCACCGAGGCATCCACCGCGGTCCCCGCAAGGGGAACAGACGCATAGCGGGCATCGCCCGGCCGCATCGCCACCAGCGCCGCCTGATGCCCGCCGCTGGAAGTGCCGATGACGACCATGCGCTCAGGATCGCCGCCGAAATGCGCGGCATGCGCCTTGAACCAGCGCACCGCGTAATTGATGTCGGCCACCGACGCGGGGTAGGCCGGATCCTCCGGTGGCATGCGGAAATCCACGCCGGCCACCACCACGCCACTGCGCGCAATCATCTCGTCCATCTTCGCATTGCGAAAACGATCCTGCCTGACCCAGGCGCCGCCATGCGCTTCGACCATCATGGGAAACGGCCCATTTCCAACGGGACGGTACACCCGCGCCAGCAAGGGCTTGCCGCCATGGCTCAGGTACTCGATGTCCTTGATCTCGACTTCGTATTGCGATTCAACGACTGCGCTCATGGCGACTCCTCTGCTCCGAATGGGTTACGCGCTCTACTGCGCGGTGACGCCTGCCGCCTTGGACAGCTTCGCCCAGGTGGCAGACTCCTGCTTGAGAAAGGCGTCGAACTCCTCGGGCGTCCCAGGGCTGGGCTCGATGCCGATATTGCCCAGCTTGTCCATGGCGTCTTTCGAAGCCATGGCCTTGTTCGAGGCCTGGTTGAGACGGTCCACCACCGGCCGGGGAATGCCGGCCGGGCCCATGAAGCCGAACCAGGACGGAATATCGAGGGTGGGGTAACCCGCTTCGATGAACGATGGCGCGTCCGGCGTGAGCGGATTGCGCTTGTTGCCGGTGGTGCCGAATACCCGGATCTTGCCCGACTTGTAATGCGGAATGGCGGTCGCCATGGGCGCGAACAGGATGTGCACACGTCCATCCAGAAGGTCGGCCACCGCTTCGGTGGTGCCCTTGTAGGGAACGATCTCAAGCTCCACCCCGGTGGCCTGCTTCAGCGCCACGGTCAGGAAAAAGCTGGTGCCGGTGGGACCGCCGGTGGCGCCGTTGAACTGGCCCCTCTTGGCCTTGAGCAGCGTGATCAGATCCTTGATGTCCTTCGCCGGCACCTGCGGCGACACCATCAGCGTGTAGGGCAGCTTGCCGATCAGGGCCACCGGCGAAAAGGCCGACAGCGGCGCCGTGCCCTTGAGCGTATAGACATTAATGGAGTAACTGGTGCTGCCCACCACCAGCGTGTAGCCATCGGGCGCAGCCTTGCTGGTCATCCCCATGGCGATGTTGCCCGAGACCCCGGCACGATTTTCCGCCAGCACCGGCTGGCCCAGATCCTTGGTCATTTCTGCGCCCAGGACGCGGCCTATGATGTCGTTGCCCGTTCCCGGCGGAAAGGGAATCAGCAGGGTGATGGGTTTGGTCGGCCAGGCCTGCGCCAGTGCGCTTCCGGCCAGCAACATTCCGCCCGCAATCATCAACAATCGCTTCGCCAAATTCATGAACATCTCCTCCATCTTTGCTTCGTTGAAATGTGCTGCGTTGAAATGTGCTGCGTTGATATGAGCTCTACTCTTCCGCCTTGATGTCGTTGTCCTTGACCACTTTTTTCCAGCGCGCCACCTCGATGACCAGCTGCCTGGCGAACGCTTCCGGCGTGCTGGCTATGGCCACCACGCCATCGGGCTCCAGCGCCTTGACGATGTCAGGCGCGGTCACCACCCGGTTCAGTTCCGCGTTCAGCCGGTTGATGATCGCAGGCGGCGTCTTTGCCGGTGCAAGCACGCCCAGCCAGCCAGGGTAGTCGAAGTCTGAATACCCGTATTCGGCCACCGTGCGCAGTTCCGGAAACTGCGGCGCGCGGGTATTGCTCATGACCGCCAGCACCTTGAGCTTGCCGGCGCGGATTAACGCCAGGGTGGTTGTAAGCGGCGCCCCGGCCACCTGCACGCGCCCCGCCACCAGATCGGTGACCATAGGGCCTCCACCCTTGTAGTGCACCAGTTGCACTTTCGAATTGGTGGTGCTCATCAGCCAGGCCCCGGCGATGTGGGTGATGCCGCCGGCGCTGGCCGAGGCGTAATTGAGCTTCTCGGGGTTGGCGCGGGCGTAGGCGAGGTATTCCTGGAAGTTGCTGACCGGCACCGAGGGATGGGCCAGCAGCACGGTGAGCCGCTTGCTCAGCAGCGACACCGGCGCGAAGTCCTTGATGGTGTCGTAGGGCATGTCCTCGACCATCGCCGGAAACACCGGAAAGCCCGAGGAGCTCAACAGCAGCGTATAGCCGTCGGGCGCGGCCCTGGCCACGTACAGGTTGCCGATGTTGGCGCGGGCCCCGGCCTTGAAGTCCATGATGAAGGGCTGGCCGGTGTTCTCGTACAGCTTCTGCACATAGAAGCGCGCTTCGCGCTCCGTGGGTCCGCCGGGCGAGGTGGGCAGAACGAATGTGACCGGCTTCGAGGGGAACACGCCCTGCGCCAGTACCGCTGGTGCAAACAACTGTGCAAGGACCAAACTGAATGATGCCAACGCTGAGCGTGAGTGGGCCACGACGACTCCTGTCTTATTGAACCGGCAGATTGAGATCCTTCACCAGTTTGGCGTAGGTCTGGTACTCGGACTGGTAGAAGCGCGCCGCCTCCTCAGGCGTGCTGGCCACGATGTTGTAGCCGGCGGCGAGGAATTTCTCCTCCAGGTCAGGAGAACGCAGCGCCCTGACGATGGCGGCGTTGATCTGGTTCACCAGCGCCATGGGCGTGGCCGCAGGCACCAGGTACATGTTGCGCGTCGAGACCCCGGCCACGCCGATGGATTCCTGCATGGTCGGCACATCGGGCAGCGCGTGCCAGCGCCTGGCCGAGGTGACCGCCAGCGCGCGCACCTTGCCGCCCTTCATGAGCTGGCGGATGGACTGGTCGACGAAGGAGAAGTCGATCTGCTCCGAAAGCAGCGCCGTTCCGGCTTCAGCCGTGCCCTTGTAAGGGATGTGCACCGCCTGTGCCCCGCCGGCGCGCAGCACCATTTCCGCATTCATGTGCTGGCTGCCGCCCAGGCCGGTGGAGCCGTAGCTCAACTGCTTGGCCGTCTTTCTCGCCAGTTCCAGCAATTCCTTGACGGTTTTCGCGGGCGAGCTGGCCGGCACCGCCAGAATGGCCGGCACCTCGGTAAGCCAGGCCACCGCGGTGAAGCTCTTCTCCAGATCAAAAGGCGGTTCCTTCATCAACAGCGCCGCGGTGAACAGCGACGAATAGGCGCTGGAGATGGTGTAGCCATCCGGAGCGGATCTCGCCACAAAGGTGCCGGCGATGGTGGTGCCGCCACCGGGCTTGTTCTCGATGATCACCGGCTGGCCCCAGATCTCGGAAAGCTTGCCGGTCACCAGGCGCGCCTGCAGCTCGGCGCCGCCGCCCGGCGCATAGGGAATGATGACCCTGACCGGCTTGGTGGGGTAGGCCTGTCCCCAGGACAGGAACGGAAACAACAACGCCAGCGACAGCGTGAGTCTGATCAGAGCTTGCATCTTCGCCTCCTTGTCAATTTCAGCAGCAACGGAACGGGAACACGCGCCCGTCGGTGAGATACAGTCCGGCCGGTATTTCCATGGCGTCGATTGCCTCGATTGCCTCCTCCACCAGCGCCGCGTCCTCCATCTCCGGACGCGCCAGGGACAGGCTCAGCCCGCGCAGCCTTCCCCTCAGTTTCAAGGTGGCCGCGCGATCTATGTTACCGGTCTTTTGATCGAAGACGATGCCGTAGCAGCCCTCGGCACGCCGGCGCGAAATATAGCCCTGGCGCAGGTCCTCCTCGATTTTTTCCACCGGACGCTCCAGGGGATTGCCATAGCCGCCGCCACCGCCGGACATGAGCACATAGGCCTCGCCCGACTTCATGGGGCGTCCGAGGATCTTGCCGCTGGGAAATTTGATCTCCGGCTCACGGTCGATCTGGATGCGCACTTCATTGCCCAGGCCCGGGTGCCCGCCGAACAGGCCCCAGGGCCGGCAGTAGACGCGCTCCACCATGGTGTTGAACATATAGTCGCTGGTGGCGCGCACCTTCTTGATCGCGCCCATGCCGCCCTGCCACTGGCCGGCGCCGCCGGAATCCTCGCGCAGGCCGTAGTGCTCCACCATCACCGGATAATGCGCCTCGACCTGCTCGATGGGACTGTTGTGAGTGTCGCCGTCATTGATGCAGATGGTGGCATTCGCTCCGTCGGCGCCTTTCTTCGCGCCCCAGCCGCCACCGGGCGTGCCGCCGTAGAGGATGAAGAGCTTGCCGTCGCCGGGATGCTGGCCGTTCATCACCGCCGACATCAGCTCGGCGTGGTGACCGGCGATCACCTTGCCGGGGATGGCCGGCGCAACGGCCTTGAAGATGGTGTCGATGACCGTCATGGGATAGGTCATCCAGCGGCGCATGGGCGCGGGCTTGGTGGCGCTCACCACCCGGCTCGGAGGCAGGATGATCTTCAGCGGCCGGAAGCTGCCCTCGTTGATGGGCTTGTCCATGGCCGAGGTGAGGCACTTGAAGGCCACCTGGCAGCAGCCCTTGCCCGCCGCGGCACCGGAGTTGTAGAAGCCCTTCACCTGCATGCCGACCTCGGTCAGGTCCACGGTCATCTCGTCGCCTTTGACCGTCACCTTCACCTTGATGGGAATCCTCTTGCCCTCGTCCACGCCGTCGTCATCCATGAAGGACTCGGCCTCGTACACGCCATCGGGGATCTCACGCACGCGCTTGCGCGCCAGGGCCTCGCTGTGGTCCATGATGGCGGCGATGCCGTCGAGCACCGCCGCCCTGCCGTAGCGGCCGATCAGCTCAAGATAACGCCTGGCGCCGGTGCGCACCGCGGCAATCTGCGCATGCAGATCGCCCAGCGCCCGCTCCGGGATGCGCACATTCATCTGGATGATGGAGAGCAGCTCTTCATTGAGCTTGCCCGCCTTGTAGATCTTCAGCACCGGCAGTTGCAGGCCTTCTGAGAAGATGTCGCGGGTCATGATGTTGAGCGCGCCACCAATGTCGGCCCAGTGCGCCATGCAGCCGGAGAAACCCACCAGGGTCCTGCCCTCGAAGATGGGCACCACCAGGGTGATGTGGTTCAGGTGGCTGCCGGTGATGTAGGCGTCGTTGGTGAGCAGCACGTCGCCGGGCTGCATGCCCTTCAGTCCGAAGTGGTTCATGCACGCCTTGACCGTATCGCTCAGGCCGCGCACGAAGTTGGGCAGGCCGATGGCGATGGAGATGATGTCGCCGCGCGCGTCGAAGAGGCCTACGGTGAAATCCTGCGCCTCGTAGATGATCATGCTGTAGGCGGTGCGCATGAGGTTGGACTTCATCTCCTCGGTGTAGGCCACCACCGCATTGCGCACGATCTCGGTGACAACAGGATCGACCTTGATCTTTCTCGTGGTCTTCGCAGGCCGTGTGGGCGCTTTCTTCAGAGTGGCGTTCTTCTTCACACTCTTGACAAGTGAGGCCATGGCTAGCTCCTTGCAATCTGGATGACGAGATCGCCGAATTTGCTGACCTCGAGGCTGTCGCCGTGGAATATCACCGTGGTGGAGGCATATTCCTCCACCAGCGCCGGACCCTTGATGCGCTGGCCGGCCACCAGCTCGCTGCGGTTGTAGATGGGCGTATCGACATAGCCCGTGGCCTCGGTGAAGTAGACCTTGCGCCTGGCCGGAGTCTTGCGCTTCGCAATCTGCCCGGCGGTCATCGCCTGCGAAACCGGCTTGGGCATGCGCCCGATGATGGAGCTGTGCAGGCTGACGATCTCCGCCGGCTCTTTCGGAGCATTGAACTCATAGCGCTTCAGGTGCTCGCGGTCGAAATGCGATTTCAGTCCGGCCGGGTCGCGCTTTTTGAACACCGACGCGGGCAGCTCCACGTTCACCGAGTGCTCCTGTCCCACGTAGCGCATGTCGGCCGCACGCGTGCAGACGATCTGGTTCTGCTTCACGCTTTTCTTCAGCATGGCCAGTCCTTCCTTCTCCATCTCCATCTCCGAAAACAGTTCTTCCAGCTCCTCGAACTTCAGCGTGTTCACCGGCTTGAACCAGGTGCGCACGAAGTCCCAGCGCAGATCGGCCATGAGCATGCCGTAGGCGGAGAAATGCCCCGGCGCGGGCGGAATGATCACCTTGGGGATGCGCAGTTCGCGCGCCACGATGCAGGCATGCAGCGGGCCCGCCCCGCCATAGGCCACCATGGCGAAATCGCCCGCATCCAGGCCGCGCTCGGTGGTGACCCGGGTCACCACATTGGACATGGTGGAGGCGGCGATGCGCACAATGCCGTCGGCCGCCTGCGTGAGCGAGATCTTCATGCGATCGGCAACATTGCGCTTCAGCGCCGCTTCAGCCTTCTTCGTGTTCAGCTTCATCTCGCCGCCGAGGAAGTTGGTGGCGGACAGACGCCCCAGGATCAGGTTGGCATCGGTGACAGTGGGCTGCTCACCCCCCAGGTCGTAGCACACCGGGCCGGGCGAGGCGCCGGCGCTTTGCGGCCCCACCCGCAGGCCACCGCCCTCCTCGATCCTGGCAATGCTGCCGCCGCCCGTGCCCACTTCCTGCGTGTCGATCAGCGGAATCTGTATGGGCAGGCCCTCGGCATAGCCGCCGACCATGATGTCACCGGCCATCAGCACCTCGCCGCCCAGCACCACACCCGCCTTGGCGGTGGTGCCGCCCATGTCGAAGGCAATGGCGTTGGCGATACCCAGCCGGTCGCATACCGCCTTGGCGCCGATCACGCCCGCGGCCGGCCCCGACTCCAGCATGCGTATGCACTCGCGCTGCGCGCGGGCGATGTCGAACAGGCCGCCGTTGGACTGCACCACGAAGAAGGAGCCGTCGAAGCGCTCCTGCTCAAAGCGCGTCTGCAGCTCGCCCAGGTAGGTCTTGATGCGCGGCCCGATGTAGGCATTGGCGGCCACCGTGGAGGTGCGCTCGTACTCGCGGTACTCCTTGGACAGCTCGTGCGAGGCGGACACGAACAGGCCGGGACAGTGCTGTTCGATCAGTTTTTTCGCGCGGATCTCGTGATCGGGATTGATGTAGGAATGCAGGAACAGGATGGCCACGGCCTGCACGCCTTCGGCGCGCAACTGCGCCGCCGTGGCAATGAGTTCGGCTTCATCCAGCGGCACATGGACGCCTCCCGCCGCGTTCATGCGCTCGCTCACCTCGAAGCGCAGCGCGCGCGGGATCAGCGGCACGTGTTTCCTGAAGAACAGGTTGTAGGACTCGGGGCGGTTAATGCGGCCGATCTCGTAGACATCGCGAAAGCCGCGCGTGGTCAAGAGCGCCGTCTTCGCGCCGGTGCGCTCCAGCAGGGTGTTGATGCCCACGGTGGTGCCATGCAGGAACAGCCTGGTGCTCCTCACCGAGGTGCCGGCCTTGTCCACGCCGGTGAGAATGCCCTTGACCAGCTCCTCGGGCGTGGTGAGGGTCTTGCCGTAGTAAGCCTCGCCGGACTTCTCGTCGAAGGCGACGATGTCGGTGAAGGTGCCGCCGACATCGGCGGCAACGCGAAATGGCTTGGGCGTGCTTGCAACTGACACTGGGGGCACGGGGACTTCCTCCTTGGGTGCCGGAAACATGCGAGGCATGTCTGCGACTTTGTCTTTCAAACATACTAAACCATTGGTCATTTGCCACCATGTGCTGCCCCGGCACCCGCACAGCCGCGCCAAGCTAATGTATAGTCCGCCCCGGCAGTCTGAGTACTGCGTACGCAACTCAAGCGGCGTGGTGACACGCCATATGCAAGCTGCCGCGGATTCCGCTCGGCGGCAGATGAAGTAAACCGGGAGACATCCATGTTGATCTGTTCGCGTGTACCGGCTCGGATTGTCTGGACACGGTTTTGCAACTCAGGCGGCCTTTGGAATGGCATAAGCCTGACGAGCTTCAAGGGGTGACATGAAGCCCAGTTTTTCGAGACGCCAATGGCGATTGTAGCGATTCTTGAATTCGGTGACCGC
>CAXNIK010000158.1:0-8040 GCA_964202115.1 Burkholderiales bacterium
CGGAGTGAAGGCAATGTCATTCGAATCATCTCCGCGCGCAAGGCAGTAACCAAGGAATCAAAATCTTACTAATCGGGTGTCCCATATGCGCAAAGAATACGATTTCTCCAAAGCACGAAAAAATCCATACGCCTCACAACTGAAGAAGCAAATCACGATTCGCCTTGACGAGGATTCCATCAAGTATTTCAAGGCAATCTCCGAGGACGTTGGTGTTCCGTACCAGAGCCTTATCAATCTCTATTTGCGAGACTGCGCTGTATCGCAGCGCAAACTGAATCTCAATTGGAAGTAAGCGTCTTCGTTGTTGCATACAGGCACCAGCGTGTCTCAGTACAGTTGACTCCTCCCCTTCACCAACCCGGAACAGCTTTACGCCGATTTCATGGCGGATGTGACGAACTGGAGAACCTGAGATGAAAACGGTGACGATTTCGGTGTCCTCGAGGGACAAAACAAAACAGCGCTTCCTGGCGGCTTTCAAAGGCAAGCCGCAAGGTGCGCATATCTCTTTCCCCAACGTGGAACTGCTCTGGAAGGTGCTGGCACCCAAGCGCATGGCGCTGGTGCGCGCTCTGACCGGCGCTGGAGTGGTGTCCATACGCGAGGCGGCGCGGCGCGTAAACCGCGACGTGCGTGCGGTGCATTCGGACGTGACCGCGCTCATCAACGCGGGCGTACTCAACCGCACCGAGGACGGCATCGAGTTTCCGTATGACGCGGTGCATGTGGATTTCATACTGAAAGCAGCTTAGGCAGGCGTGGTGCGGGGGTGACTGCTGGATCATCGCACCATCACACCTGCCAATGCTCCCTCCCAAATTCCTCACCCGCCACACCCTCGCCTAATGTGATACTGAACCGGAGATTAACCCGGGCGACACCCAAAAAGGAGGTTGCGCAGTGCCTTTGCGACACACGATTTCACGATGGATGAAGGGTCTGTCCAATGCATTAAACGGCCTGATGCTGGCCGTCGCGTGCACGGCCAGCGGCACGTGGGCGCAGGTGCCGCCCAGCGCGGCCGAGGCGGCCCGTTACACGGGGGTGCACGCCGCGGCACGCAACGGCACTGTCGCGCACATCGAAGCGGCGATCAGGGCGGGCGAAGATGTGAATCGCCGCGACAGCTACGGACGCACCGCGTTGCATATCGCCACCTTTGCGCGCAATCACGATATCGTGACAGTGCTGATCAAAAATGGCGCGAAAACGGAGCTGCTGGAGAACGACAGGTACGACGCGGTGACGGTGGCCGCAGTCGCCGATGACGAGGCCACTCTGCGCGCGCTGCTTGCCAACGGCGCCAGCGCGAAACTCACCACCAGCCGCTATGACGGCACGGCGTTGATTGCGGCTGCGCATCTGGGGCACGATGGCGTGGTGAAGCAACTGATCGCCGCCGGTGCGCCGCTGAACCACGTCAACAATCTGCACTGGACGGCGCTGATTGAATCGATAGTGCTGGGCAGGGGCGGGCCGCGCCATGTGGAGACGCTGCGCGCGCTGGTGAAAGCGGGCGCCAATCTGCAGCTAACCGACCGCAGCCGAAATACACCGCTGTCGCTGGCGCGCGCACGCGGGTACACCGAGATGGTGGAAATCCTGCTCGAGGCGGGCGCGAAATAGAATGTTCGCGGCCGCTGCCATTTAGAGAAGCCCTCGTTTTCACGTAAACATCCACAGATTTATTGTGATCAAACTGTCTCCTTCCTTCCGTCTCCCAGTCCTTGTTCTGCTGCTCCTTCTCGCCTCCGGCTGCGCCACCACGCCGCAAAACCCGGTCAAGGCGCTGTGGCTGCCGGCCGAGCAGGATGCCTGGCGCAAGGTTCCCGCATCAGGCATCACCTTGAAGCATGAAGACGGCACGACGCGGCATGTCTCCGAAGCGTTGATACGCAATCTGGTCACGGTGAAGGACAGGCTGGAGCAGGCCAGCGGCGTGCGCGCCGAGCTGGGGCTGGTGGACATGGACGCCCCCAATGCCTTTGCCTTCCAGCAGCGGGGACGCCCGGTCATTGCCTTCTCCCTGCCGTGGCTGGACAAGCTGGGTAGCGATGTCGATGCCCTGGCCACCACCATCGGCCACGAACTGGCGCATCTGCACCTGGGCCACACCGGCGCGGCGCGAAAACAGCGCGATGATGCCGCGCAGAACGCGGGTCAACTTCTGGGAACCATCCTGAATCTGGCCGGCGTGCCCCTGGGCGGGGCCATCGCCAATATCGGCGTCACCGCCTATGCCCGCTCCTTCACCCGCGACGAGGAGCGCGCGGCCGACGAGTACGGCCTGCGCTGGGCGGTGGCCGCCGGCTATGATCCCTGCGGCCGCGCGCGCAGCATGAAGATGTACCAGGACCTGGGCACGGGGACGGCCGCCATGTCCTTTCTGTCCACGCATCCGGGTGCCGCGGAGCGCTCGGAGCTGGCCAACGACTACTCGCGCAAGACCCGGAATCGCGCCTGCGAGGATTGAATCAGCGGCATGCTCTGTAGAATGCCGGCATGTTTTTACGTTCCATCTTCGCGCACCGGGCACCACTGCATCTGCCGGCCTTCGCCCTGGCTTGCGCCTTGCTCGCTCTGCCGCCGGCGCTGGCCGCTGAACGCAAACCCGTCGCGCAACGGGCAGCGACTGCCGCCACCCCCTACGACAGGCGCGAAGACGTGACGAAATTCATCGACGACATGGTCGAGCGCCACAGCTTCGTGCGCAGCGAGCTGCAATCGCTGTTTCGCAAGGCCGTGTTCCAGCCGGTGGTGGTGAAGGCCATCTCCCCGCCCAGCGATCCCAGGGTGCGCTCCTGGCGCAATTACCGCGCGAACTTCGTCAGTGCCGAGCGCATCAGCGCCGGGCAGCAGTTCCTCCTCCAGCATGCCGCGGCGCTGGCGCGCGCGCGCGCCGAGTTCGGCGTGCCCGAGGAGATCATCGCCGCCATCATCGGCGTGGAGACGGTGTACGGCCGCAACATGGGTAATTTCCGCATCGTCGATGCGCTGACCACGCTGGCATTCGACTACCCGCCGCGCGCCGGGTATTTCCGCTCGGAGCTGGAGCAGTACCTGCTCTACACCCGCGACACCGGCACGGACGTGTTCAGCCTGCGTGGTTCCTATGCCGGCGCCTACGGGCTGCCGCAGTTCATGCCGGCCAGCCTGCGGCGCTATGCCGTGGACTACGATGGCGA
This sequence comes from Burkholderiales bacterium, assembly GCA_964202115.1. GTDB lineage: Bacteria > Pseudomonadota > Gammaproteobacteria > Burkholderiales > SG8-39 > CAIYPG01. The sequence continues at coordinate 3,189 of CAXNIK010000158.1, forward strand.
TGCCAAAACCAACCTGGCCCGCAGCGTGGCCGATGCCATCGGCAGCGTGGGCAACTTTCTCAAGGGGCACGGCTGGAAGGCGGACGGCTCCATCGCGTTTCCAGTGACCATGGAAGGCGAAGGCTTTCGCAAGTTCGCCGACGGCAGCGTCAAGCCGGCCTGGCCGCTGGCAGAGCTCACAGCGGCCGGCGTGACCACCCTCGCTCCGGCGGGCTTGCTGAAGCCCGATACACTGGGAATACTGGTGGAACTGGACACGCCCGATCAGCCTTCGGAATACCGCACCGCGCTGGACAACTTCTATGTCATCACGCGCTACAACCGCTCGAGTTTTTATGCGGCGGCGGTGATGGATCTGGCGGCGGCGTTGCGAACTCCCATCAGCCCTTGAACCGCTTCGCCAGGTTCTCCGTCTCGCGCACCAGCAGATTCAGGTCCAGTCCCACGGCTGCAAACAAACAGCCAAGCTCGATATAGCGGCGTGACAGGGTTTCGTCCGGCGTGAGGATGCCCGGTGCCTTGCCGCACTTGAGGATGCGCGCGATGGCGTCTTCGATGGCGGCCTGCACTTCGGGGTGGCCGGGATTGCCCAGGTGACCCAGCCCCGCCGACAGGTCGGAAGGTCCGATGAACACCCCGTCCACGCCCTCCACCCCGGCGATGGCTTCCAGGTTGTCCAGGCCCAGTTGCGTCTCCACCTGCAACAGCACGCAGATCTCGTCATTGGCCCGGCGGTGATAGTCCTTCACGCGGCCGAAGCGCGATGCGCGCGTCGCGCCGGCCACACCGCGCACGCCCGCCAGCGGATAGCGCGTCGCCGCCACCGCCTGCTCGGCCTCCTCCCTGGTCTGTATGTAGGGAATCAGCAGCGACTGCGCCCCCAAGTCCAGGATGCGCTTGATCAGCACCACATCGTTCCAGGCCGGACGCACCACCGCATGCACAGGATAGGGCGCAACTGCCTGCAGCTGCGCCAGCACATCGGATGCCTCGCTGGGGGAGTGCTCGGTATCGATGAGCAGCCAGTCAAAGCCCGATCCGGCGCAGATTTCAGTGCTGTAGGCACTGGCCAAGGCACACCACAGGCCAATCTGGCGCCGGCCGGCTTTGAGAGATTGCTTGAAAGAATTAACCGGCATTTCCATGTTTTTCCTCCTCATTTTCAGCCCAGATCATAGCCTGTCCGACGATCTCGAACCTGCTGCCCAGCCGACTACGTAGTTTTTCGCAGTTTTGCTTCCAGTGGACTGACAAAGCGCGTAAATTTCCATCTGTCATATCTTTGCCATCCGCAATAAGCCCCGCATACAATCGCGCTCGAGCCGCACCTGTTCCGGTGCCGCCCGTGGAGTTCCGGAGATCTGATGGACCAATACAGCAACGAGCTGGACGTCGCAAAAACGGTCAAGACCACCGAGGTCGCGGAGGTCAAAGCCGAGGTTAATCGCATCTACCTCGAGCTGTATCCGGATGCGCGCACCGACGCTCTGGACACCGCCTTTCGCGACGCCACCGCAATGTACCTGGGCGAGTTCCCCGGCTTCAAGGCCTGCGACACCGCCTATCACGACATCCAGCACGTGCTGGAAGTGACGCTGGCCATGGCCCGCCTCATCGACGGCTATGAGCGCAGCCGCGTGGGCGTGGAACCCATAGACGAGAAATTGTTCAACCTGGGCGTGGTCACGGCCCTCTTCCACGACATAGGATATCTGCGCCGCCAGAACGACCAGCCGGTGTCCAACGGCGCCGAGTTCACCCTGATACACGTGTCGCGCGGCGCGCAGTTCCTGCGCGAATACCTGCCCAAACTGGGCATGAACGAGCACGCCGACATCGCCGCTTCGCTGATCCATTTCACCGGGTATGAGCGCCCCGTGGCGAGCATAGAAACACCCAGCCTGATCTATCGCCTGCTGGGCAATCTGCTTGGCTCGGCCGACATCATTGCCCAGATGGCCGACCGCTGTTACCTGGAGAAGTGCCGCGACCGCCTCTACCCCGAATTCCTGCTGGGCGGCCTCACCAAGAGGCGCAGCTCCAGCGGCGAGGAGCAGATCATCTACGCCTCAGGCGAGGACCTGGTGCGCAAGACTCCGCTCTTCTACGCCGGCGCCACCCGGCGCCTGGACGAGGATCTGCACAAGGGCTATGCCTACGCCGAGTCGCATTTCCATGGCCAGAACCTGTATCTGGACGAGATGAACAAGAACATGAAGTTCGTCCAGACCATCTCCAAGGACCCCGAACTGGCCGCGCTGCGTCGCCAGCCTCCGGACACGCTCAAGTCCTGAGCGAAGGCAGACAGGAGTACAAGGACAGAAGAACAAGCGGCGGCGCAAGCCGCCGTTTGCCATAGGGGCAAGGGCCTGCGAGGATTATGTAATCAGTTCTGAGAACTGATCAGCATGGTAAGCACGTAACCAACCTGATTGTAATCAGGCCTTTTTCACCACCGTGACATCGTCCGACCCGGTCTCCGGCGTGGGCTCGACGTGATGATCATCGGGCGGCAGCTCGCTCAATTCGACGATGTCTTCCTCGCTCTGCGTTTCTTCCACGGCAATGACATCCGGCGCGAGAAAGCCCCCGGACTGGTGGCGCCACAGCTTGGCGTAGTGGCCGCCCAGGCGCAGCAGTTCATCGTGCGAGCCCTGTTCCACGATGCAGCCCTGATCCAGCACGATGAGCCGGTCCATGCGCGCGATGGTCGAGAGGCGATGCGCGATGGCGATCACGGTCTTGCCTTCCATCAGCCCGAGCAGTTGTTCCTGTATGGCCAGTTCCACTTCGCTGTCCAAGGCGGATGTGGCCTCGTCCAGCACCAGGATGGGCGCGTCCTTGAGGATGACGCGGGCGATGGCGATGCGCTGGCGCTGGCCGCCGGAGAGCTTCACGCCGCGCTCGCCCACGTGGGCCTGGTAGCCGGCGCGGCCATGCCAGTCGAGCAAGCCGGTGATGAACTCATGCGCCTGGGCCTTGCGCGCTGCAGCCTCGACTTCCTCGTCACCGGCGCGCGGGCGCGCATAGCGGATGTTGGCGGCAATGGAGCGATGCAGGAGTGAAGTGTCCTGGGTGACCATGCCGATGGCCGCGCGCAGGCTCTCCTGGGTGACATCGGCAATGTCCTGGCCGTCGATGAGGATGCGCCCCTGCTCCAGGTCGTAGAAGCGCAGCAGCAGGTTCACCAGCGTGGACTTGCCCGCGCCGGAGCGCCCGACGATGCCCACGCGCTCACCGGGCAGGATGCTGAAATCCATGCGGTCCAGCACCGGTTTCGCATCGCTGCGGCCGTAGCTGAACAGCACCTTGTCAAAACGGATCTCGCCGCGCGACACCTCCAGCTGCTTTGCATCGGGCCGGTCCATGCCGCTGGGCGGCACGGCGATGGTCTGCATGCCCTCCTGCACCACGCCGATGTTCTCGAAGATGCCGGCCACTTCCCAGCTCACCCAGCCGGCGACGTTGGCGATCTGCCAGGCCAGCGGCAGGGCAGTGGCCACCACGCCGCCTGACACCGCGCCGCCAGCCCACAACCAGATGCCCACCGCGGCGGTGCCGGTGAGCAGGCCCGCGTTCATCATGGTCAGCCAGAACATGAAGCGCGAAATCAGCCGCATGTGCGCGGCGATGGCGGTCTGGTGCTCGTCGATGATCTCGCGCACGTGCTGGTCCTCGTCCACCAGGCGCGCAAACAGCTTCACCGTGAGGATGTTGGTGTAGCTGTCCACCACGCGCGCCATGACCATGGAGCGCACCTCCGAACTGGCGCGCGACAGGTCGCGCATGCGCGGCACGAAATAGCGCAGGAACACCAGGTAACTCGCGAACCACAGCAGCGTGGGCACGGCCAGGCGCCAGTCCGCCATCGCCATCAGTGCCAGTGCGGTGGTGCCGTAGACAATGATGTACCAGATGCCGCGGATGCTGGAGATGACGCTTTCGCGCAGGGCATTGGCGGTCTGCATGACTCGGTTGGCCATGCGCCCGGCGAAATCGTTCTGAAAGAATGGCAGGCCCTGGCGGATGACATGCCAGTGGCTCTGCCAGCGGATCAGGCTGGTCGCCCCCGGAATGAGGACGATCTGGCGCACGATGGTGTCGAACATCAGGGCCATGGGCCGCACCAGCAGCACCAGCGCCACCATGGCTATCAACATGGGCGCCTGCTGATCCAGCGCCGCCTGGCGGTCGGTGGCCTCCATCAGCGTCACCAGCCGGCCGATGAACTGCGGAATCACCGTGTCGATGATGGCCACCAGGAAGTTGGTGACGAACATCAGCCCGTACCAGCCCCGGGTCTGGCTGATGAAATGCCAGTAGAAGCTCATCAGCCCGGGGGGCGGCGGTGTTTCCGGGCCGTGACCCTCGGTGCCGCGGATGCGCGATTGGAGATAGTTGTACATGGTGTGCAGGGATGCCGGGCGCTCAGTTGCGCCGACGGCCCTTCAAACGCTCCTCGTGCGTGAGCAGCAAGGTCATCTGCCATTGCGATGACAGGAACTCGAAGATGCGCGCATGTGCCTGCTCCCTGGCCTCGGCATTGCCGCCGACATGGGCGCTGCCCCGGCTGATGCCCAGGCCGGTGCGCACCCGCACCGGGGCCGTACCGTCGAAGCCGTGATAACTCCCGGGATAAACCTTGATGTCAAAGCGCATGACCTTGCCTGAACGGGTGAGCTTGTCATGCAGTTGCACGCAAGGCCGGGCCGGGGTCCAGTCATCGAGCTCGCCTGACATGAGGCTGAGCGGCACGGCCAGCTCGTAACTCCTGATGGCATTGAATTTGGTGCAGCCGGGATAGAGCGCAATGGCGGCGCCGGGCAGCAGCGGCTGCGCGCGCACCCTGGGA
>CAXNIK010000159.1:0-7944 GCA_964202115.1 Burkholderiales bacterium
ACAGCAGGCTCGATGGCGACGATGACCAGCGGAAAGCGCAGGCGCAAAGACTGAATCGCGATCGCCGTCGCGGTATTGCAGGCCACGACGATGGACTTGACACGCTCCGCCAGAAAAAATCGGACTATCGCCTCCGCCCTGGCCGAGATGAACTCCCCGGACCTGTCGCCGTAGGGCGCGTGGCCCGAATCGGCGACGTAGAGCAAGTCCTCATTGGGCAGGGCACTGCGCATCTCGCGCAGCACCGACAGGCCGCCGACACCGGAATCGAATACACCTATCGGGGCTTCGCTCATGGCGAACACCAGGCCCCGCTCATTGCTCTTCATTGCCTATGGACTGCTGCCCCAAAGAACGATTCCGCACCACTTAGCGCGCCACCGCCGTCACCATGGTCATGTAATGCGTGCGTGTGACCGGCATCTTCTCTGCCGAGGGGGCGCGCAGGTCGAATTTCACATCGGTGAAACCGGCGGCTTCCAGCTCGGCCTTCAGGTCCATCTTCACCAGTCCGTGGGCAAAAGGCTCGTTGTTGCGCACCGAGTAGCCGCAGTGCAGCCATTCGCCGATGACCCCGCCCGGCGCGAGGCACATGTCGTAGATGGCATAGCCGCCGCCCGGTCGCAGCACGCGCCTGGCTTCGCGGATGGCATTGCGGATCGCGCCGCCCGGCATCTCGTGGAACAGCCAGTGCGAGGCCACCAGATCGAAGAAGCCGTCGGCAAAGTCCAGCTTCTCCGCGCTTTGCTGCGAGTAGTGGATGCGCAGGCCCAGCTCCAGCGAGCGTATGTGTCCCAGCTTGAGCACCGGCGCGGCGACATCGCAGCCGTACACCTCGGCCTGCGGCGCCGCGGTCTGCAGGGCACGCGTGGATTTCCCGCCGGCGCAGCCCAGGTCGAGGATGCGTTTCGGGGAAAACTGTTTCGCCAGCGGCACGCCGTAGTCGTTCACCAACTGATCTGAATCCCACAACGTGAATGAAAATCCGGCCGTGGCGCTCTCGTGCACGAAGGCGTCGTAATCATTGCTCCAGGTGCTGCCCGGGTGCTGGTGGGTGTCGGCGTACTTGACGTAATCGGGCACCTGGAAATCCGGATCCAGCCTGAGCAACTCGGGCGACTGCCGGACGCCCGCCTCGATGATGGCGTCCAGGCGCCTGGTGTCAGCAGCCAGCACCGGCATCAGACCGTAACGGCCCACGTACTTGAACTGCTGCAGATGGCGCTCCAGCCAGCCGTACATCTGGTAGCTCGCGGCATCTTCCATGCGAGACTCGAGGCCGGCGGCATCGGCCGCGGGCTGCTCCTTCGCCTCGGCGATGACCTGGGGATAGAGCGCATCTTTCCACCACCCTTTCAGGCCGCGCACATAGCTCTGGTAGGCGTTGCAGTCAAAGGGCAGCGTCGCCCGTGTGTCCTCGGGTCTGGTCGATGCGGTATTCATGGCTTTCTCTCCATAAACGGGCTGGCCGCTCCCAGATCCGGATTGACGAAGGGCCGCAGCAGGGCTTCGCCGAAGGTCTTTTCCTCGCGCGCAATCCACACCGCCATATCCTTGGATTGTCCGGCCTCGGCCAGCGCATTCTCTGCCACAGCGCCGCTTTTCATCAGCGCCTGGGTCAGCCGCTCCACCTGCGCCTTCAACACGAATACCTCCCCGCCCAGCGCGACGATCATGCCCATGAGACGCGCGGTGTCCGGATGATTGAAGAACTCGCGGCCCTGGGCCGAGGAGATCAGCTCATAGACCTTGTCCATGGCCACGTTCTTGTCGTCTTGCATGATGTTCCTCAGTCGGCCTTGATATTTGCGGCCTTGATGACCCGCGCCCACTTCACCACCTCGGTGCGGATGTAGGCGCCGAACTCATCCGGCGTGCTGCCCACGGGCTCCGCGCCCTGCTTGAGCAGCGTCGCACCCACCTCGGGCTGGCGCAGCACCTTGACGATGACGCCATTCAACTGGTCGATGATGGGCCGCGGCGTCCCGGCCGGCGCCAAGATGCCGTGCCAGGAGTTGGCGTCATAGCCGGTAATACCGGCTTCACTCACCGTGGGAACATCGGGCATGGCCGCCGCGCGCTTGCTCGTCGCCACGGCCAGCGCCTTCAGCTTGCCGGTGCTGACGAAGGGCGCCACCGACGACACGCCGAGAAAGATCAGGTCGACACGCCCGGCCACCAGGTCGGTCATCGCCTCCGCGCCACCCTTGTAGGGCACGTGCACCAGCTTGATGCCGGCCATGTCGTTGAACAGTTCCATGGCCAGGTGCGGCGTGGAGCCGCTGCCCACCGAGGCGTAGTTGATCTCGTTAGGTCTGGTTTTGGCCAGCGCCACCAGTTCCTTGACTGAGTTCACCTTCAGATTCGGATGAACAGTGAGGATGACCTGGGTGCTCACCGCCAGCGTGATCGGCGCGAAGTCCTTGATCGGATCGTAGGGCGTATTGGGATACAGGCTCACGTTGATCGCCACCGGCCCGGCCGAGCCCCACATCAGCGTGTAGCCGTCGGCCGGCGACTTGGCCACGACCGCTGCACCAATGCCTCCGCCCCCGCCGGGACGGTTGTCGATCAGCACCGGCTGCCCCAGCGCCTCGGAAATCTTCGGCACGATGGGTCGTGCGATATTGTCCACCGGCCCGGCCGGCGGGAAGGTGATGACCAGCTTCACCGGCTTGTCGGGGTAGCGCTGGGCGAGGGCTGGTGCAGTTGCAAGCAAGCCAACTGTGCCGGCCGCAAGTACTGCGCGGGCTAGAAAATCTGAGTCGATCATTTCTGCTCCTCCTTGTAGCCCGTGGGTTCGGGCCTGAATTATTGGTCTGTGCCAGTTCCTTGCGGGACTGACCGCAATTTGGAAATCTTGCCTTCCCTGCTCAAGCTGCCATCTTCAGCGGCCGCACCTTGGGCTTTCCCTTGGCAGCAGCCTGCCATAAATCCCATTTGACCTGACCGGATAGCCAGGATTCCGGAGTTGTATTGGTTAAAAGGCCGATGCGGATGGCCATGTCGGCGGACACCGACGAACGGCCGTTCAGGATGCGCGACAGTTGCACCCGGGATACTCCCAGCCGCTTTGCAACGTCTTCTATCGTCATCGTCTCCGGCAAAAACTCCCGCAATATTTCTCCGGGATGCGGCGGGTTGTGCATGCGAGCCATGATGTTCTCCCGAATCTTTCCTAGTGATAATCCTGATAGTCGACCAGGATTGCGTCCTTGCCGTCAATAGTGGCGGACGAAAGCCGGCCACGGCCGGCCATCCACTACTCCAGCGTCACCTTGGCATCCTTCACCGCCTTGCCCCACTTCGCCAGGTCGGTCTTGATGAGCGCGGCGAATTCCGCCGGCGTGTTGCCGCCGACATCCGCGCCTTCGTTGACGATGCGATCGGTCACGGCCTTGGAATGCAAGGCGCGCACGATCTCCTTGTGCAGCCTGTCGATCACGGGTCTGGGCGTCCTGGCCGGCGCCACCACACCGAACCAGCCGGCCACGAAATAGCCCTTCACACCCGCCTCGTCGAAGGTGGGCAGGTCGGGCGCCAGGGGCGAGCGCTTCTGACTGCTGATCCCCAGCAGCCGCACCTGGCCGCTCTTGGTCGCCGGCGTGACGGCGATCAGGGTGGCGAAGACAGTCCCGATCTGCCCACCCATCAAATCGGTGATCGCCGGCCCCATGCCCTTGTAGGGAACGTGCACCATATTCACGCCGGCCATGGACTTGAAGATCTCGCCGGCAAGATGGATGGTGCTGCCGTTGCCCGCAGAACCGAAATGCAGAGTGCCCGGCTTGGCCTTGGCTAGCGCCACGAATTCGGCCAGGTTGCGCGCCGGCACGGACGAATGGACAGCCAGCACATACGGATTGGAGGCCGCCACGGTGATGGGGGCGAAGTCCTTCACCGGATCATAGGGAAGGCCCTTCACCAGCCAGGGATTGATGGAGAACGTGGAGGTCGAGCCCATACCCAGCGTGTAACCGTCCGGCGTGGCCTTGGCCACCATGTCCGTGCCGATGGTGCCGCCCGCACCGGCGCGGTTATCGGGCAGCACCGACTGGCCGAATGCTTCGGCCAACTGCTGGCAGATGACTCGCGACACGATGTCATTGCCGCCGCCGGGGGCGAAGGGAATGATGAAGCGGATGGGGCGGTTGGGGTAGGTCTGGGCATGGGTGAGGCTGGCGGCGGATACAAACGCCACGGCCAAAGCTGCGTGTACTGCGGTTGCAAAACGCATGAAACTCCTTAGATTATTTTGAGGAATGCGGCTACAGCCTTCCACTGCTCCGCCTGCAAATCAGCATTCATCCGAGTTGCTTATGAATCCGGGCTACTAACCTCTGTATCGCACCGAGTTCCTCGCCACACTCATACTCAAATTTGAGTTTCTCCTTGCGATCGTTTTCCTCAGGTATATCTCCGGTACTGAATTCAACTAGATGAATAAGCGCTGCCTCGAGATTTGAGATGTTATCGCTTGTCGATTTTGCAGGAAAAATAAACGACAAACGAGATGCCTTCTCCCGCTTTAGTGCCTCCAGTAATTTCCCATGAGTATCGAGATTCACCCGAGCACCAGAACCCGCTTTCCCAACGTAGTAATACGCCTCTGGCTTTGATCGCCACGCAAAGTAAACAAACCCTCTATCCGCCTTGTTATGCTCTTCAAGGGCTTCAGTAATTATCGACTTCAAATTCTCTCGACTTCTATCCAACCCCAATAAATTGATCTCGATGACTTTCGCACGATTTGATTCGAGAATTTCCAGAATGAAGCTCTTGCCATCTGAAACCGATCCGTTCCATCGGATTTTGTCAATTAGCTCTTGGTGCCGATCCCCATACTCAAATTTGCAGTCCTTCGCATCTTCCGCAAGCAACTGAAATAGCTTTCTTGTGTTTGAATTGACTACATCCATAGCTCCATCAGCACGCTCGCACAGAAGTCTTAGCCGATCTCTGGTGTCCATGCTGTGCACCCTCTAATAGTCTGGGGACCGAAATTTGTCGAACTTAACAGTCGGTCTTTTCTCGAAATTTACACTGACAACAAAGCAGCGGTTGAATGCTTGAAATGCCATGGAAGTAGCATGGAAATTGGAACTGGTTGACATAGTCCCCTCAGCACTCTATGTAATAACATCAATCTATCTCTTAGATTGCAGCAACCAGCAGTTAGCTTTGTATTGAAGTATTTTTCTCTATCTGGACTTGGCATAAAGCTACCTGCGCTTCCAGTTTTAGACGGAAAGATTTTTCTCGACCTCGTGAGTATCCGGAAAGAGCGCCGATCACACCGGCCACAAGGGCAAACAATTGTATGATTTCCACAGGATCGCGTTGCATTCCCGCGTAGATTTGAATGAAGCGCGGAGAGAAAACTCCTACAGCACCTCCGATAACCGCCCCGACAATACCCCCCACGATTGTTGAAACTACAATGATTGTGTTGGCCTTCGTATAAAGTCGTTGAGCAAACAACTGAATTACTGCGGCGTCATAAGATACGGTCCTTGCCACTTTGTGCCCTCCCGTAACACAGCTAACTATCAATAAATGCGAGACCTAATAAATTGGGTCCAGCTTGGCCCTTGCGACGTTTTGTGCGTGCAGAAAACTGCGCCCCGGATAATTCCCAGTCAGCCTCCGACTGACCGAAGAAATCACATGGTAGTGGAAGCTACTCAAATGAGAGGCTTTTAATTAGAGGTACGATTATTATTATTTTCATACTTACCTAGCCTATACATGTACTTTAACTAGGTATTTATGATCATTCATATCCACCCGGAAAGCATGGCACCGCACGCTTTCCGGCACATGCCACCCTCACCCCAACCCATCCCAATACTTGATCATCGTCTCCCGCATCTTCGCATCCGGAATCCGCCCCCGCGCCGCATGCAGGTTGTCCACCGCGTACTCCGGCCGGTCGGTGCCGGGAATGATCACTGTCACCGCCGGATTGGCCAGCAGGAACTTGAGGAAGAACTGCGCCCAACTGGTGCAGTCGAATTCTTTTGCGAAGTCGGGCAGCGGGCGGCCCTTGGCTTTGGCGAACAAACGTCCGCGGCCGAAGGGCAGGTTCACCATGACCGCCATGCCGCGTTCGCGGGCCAGCGGCAGGATGCGCTCCTCGGCGTTGCGGTTGTCCAGGGCGTAGTCGATCTGGATGAAGTCGAGCTTCTCGCTATTCACGATCTTCTCGAACTCGCCGTAGGCATTGTCGAAGGAGGTGGTGATGCCGACGTATCTCACCTTCTTCTCGTCGCGCAGACGCCGGATGGTCTTCAGGTGTGTGGCGGTGTCGCGGATGTTGTGCACCTGCAGCAGGTCCACGCTGTCCACGCCCATGTCGCGCAGCGAGCCTTCCCACTGGCGAATGCCCGCCTCTTCGCCGGTAATGCTGATCTTGGTGGCGAGGAAAATCTGCTTGCGCAGGCCGGTGCGGCGCATCACCTCGCCCAGGTTCTTCTCCGCGATGCCATAGGTGGGCGAAGTGTCGACGACCGCACCGCCCCCGCCGATGAGCGCCTTCAGCGAATCGGTCAGCAGCGGAACATTGGATCGCTCCGATTCGTAGATCACCGCCGTGCCGGTGCCGATCACCGGGATCATCTCCCCGCTGGAAGGAATGGCGCGCCTGAGCACCGGCTTGTCGGCGGCGGGGTAAGGCGGCGGGGTCTGCGCCAGCGCCAGGCCGGCCGGCCCGAGGATGCTGCCTGCGGCGCCCAGGGCTGCGGTCTTTGCGGTGAAGCGGAGGAATTCGTTGCGAGTCATGCTCATGATGGCTCCTGTAGTTTTTTATGGTCCGGTAGTCGGTGACTGCGTCAGAACGCCCCCACCCCGGCCCTCCCCCGCTTCGCAGGGGAGGGAGAGGTCAGGAGCCCGGCAAGTCTAGCCGAGACAGGACGAATGGGAAGGGCCGGGTTCTACGACGTCCCGGGCCGCTTCCTCTTCCACTGCCCGCGCTCGGTCACCACCCCGCCGAACAGGATCAGCCCTGACACCCAGAAGATGGGCGCGGCGGCAAGCAGCGCGCCCATGGCGCCCACGCCCAGGGGCAGCACGGTCTGCGCGGCCATGCCCAGGCTCATGCGCACGCCCAGGGCCTCGCCCACGCGTTCCTTTGGCGCAACCTCGTACATGGCCGCGGAGGACATGGGCGAGCCTATGCCCTGCCCCATCCCCATGACGAAGGCACACACGAGGAGCAGTGGCATGGCGCTCAGCATGCCGAAGACCACGGTGCTCACCGCGCACATCACCAGCGAGATATGCATGAGCTGCCAGGGCGAGTAGCGCCGCGACAGCCAGGGCCCGGCCACGCGCACTGCAAAGGAAGCCAGGCCGTAGGTGCTCATCACCACGCCCATCTGCGAGGCGGTCAGGCCCAGTTGCGTGCCGTAGATGGGCATCATCACCAGGAAAATGTCCCAGGCCAGGATGAACAGCGTGCTGAACACGAACACCGACAGCAGATCGCGATTGCGCAGCAGATCCAGCGTGCGCGTTTTGGCTGCGGGCTTGTCCACCGATTTTTCCGTCGCCGCCTGGCGCTGCTCCGCCGGCCCGATGTGCTTCACCCCGCCCAGGGTGAAGACGAGGTAACTGCACAGCCCGTACAGCGTGACCATGCCGAAAGCCGGCACATAGCCCAGGTGGTCCACGCTGAAGCCGCCGACCAGCGGCACCAGGCCCTGCGCCACCGAGATGCCCACGCTCATCCGGGCGAAATTGCCGGGACGGTTCTCAGGCGTGCTGTAGTGATTGAGCAGCGTGCTCATACCCACGTAACAGCCGAAGAAGGCCCCGCCCACCAGCGGCGCGGTGATGTAGAGCGGCGCGAGGCCGGGCCAGAAGCAGGGCAGCAGCGTCGCCGCGGTCATCAGCGCCAGGCTCACCTGCATGGGCAAGCGCGTGCCGATGCGATCGACCAGCTTG
>CAXNIK010000160.1:0-7826 GCA_964202115.1 Burkholderiales bacterium
TCGTGCGCGGCAATGACATGCTGCTGGTTGCCCACGGAATAGCGCACGCCGTGGTGCTCGCCGCCGGCCAGCACACTGATCGTGGACCAGAACACCTCCAGCACCTGGTTGCCGCTGGCGCGCGCGATGATGCCGTGGAAAACACGGTTCTCCTCGATGAACGCGTCCTGGTCGCGGGTGCTCTGCAGGGACTTCATGCGCTCTATGGAGGCCTCCAGCTCGGCAAAGTCGGCATCGCTGCCATGCGCCGCGGCCTCAGCCGCCAGCGCCGGCTCAATCGCCTCGCGCGCCTTGAGCACGGCCAGAAAGGGCACTTCGCGCATGCGCAGGAACACCGACAGGCCATGGGCCAGCATGTCTATGCTGGGCTTTTTCACGATGATGCCGCCACCGGGACCCGGGCGCAGCCCCAGCACGCCCTGGGACTCGAGTATTTTCAGACTCTCGCGCAGCGTGGGCCGGCTGACATCGAACTGGGTCAGCAGCTCCGCCTCGGTGCCGAAGCTGCTGCCCGGCGCGAGGCGCGCCTCGATGATGCGCTCAAGCAGTTGCTGGGCCACATGCTCGGCCTTGCTGCGATGTCCGGTGACTCCGGTAACAATGGGTCGTGCCATGCTCACTCCATACCAGACTTCGCCTTGAACTTCGGCGGCCGCTTCGCGGCAAAAGCCGCCAGGCCTTCGGCGTAATCGGCCGAACCCAGGATTTCCGGCAGCGCGGCGCGTTCCATGGCCAGGCCCGCAGCCAGCGGAACTTCCAGGCCGCGATACACCAGGCGTTTCATCATGCGCTGCCCCAGTGGCGAGCGCGAGGCGAGCACCCTGGCCACACCGAGAACATGCTCGTCGAGCTTGTCGCCGGGCACCGCGGCATGCAGCAGGCCGATCTGCTCGGCCCGCCGGCCGTTGACCGGCTCGCCGATGAGCATCAGTTCCAGGGCCTTGGCCGCACCGATCACACGCGGCAGGCGCTGGGTGCCACCGGCGCCGGGTATGGCGCCGATGCGCGCCTCGGTGAGGCCGATGGAGATGTCCTCGGCACCGTAGCGCAGGTCGCAGGCAACCGCGATTTCGCAGCCGCCGCCCAGAGCCAGTCCGTTGATCACGGCGATGGTGGGCATAGGCGCTGCCTCCAGGATGTCGATGGCGGCATTGATGGCGCGGTTGTGCGCAATCTTGGCTCCATCTTCCATGTCGCGGCGTTCCTTCAGATCGGCCCCGGCGCAGAAGGCGCGGCCGCTGCCGCGGATCAGCAGCACGCGCGCCGGCAGGGTCAGCGCCTTGTGCAGGGCGGCCATAAACTCCTTCACCATCTCCACGCCCAGCGCATTGAGCCGGTCCGGGCGGTTGAGGCGGATCTGGATGATGCCTTCGCCCAGGTCCTCGTAGAGGATGGGGGGTGGTGTGCTGTCGGTCATGTCATGTCCTTCGAGAATGGTTGCGCAACGCTATCTGGCCGATGCGAGCAGGTTGTCACGGAAATCCGGATGGGCGATGGCGGCCAATCTCCGGGCACGCTCCGAGAATGAACAGCCGCGCAGGTCTGCCACACCGTACTCGGTAACCACCAGGTCGATATCTGCGCGTGCCGTGGTGACCGGCACGCCGCTGAGCGAAGCGACAATCTTGGAGTACTTGCCATCGGGCGTGGCCGCGGGCAGGGCAATGATGGCGCGGCCGCCGGGGGAGAGTTGTGCGCCGCGCACGAAGTCAGCCTGGCCGCCAATGGCGCCCAGATAGCGCCTGGCCGCGATCTCGGAATTCACCTGGCCGGTCAGGTCGATCTCCACCGCCGAATTGATGGCGTAAAGACTGTTGATGCGAGCCATCACCACCGGGCTGTGGGTGTAATCGGATGATCGCAACTCGACTTCCCTGTTGCGGTCGGCGAAGTCAAACAGGATGCGCGTGCCAAACAGGCCACCGGTGACCATGACGCCGGCACCCTCGCCCTTTTTCGCGTTGGTGACGATGCCTTTTTGCATCAGCTCCACCACGCCATCAGGCACCACGCCGCTGTGGATGCCCAGGTCCCTGTGGCCACCGAGCGCGCGGCACATCGCCACCGGCAGACCGCCGACGCCCAACTGCACGGTGGCGCCATCCGGGATGAGTTCCGCGACTTTCGCCGCCACCAGTCGTTCCTGCTCGCTCGGCTCGGGATCGGGCAGGAACACTTCATCGGCATCGGCCTGTGTGAGGACATCGATGTCCTCACGCTTCACCAGCGCGTCCTGGCCGGTCATGGGCAGGCGCTCGTCGATTTCGGCAATCACCGTCTTCGCCGCCTGTACCAGCGCAGGAATGAAGTCGGCAATGACACCGGTGGTATACATGCCCGGCGTGGTGTGCGGCCTGACTTTGAGCAGCAGCACATCCACCCTGAGCAGGCCCGCGCGCAGCAGCCCCGGTATCTTCGACACATGCGCCGGCACGATGTCCACGAGATTCGCGGCGGTGAGCACGCGGTTCGTGCCCGCGCCGTTCAGGGCGCGGAAGCGAAAG
The DNA here is from genome assembly GCA_964202115.1 of Burkholderiales bacterium. Classification (GTDB taxonomy): domain Bacteria; phylum Pseudomonadota; class Gammaproteobacteria; order Burkholderiales; family SG8-39; genus CAIYPG01. The sequence goes on from CAXNIK010000160.1 coordinate 2,505, forward strand.
CGGTCGGCATGCTCGGGCTTGAGAGTGTCGCTGGTGCTCATGCCGACGAAGATCTCGCACCGCGGCAGTTCGGCGCGCTGGGCCACCAGGCGGCGGGTCAGGCCGCGCGGCTCGCCCGTGCCCTGCGGCCAGGTCACCACCGAGCCTTCGGCGAGGACCGCGCGGAAATCGAAGGAGGATGAAGCGATGGTCATCGCGGGTGCCTGATCAGAACGTTCCCATGGACAGGAAGCCATCCACCGGGTCGAAGTCGTTGACAAGCTTCCTGCCCACCAGGTCTTTCAGGGCCTCGGTCGCCCCGCCGCCCAGCGTGCCGTAACGCACGCCACGGTAGAAGCGGGAGATGGCGGCATCGTCGGTGAAGCCATAGCCACCATGCACCTGCAGCGCCTCGTTGACCACGCGAATGGCCATCTCGTTGACGAACATCTTGGCGATGGCCGCCTCATGCGGATCGGGGAAGGGGTTGGCGCTGAGGCAGGCGCGATACAGCAGGCTGCGGCCTGCCTCGATGTCGCGATACATCTCCGCCAGCTTCCACTGTATCCCCTGGAATGCGGCGACGGGCTGGCCGCGGATGGTGCGTTCCTTCACGTAGCTGATGGCTTCCTCGAATGCGCCTTCGGCCAGGCCGAGGGAAATGCTCGGATTCAGGCAGCGCTGCGTGTTGAACGCCGACAGCAGCTTCTTGAAACCGCCTTCGCGCAGCAGCACGTTCTCCAGCGGAACCTCGAGGTCGTTGAACTGGATTTCCGCCAGGTACTCCCCGCCCAGGGTGTGGTAGCGCGCGGTGACCTCGAAGCCGGGAGAGTTGCGGTTCACCAGCACGCAGCCAATACCATCGCGCCCGGGCGTGCCGTTGATACGGCTGAAGACCACGAACCATTCCGCCTCATTGGCCTTGCTGATCAGCGTCTTGACCCCGTTTATCACGGCAAGATCACCCTTGATCACGGTGTTCGTCCTGTAGTTCGGAACATCCGTGCCGGCATGCGGCTCGGTCATGCAGACAGCGAGATAGATTTCTCCCGCGGCGACTTTCGGCAGGATTTCCCGCCGCATGCTCTCGGGGGCATAGGTCGAAATGACGCGCGCCTGCACGCCCAGCTGGCTCATCACGCCCATGGCCGTGGGGTAGCAGTTCTTGGCGATTTCCTCCAGCACCAGGGCGGTCTCGAACACGCGCAGATTGGAGCCGCCATATTCCTCGGGGATCGCCATGCCCAGCACGCCGATCCTGGCCAGCGCCTTCAGGTTCGCCTCGGGGTAGGTGCCATCCAGGTACTTGATCGAGTTGCGGCGGAAACCCATGTCGCGGGCCACATCGCGGACGGCGCCGATCAAGGCGCGTTGCTCCTCGGTGAGCATAAGTCTCTGGTTGGTCATGCGTGCTTCCATTTGTTGAACGTTGCCGCAGTTGTCTTGTGGTTACCAGGCGCTTTCCAGCACCTGCTCCAGCTCGCCCGCATCCCGCACCCGCCGGGGATTGTCGCGAACGAACCAGTCTTCCATGGAGATGGCCGCCAGCTGCGGAAGGGATTCGCGCGTGACACCAATGTCGCGCAGGCGTTTCGGTATGCCCAGCGCGTCAAAGATCGATTGCATGGCGTCGACAACGACGGCAGCAGGCGCCCTTCTGTCGGCATTCAGGCCGAAGGCATCCACCAGTTTCAGCAGTCCCGCTCCGGCTGCTTCCTCGTTGAACCGAACGACGTGCGGCAGCACGATGGCGTTGGCCAGGCCATTGTCGATGTGGAACCGCGCGCTGATGGCATGACCCAGGGGAATGGCAATTCCCGCTCCGGTGTAATCAGTCCCGTGGCCGCACAGCAGCGAGGCGAACATGAGGTCGGCACGGATCGCAGGATCATCGCCAGCGTCACTGCGCCCGGCTTGCTGCAACCCCTGCCGGAGCAGCCGCGCGGCGTGCATCAGCAGCGCGTCGGAAAACGGATCACCCGAGCGCGACATGAGCCCCTCCAGGGCCATGGCCAGCGTGTTGAGCCCGGCGCTCACGATGAGGTCCCTTGGGGGTGTCGCCAGCATCTCAGGATGGATGAAGACCGCCTGGGCGCGCGTCTTGGGATCGAACAGCGCAAGGCGCTTGCCGTCGACCGGGTCAAGCACTGCGCTGCCCGCCTTCAGCGTGGCTGTCGTCGGCGTCGTGGGGATCACGAACTGCGGGAGCTTCGGCGCCAGCAGCTTCGGGCTCCTCAGTGCCCCGCCTTCGTCCCGCGTCGTGCACAGCGTTCTTGCGTCGCCTTTTTCAGCCAGCAGAATGCTCGCCGCGCGGGCGGTCACGATGGCCGAACCTCCGCCCAGGGCGATGACGCAATCCGCCTTGAGCCGATCCAGCTCCGCAGCGGCCGCCTCCACCGCAGGCAGAGGGCTGTGCGCCTTGATACCGGTGAACACGCCTGCACACCGGCCACCGGTCGCGGAACGGATCTGCTCGGCCATGCCTTCGCGCGCCAGCGAAGAGCCGCACAAGATCACTGCGCGACTGCTGCCGGCGCGCTCGAGCTCCTTGCCCAGCATGCCGAGAGAATCCGGCCCGTTGAACAGGCGCAGCTCGGGCACGAGGTGACGGAATGATCGCAGGCTGGCGGTGCTCATCGGCACAATACTAGCAACGCGGAACGAGTTTCGTCAAATCATCTAAAGGATTTGACGGCTGCTCCCGGACCCTTTATGCTTTCGTAAAATAGCTATGACGCGGGCCTGTTCCAGCACCCCTACCGGAGGTTCAGACATGACAATGAAAAAAAGCAGGTTCACTCTTACCGTCTGCGGCACGCTTGCCGCCATTTCCCTGGGTGCGCTGCCCGGTATGGTATCTGCCCAGGACAAGTTCCCCTCGCGCCCCATCCGCATGGTCATTCCCTTCCCGCCCGGAGGCAGCAACGACATCCTGGGGCGCTTCCTCGCCCAGAAGATGACCGAGCGCATGGGCCAGCAGGTGCTGGCGGACAACCGCGCCGGAGCCGACGGCATCATCGGCGCGGAACTGGCCTCGCGCTCCACCCCCGACGGCTACACCGTGCTGATCATCTCGACCAGCTACACCCAGAACCCGGCCATCCACAAGATGCCTTTCGACCCGGCCAAGGCGCTGATTGCCATTTCCCAGATCGCCACCGGCGCCATTTCCTTCTATGTGGCACCGAATTCGCCGCTCAACAACATCAAGGACCTGTTGGCAGCGGCCAAGGTCAAGCCGGAAGCCATTCGCTACGCCACCTCGGGGATCGGCGGCGTGAACCACTTCGCCGGGGAATTGTTCAACGGCATGGCCGGCGTCAAGATGGGCCATGTGGCCTACAAGGGCGGCGGGCCCTCCATGGTGGACGTCATGAGCAGCCGCGTCGAAGTCGGCCTCGGCACAGTGATCCAGGCGCTGCCGCTGATACGCGGGGGCAAACTGAGGGCAATCGCAGTGACCACCTCCAAGCGATCTCCTGCCCTGTCGGATGTGCCGACGATTGCCGAAAGCGGCGTGCCAGGCTACGAAGCCGGCGTCTTCTGGGGCGTGCTCGGTCCAGCCGGCATCCCGCGCCCCATCGTCAACCAGCTCAACAAGGAAATCGGCACCATCCTGCAGGAGCCCGAGACGGTTAAGCGCCTGCAAAACGAGGCCGCTGAACCGACGGTGGGGACGCCTGAAGCCTTCCAGAAGATGATTCTGAACGAACTGCAGAAGTGGGCCAGGGTCGCCAAGGAAACCGGCATCAAGGTCGAATAGGCATCCAACATGGCCGGCCACACCGACAGCAATACCGCCAAGGGCGAACCCGTCGTCGATGCCTTCATCAACCTGTCCCAGTCGCTGCGCTGGAAAGACGTAGCTGCAGCCACACGCCACAATGTGAGGCGCGAACTGCTCGACTGGATCGGCGCCGCCATCGCCGGCCGCCACGCCCGGGGCATCCCCAGCTGGCTGCAGGTACTGATCGACATGGGCGGACGGCCCGATGCGCGCGTGCTTGGCGGCCCCATGGTGCCGGCCCCCACCGCAGCCCTGTGCAACGGCTACTACGGCCATGTGCTCGAGTTCGACGACACCCACGACGAGGCGGTGCTGCACGCCGGTTCCGCGGCCATTCCGGCGGCCTTCGCCGCCGTGGGCCTGCGCGGATCGGTGTCCGGCGCGGAGTTCTGCGAGGCCATCCTGCTCGGCATCGAGCTCACCTGCCGCCTGGGCATGGGCACGCGGCTGAATCTGGTCGAGAGCGGCTGGATCTACACGGCCATTTTCGGGCACTTCGGCGCCACGCTGGCCGCATCGCGCATCATCGATCCGCGCCCAGACGTTCTGCGCAATGCCCAGGGCATCGTCTACTGCATGGCCAGCGGCAATCACGAGTCCACGCGCGAAGGCAAGGCCACCAAGCACGTGCAGCCGGGCTTTGCCGCGGCCAATGCCATCACCGCCAGCCTGATGGCGCACCGCGACCTGGACGGCATCAAGCAACCCATATCCGGCGAGGATGGCCTGGCGCGCGTCTACCTGCACGGACAGTTCGATTCCTCGCGGGCGCTCGACCGGCTGGGCAGTTTCTACGAGTTCGACCGGCTCTCCATCAAGCCCTACCCGACCTGCCGCCTCACCCACCCGGCCATCAGCGCGGCGCTGGAGCTGTACCAGCTGCTGGGCGAAGACATGAAGCATATCGAGCGCGTGGAACTGGTGGTCGGCCCGCAGGCGCACGACGTGGTCGGGCGCGATGCACCGGAACGCCTCTCCCCGGTAAAACCTGTCAATGCCCAGTTCAGCATCTACTGGTGCGTGGCCGTGGCTCTCACCTATGGCGAAGTCACGCCCACCCGGCTCGAAACCGAGATTCCGCCCTCACCGAAAATCGCCGGGCTCATCGCCAGGGTGTCCTGCCGCGCCGGAGAGACCGCATCACGCGATGTGGGCGGCTGCACGCTGCGCGTGCATGGCCCCTTCGGCACCAGGGAAATCACCCACAACAACGCCAAGGGCCATCCCGATTTCCCCTTGAGCGACGATGAGCTGCTCGCAAAATTCAAGGCCAACCTGAGCTATGCCCGGGTCCCGGCCTCGAAAGCCCAGGAACTGGCCGACGCCATCTTCGGCATCGATACGCTGGAGGATGTGCGTCCGCTGGCCGATGCCATCGCGAGCGCCGTGGATCACTAGGTCCTGCGCAACAGCTTCGTCAGGAGCGCTACACCACCTTCGCCTGCTTCAGCCTGGCGAGTCTTGCCTCGTCCATGCCCAGCACGCCCTTGAGCACTTCGTCGGTGTGCTGGCCGATCAGCGGCGGCGCAGTGTAGGTATCGATGGGTGTTTCGGAC
>CAXNIK010000161.1:0-7739 GCA_964202115.1 Burkholderiales bacterium
CCGGTCAACTCGGTGGCACAGGCCATCGAAATGGAACAGACGCACGCGCGCCGCATGGTGGTGGAAATGGACCATCCGGTCGCCGGCCATTTGCGCACCCTGGGCACACCCTTCCATTTCGATTTTGAGGGCGAGGCGCAATTCCAGCCGGACTGCCGGCCCGCTCCGATGCTGGGGCAGCATACCCGCTCGGTGCTGCGTGACCTTTTGGGATATGAAGAAAGCCATATCGATCGACTTGCCGCGGACAAGGTCGTGGGTCTGTCGACGGTGCCTGGCCAGACGCTGGGCAAGCGTCGTGAAATGCCCGCTTCCGCCGTGCCCGCGGCTGCATCTGCGTCCGCGCCTGCCGCCGCTCCCGCGGAGGCCAGTCCGCTGCCCCTGGCTGGTGTTCGCGTAATCGACCTCACACGCATGTTTGCCGGTCCCTATGGCACTCAGATCCTGGCCGACCTGGGCGCCGAGGTGATCAAGGTGGAAGAGCCGCGCGTGGGAGACCCGACCCGGCGCAACATCCCCTTCATCAAGGAGGAGAGTACCTATTTCATGTCGGTGAACCGCGGCAAGAAAAGCGTGGTGCTGGACCTGAAGTCAGAAGGCGGGCGCAAGGCGCTGCTTGACCTGACCGCAAAGTCCGACGTCATCATTGAAAACTACCGCGTCGGCGTGATGAAACGGCTGGGTCTGTCCTATGAGGCACTGCGCAAGACCAATCCGCGCATCATAGTGTGTGCCATTTCCGGCTATGGCCAGACCGGGCCCTTGCGCCACAAGATTTCCTTCGACCTGGTCAACCAGGCCATGGCAGGCACCATGGCCATTACCGGCGAGGAGGGCAGGCCGCCGGTGCGCATCGGCCTGCCGGTGGGCGACCTCAATGGCGGCATCTTCAGCGCGCTGGCCATCCTCGCCGCCCTCCGGGCACGTCGCAGCATCGGCAAGGGCAGCTACTTGGACCTGGGTCTGCACGACATGCTGATCGCCCTGCTGGGCTATCTCGCGCAGCTTTACTTCACCACCGGCGAGTCGCCCCAGCCGGTGGGCTCGGGCCATCACCACATCGCTCCCTATGGCGCATTCGAGGCAAGCGACGACTTTTTCATCATCGCCGCCTTCTCGCAGGCATTCTGGGCCAAGTTTGCCCAGGCCATTGGCCGGCCCGAGCTGGTGGGTGATCCGCGCTTTGCCACCATCGATGCGCGCAAGGACAACAAGCAGGCGTTGCACGACATCATCGAGCCCATCCTCAAGGGCGACACCGTGGACAACTGGCTAAAGCGCCTGGATGCGGCCGATGTGCCCTGCTCGCGCGTGGCCTCGGTGGGAGAGGTGCTCACTTCGGAGCAGACCCTGGCACGCGAAATGGTGTTCGATTTCGAGCATGCCAGCGTGGGCCGGGTGCGCTCGGTGGGCCATCCGCTTCGGGCCGACGGCAAGGTCTGGCGCACGCTGGTGCCGCCCCCTGTCCTTGGGGAACATACAGTGGAGGTGCTGTCGGGCCTGCTTGGATACTCAACCGAGGACATTGCCAGGCTGCAGCCCGCGGTCGGGTAATTGCCGTGCGGCATCGGCCGCGCTGGCACCCGCTGGGATGGAATGAACCTCCTGGCATCTGCTCAGGGCAGAACGGGATTTATGATCACTTTATCGGCAACCCTGTTTTTTCAAGGACATATCTGGGCTTATTGTGATCAGCATCTTGGCGCCTGCTGCCCCGTAGCTCACTGCAGCTCCAGTTTCGCCTCCTTCACCACGGCCTTCCACTTCTGGATCTCCTCGACGACGAACCTGGCGGCTGAGGCCGGTGATGATGGCGGCTCCACTGTGAAAGCGTCTGCCTCCAGCGCTGCCTTGGCCTTGGGTTCCTGGAACACGGCGTGGATTTCGCGGTTCAGGCGCTCGACTATGGTCGTGGGCGTGCCGGCGCGAGCCGACACCACGTACCACACGCCCGTGGTAAAGCCGGGATAGCCGAATTCGGTCATGGTGGGCACATCGGGCAGCGAAGGAAAGCGGCGCTCGGAGGCAGCGGCCAATGCCTTCAGCTTGCCGGCTTTCAGCAGTCCCGTCACCGGCAGCGGCCCCACCGGATAGAGGTCGACCTGCCCGCCCAGCAGGTCCGTCACCACCTGCGATGCGCCCTTGTAAGGGACATGCAGCATCCTGACACCCGTCTTGGACTCGAACAGCAATCCGGCGAAATGCCCGGACGAGGCGATACCCGTGGAGCCGTAGGTCACCGTGCCGGGCTTGCTCCTGGCCAACGCGATCAGTTCCGGCACGGTATTGGGTGCAAAGCCCGGGCGCGCGATAAGCAGGTGATAGCTGGAAAGGATCTTTGCGATGTGCACGAAGTCAGTCACCGCGTCATAGGGCAGGCTCTTGTAGGTGGCCGGATTGACGCCGAAGGTGGACACGGTGGCAAGGATGAGGGTGTGGCCGTCGGGCGCGGAGCGTGCCACGAATTCGGCGCCGACGATGGTATTGGCTCCCGCCTTGTTGTCGACGATGACCTGCCCCAGCGTGCCGGCCACGCCTTGGGCGATCTGCCGCGCGATGATGTCGCCGCCGCCGCCGGGCGGGAAAGGCACCACCAGCCGTATGGTCTGGCTGGGGAACTGCTGCGCCGCGGTCGTGGCGCTGAACGCCAGGCCACAGAAAAGGCTCGCTGCATGAACCACAAATGACTGGACAGACATATCACTCTCCTTGAATTTGCAGCACTTCAATCTGGTCGCGCTGGCAGTTTTCGGACGTCTTCAGGCCTGCAACGTCTTGATGGCTTCGCGCAGTCCCAGGGTGGTGATGCGGTTCCTCATCTCGGCCGCGCCTTCGGTGAAGTGCGACAGCGTGTCCCATTCGGCGCCGGACAGCATGGCCTGGCGGAAACCCTGCCACTCCGCGACGCGATTGATGGCAAGCTTCTTCATGCGCAGCAGGTCCGAGGGGGTCTTGGAGATGAGCGTGGCCATGCGCTGCGCGCGCGCCTCCAGTTCCGCTTCCGGCAGGGCATGGTTGGCCCAGCCCCAGGCATGCGCTTCGGCGCCCAGGATCTCGCTGCCGGCGATGTAGTCCATTTCCTTGGCTTTCTTGGGGCCGACGAAGAAGGCCCAGAAGCTGCTGACAAAACCGCCGCCGATGGGAATGCTGGGAAAGCGGATCTTGCAGTCCTCCGAGACCAGGGTGATGTCGCAGGCCAATGCCAGCATGGTGGCCGCCGCGCAGCAATAGCCGTGCACCTGGGCGACGATGGGCTTGGGAAAGTCCCACACCCTGAGGAAGACCTCGACGCAGGCCTGCAGGCGCTCACGGTCCGCCGAGACGCCCAGGTCCTGCGGCGTGCTGCCGCCCTGGATGTCCATGCCCACCGAGAAGGCACGCCCCGCCCCCTTCAGAATGAGCACCCGCACCTCCTTGTTCTGCAGCGCCTCGTCCAGCGCCGCCGAGAGATCGGCCAGCATGGCAGGGCTGAAGGCGTTCAACTTCTCCGGACGGTTCAGCAACAGCGTGCCCACCGCCCCATCCACCTGCAGCAATACGGTCTTGTCGCTCATGTCTTCCTCGCGTGTTGATCGGTTACCAGCCAAGCCAGCGCGTGGCGCTGGCGTACATCAGATCTTCCAGCTGCTTCTGATCGAGGAAGCCCAGCTCCTCGGTGAACATGCGCACCGCCTGGTCATAGGAACAGGCGCGCCGCGTCAGGTCGGTGCCCCACATCACGCGCTCCGTGCCGAAGGCATCCACCACCTGACGGATGTAGGGATGCAGGTTGCGATAAGGCCAGGGCGCGGTCGAATGTGCCGGCAGCGCCGAGGCCTTGACCGCCACGTTGGCATGCCGGGCCAGCGGCAACAGATTGGCCACCACCGGACCCACGGCCGCGTCCTTGTCTTCCACATACAGGCCGAAGTGATCAACGACGAAGCGTATGCCCGGATGCCTGGCCGCCAGCCGCCCGACTTCCTCCAACTGACCCGGGGCCCAGATCATGAGCGCGATGCGGTTGCACTCGGCTTCCGGCCAGAACCAGTCCGCCGTCCCGTCCTTCAGCCAGTTGCTGCGGCTAAGCGGTGGAAAAGCCAGACGCACGCCGGCGAAGCCCTGGCCCGCCCAGTCCTGCATCATGGCGCGACCCTCGGGCCTGTTGAGGCTGATGCGACCCATGACCCGGAAGCGCTCGGGCCAGCGGCGCGCCGCCGACAGGCAGGTGTCGTTTGCCACCGACCCGCCGGCGGGCACCAGATAGGCTCGTTCCACACCCGCCTCATCCATCTCCGCGATGACCTGCTCCGGCGTCAGGATGACCTGGTGCACCGCCGCGGCATATTCCTGCGAATCGGGGCTGAACAAATGGATCTGGGCGTCGACTATGCGCATGGAAATCCCCGTCTATGTGAATGTGCACACGGTGAAAGGCAATGGCAGCCGCAGCTAACGGGTCTGCGCATCACGGCCATCCCTGAGCAGGATGAGGACATCCACCGCCTTCACCCCCTGCCCCCGGGGCAGCACCATCAGGGGGTTGACGTCCATCTGCTCGATGCGCTCGCCGCCGGCCGCGGCAAGCAAAGAGAGCCTGGCCATGGCATCGGCGAGCGCCTCGATGTCGTATGGCCCCTTGCCGCGCAGGCCGTCAAGCAGGCTTGCACCCTTCAAGCGCCGGATGAGGGCCAGCGCCTCCGCGCTGTCGAAAGGCGCGGGCGCAATGCAAACGTCCTTCAGCAACTCCACGAAAATGCCGCCCATGCCGACCATGACGCAGGGACCGAACTGGCGGTCGTTGACCACGCCGAGGATGACCTCGAGGCCTTCGCCCACCATCTCCTGCACCAGCACGCCTTCGATTCTCACGCCACCGGTCTCGCGCGCCCGGCCAAGCAGGCGATCATGAGCCTCCCTCACCTCCTCCGTGGTGTTCAGATTCAACAGCACCGCCCCGGCTTCGGTCTTGTGCAGCACATCGGGCGAGACCAACTTCAGTGCCACGGGAAAGCCTATGGCTGCCGCTGCCGTACAGGCCTCATCGGCATCACTCGCAAGCGTTTCGCGCGTGACGCCGATGCCGCATGCGACAAGCACCTTTTTGCCGGTGTGCTCGGTGACCACGCGCAGCGACTGGCCGGGGATGGCGAAAGATGCCCCGAGATCGACAGGACTGGCGGCCGAAACAGCTTGCCGACTGCGACGCTGCCAGCGCTGCAAGGCCTGTTCGTAGTCCATGATGCTGCGCACGCCCTGCAGCGTCTCGACCAGGCCCTGGGTGAAGGCCAGATCGGGATGGCTTTTGAGGAAGTCCTTCTGCCAATCGCTGAGCGACTGCGCCGACACCGCGGCCACGGTGACCGGCTTGGGCGCCGCGGGAAAATCCTCCAGCGCAAGATTGAGCAGGCGAACATGAAAAGGCGTGTCCTCACCTGGCAAGCCCAGCGTCTGGAAGACCGTGATGAGGTCCACCGCGGGGTCATCCATCAGCGCCTTGATCACGCGCTGGTACACGGTGGTGTCGGTCAGGACCTGGCCGGTGGCGTCCAGCGGATTGGATACGCTGGCGTACTGCGGCAAGGCATCTTTCAGCCTGGCAGCCGTTTCATCGGAGAACTTCGCCAACTCCACGCCATGGGTGCCGGCCAGGTCGGCAATCATGGAACGTGTTCCGCCCGAGGCCGTGATGGCGGCAAAGCCGGTGCCCTTCGGACGCTTGCCGCGCGTCCGGGAGAACAGCACGGCGGTCTCTATCATCTCGTCGAAGTCAGATACGCGCGTGATGCCGTACTTGCGGAAGATGCCCTCGACCACCTGGTCCGACCCCGCCAGCGATCCCGTATGGGCCAGCGCTGCCTCGCGGCCGGCCTCGGTTCGCCCCACCTTGAGCACAATGAGGGGCTTCTCCCGTTGCAGCGCAAGCTCGGCCGCTTCGAGGAACTTTGCCGGCGTGCGAAAGCCCTCGATGTAGGCGCAGATCACGGCGATGCGCTCGTCCTCCAGCATGTAGCGCATCCAGTCGCTGGTTTCCAGCGCCGCTTCATTGCCGGTGGAAATGCAATAGCCGAAACCAAGGCGCTCGTACGAGGACCGCAGCAGCCCCCCTATCATGCCGCCGCTTTGCATCGTGATGCCCACATTGCCCGGCATGAGCTTGCCCGCCATGGCCGAGCCAAAGGGATAGCAGGACTCGAAGGCATTGATCACCGACAGGCAGTTGGGACCCAGCACGGGAAAGCGCTCGGCGAGAGCAAAGTCGGTGATCTGCCGCTCCAGCGCCAGACCGTGATCGCTGTTTGTCTCGCCGAAACCCGAGCTGATGATGGCCGCGCCGCCCGCTTGCATGCGCCTGCAGGTACGCAGATTGTCCAGGACCGCATCGGGAGACACGGCCAGCAACACGTGATCGGGCGGCTCGGGCAACTCGGCCAGGTCAGGATAGGCCTTCAGTCCCAAAATCTCGGATCGCTTCGGGTTCACCGGGTAGATCCGGCCCTGGTAGCCGAAGCGCATCAGGTTCTCCACCACGATGCGGCCGAAGAACGAGTTCTCTGACGCCCCCACCAGCGCGATCGACTTCGGTGCGATCAGGCGTTGCAGTGCCTCGGGCGTCCAGGTGGCCATCGCCATGGTCGTTGCCGGTACCTCAGGCCTCATGCGCGGGCACGCCGTCCACCTCGGCCATGAAATGCAGCATGTGCTGCGCGCATGCGGCCGGCGCCAGCACCCAGACCATGTGGTAGCTGGTCGGAAAGTGGATCATGCGCATGCCCTTGATGCCGGCCTTCATGGCCGCTTCTTCGCCGCTTTTGGCGAAAGCGCCGCCGGTGGGGTACAGGCCCAGGGTGGGCGTGCGTATCTTGTCCATCATCGGCGCGAGTTTGAGCGTGACCGCAACCTTCGACATCGCCAGCAGCACTTCGGCATCGGACTTGCCGAATTCCTCGCTGTACCAGTCGAGCAGCTTCGGATCGGTGCCAGGCGGGAAGCGTGTCGACTTGTTGGCCTCGGCCGCCCAGCCGCGTGTGCCCAGCGTGCGCAGCGCATCCTGCCAGGTCGGATAGCCAAAGGCAAAGGCCTGCTGCGCGTCCTGCCGCACCGAAAGCGAGGAGGACATCATGGTGAGCGAACGCACCCGCTCAGGATGCTGTGCGGCCAGTGCCATGCCCAGCATGCCGCCCAGCGACTCGCCGGCGTAGTGAAAGCTTTGCAGACCCAGGCTGTCGGCCACGGAGAGAATGTCGCGCAGATAGTTGTCGGCCGAGATGCCCCTCTCCAGGTCGAAGTCCCTGGAGGACTGGCCCAGGCCGCGCAGGTCCGGGCACACCACACGAAAAAAGCGCGCAATGTACGGCACCATGTTGTGCCAGAAGCGCGCCGAGCGGCCAAAGCCATGCTGCAAAATGAGTGTGCCGGCGTTCTTCCAGGGGTCGGTGTAGTCGTGGATCTCGTAATGCAATTTCACGCCGTCATGCGAAGTGACGCAGGGCAAGTCAATCTCCTTGGATGAAGGCTGGGGAAAACCGGCGAGGGCCGTGCGAAGAAAACCTATTCCAGCTGGATGTTCGCGTCGCGGATGATCTTCTCCCACTTGCGCATCTCGCTGACGATGAACTTGCCCAGCTCTGCCCGCGTCAGGTTGCCTTCGAGCGTCACGCCCTCGGCATCCAGCGCCTTTCGCAGCGCCGGCTGCTGCAGCACGCGATTGGATTCGCGGTTCAGGCGTTCTGCTGTCGCCACCGGCAGGCCCGAGCGCG
>CAXNIK010000162.1:0-7722 GCA_964202115.1 Burkholderiales bacterium
TGTCCGGATTGGCTTTCAGGTAGGCGACGAACTCGGCTACGTCCCTGGCCGGAACCGACGGATTGACCGCCAGCATGGAGGACCGCGTGGTCATCTGGGCTATGGCCGTCAGGTCGCGGTTCACATCATAGGGAAGGTCGGTGTAGAAGGCCGGGACGATGGTCAGCGTGGTGGAGATGCCCAGCAGCGTGTAGCCGTCGGGCTTGGACTTGGCCACGTAGCCCGTGCCTACGCTGGTGCCTGCTCCCGGCTTGTAGTCGGTGATGAAGGGTTTGCCGAAATGCTCGGTGAGCCGCTGGTTGTACAGCCGCACCTCCAGATCGCCGCCGCCGCCGGGCACCAGCGGAATGATCATGGTCACCGGCCTGGAGGGATAACTGCCCACCGGCTCCTGGCCGAGCGCCGATGTCGTCGCTGCTGCGCTCAGGCTGAGCGCAACAATTACTTGCAGCATTCTTGGGTGGAACATGAAAGCCTCCTTGGTCAGTCGTTGCTGATCGGTTCTTCAGCTCAGTTCAACTCAGCCTCACCACCTGCTTGCCGAAATTCGCACCCTTGAGCAGGCCGATGAACGCAGCCGGCGCGCTCGCCAGGCCTTGGGCGATGCTCTCGCGGTACTTCAGCCTGCCGTCCTTCACGCCCTGGGTGAGTTCGACTATGGCCTGGGGCCAGGTGGCCTTGCGGTCGGAGACGATGAAGCCCTGCAGCATGATGCGGTTCACCAGGAAGGAGCGAAAGTTGCGGATGCCATAAGGCGTGAGCGTGTCGTACTGGGAGATGGTGCCGCACAGCGGGATGCGCGAGTAGGGGTTCATGCGCGTGAGCACCGCATCGAGGATCTCGCCGCCGACATTGTCGAAGTACACATCGACTCCCTTCGGCGTGGCCGCCTGCAGGTCCTCCAGCAATCGCCCGCCCTTGTAGTCCACGCAGGCATCGAAGCCCAGCTCGGTGACGCAGTAGCCGCACTTGGCCGGGCCGCCGGCAATGCCCACCACACGACAGCCGCGCAGCTTGGCCAGTTGGCCGACCACGCTGCCCACTGCACCCGATGCTGCCGACACCACCACCGTCTCGCCCTCCTTGGCGCCGCCGATGTCGATCAGCCCCACCCAGGCGGTGATGCCGGGCATGCCCAGCACACCCAGGTACCAGGAGAGCGGCGCCACGCTGCTGTCCACGCGGGTGAGGCCCGGGCCATTGGACACCGAATAGAGCTGCCAGCCCAGTGGTCCGACGACGAAGTCACCCACCTTGAATTTCGCGTTCTTCGATTCCAGCACTTCACCCACCACGCCGCCCACCATGACATCGCCCAGCGCCACATTGGGCGCATAGCTCTTGGTGGCATCCATGCGCCCGCGCATGTAGGGGTCCAGCGACAGCCAGTGATGGCGCAGCAGCAACTGGCCATCGCCTGCCTGCGGCATGGGCGTTTCGACCAGGCGGAAGTTCTCCGGTTTGACTGCGCCATCGGGGCGGGTGGCCAGCACGATCTGTTGGTTCTGGGGCATGGGTTTCCAGTTATTGTGCAGTTATTGTGAAATACATTGATAACAATATCATTGTTTATCTAATACAGTAAATGTCATCTATTAAAAATAGATAATAATGTCATGGGGTTTCAAGGCCCCGTCGCCATCCGGCGATTGCGCCCATAATAGCCATAAACACATTCGAGCGCGGCTTACGCACAAGGAGGCTGTCATGGATGTCGCTGACGCGCGCCATGCCAGCCGCCAAAGCTTTCATGGCAGAGGGTTCACCTTGCTAAGCGAGGTGGCAGTGGCTTGTCAACGCAACGGTACCCCGTTCTGTAGCGGCCGAGAGCGAGTCGCTATTGCACCTTGAAGGCCAGCTATCCAACTGGTTCTTTTGTGTAGTGAATTCGATCAATCTGCGATGGCATTAAGTTGATCGATCCCGGCGTGCTCTACCGAGCATCTCGCCAGGCTGTTGCTGAATTCGCCCCCTGTCGCTTCTTGCAATAAAATCTGGGTTGCACGGGACCGGACGCCGACCCATAATGGTCTGCTCGTCGTGTCCGGCAGTGCTTGATCAGCAAAACACGACAGTCAACGGCCCCGCGCTCGCAGGAGCGCCGTCGTGAAGTCCCGATTTATTTTCCATGCAACTTCTGCAGTGACCAATCAGGCAAGGCATTTCATGACACTTATTTCCCGTCGGCGGATGTTCGCATGCAGCGCATGGGCGCTGGGGCTGTGCATGGGTGCCAGCGCCCTTGCAAGCGAGCCCAATGCCAAGGCTGATGCGGGCAACGGCACCGGCGCAGCGGTGGCCGGAGGCGGCAAGGCGGTGTTTTGGTCGCGCAACAACGAGAGGTTCGCATTGTCTGGTGTTGCGGTAGCCAACCCGCAGTGGAACGCAGAGGTCAACGCAGACGACAGCCGCTTCGCCTTTACGGCAGAGGAGCAACAGGAGCTGGTTCAGCACCTGCGTGACACCCTGGAGCGGCTGGTGGCGCTGCCTGCGGTGCCGCTGCCGGTGGAGTCCGTGGCAGGGTCGGAGTCCGTGGCAGGGTCGGAGCCCGTGGCAGGTTCGGAGCCCGCAGCGCCCGTGCAGATCACCAGCGCTGCGCCAGCCGCCCTTGGCCTGCAAGCGCGCATCACGCAAGCCTCCATGCCCAACATCACCCGCAATTTGTTCGTGATGGCCTTGCCCATCCCCATTCCTGGCATTCGCAGCCTCTTGCGCAGCCGGGGTGGCGCAGGCATCGACGTGGCGCTCGTGCGTTCGGGTGAGGCAGAGCCCCTGGCGAGCTTTCAGTGCGACTACCAGGTGGGGATGGTCAGCATCCTCGACTCGTATCGTCGCTTGGCCCAGGCCAAGACGGCCATGCAGCGCTGCGTGGACAAACTCGCGTGGTCCGCCTCCGAAGGCCGCCTGGTCGACAGCGCGCCTGTGGTGGCAGCCGCCGAGACGGCCACGCGGATCCCCTGAATGCCCGGGGCAAGCCTGCCCCGCGCCATGAACGCCAGCGCGAACAGTGCGGGAGATGCGCCGCTGCCATCTGAAGGACTGCGCGAGCGCGAACGGGCAGGCCACCGGATTCGGTCTTCTTTCGCAATCCACGCTCTCGCAATCCACGCTTTCTCTAGTGCAGCGACTCTGACGCTCATGCCATTCGCACACGCCGGTCCGCCGCTGCTCGAGTTCTCGCGTTCGGAAGTCGTCCAGACCTTTCGGGTCATCAACGATGATGTCATGGGGGGCGTTTCGACCTCGAGGCGCCACTCGACGAACGATGCCCTGGTGTTCGAAGGGGAGGTGTCGCTCGAGAGAAACGGCGGTTTCGCCTCCTTGCGTGGCCCGATCAGTTTTCCGGCGGAGTCCGCGGCGCTGCTGCTGAAGGTCCGCGGCGACGGGCAGCGCTACAAGGTGACGCTGAAACTTGACGACAGCCCCGGCACAGGCCAGTACCAGGCCGACTTCGTTGCGCCTCGAGAATGGCAGACGCTGCGCTTCATGCCGGCGGATTTCACCTTCAGTTTTCGGGGACGCGCAACAGCCGCTCTGATCGTTCGGTTCGTTGAGGTGCGGTACTTCGGTCTGCTCATTGCGGACAGGCAACCGGGTGCCTTCAAGGTCGAAGTGAACAGCGTCATGGCCGAGTAGACACTCTGCAGCGCCTGGCGGCACTGGTGCCGCGACCGCGCCTGCATCTGATCCGCTTCCACGGCGTGCTCGCGCCGGCGCGCATGGGCTGGGCGCGCCTGCTCAAGCGTGTGTTCGAGTTCGACCTCGAATCAAGCCGACAACGGTTCCGCAACAGGGCTGACGATCCCGCGTGGCTCGCGCTCGTGCGTACCGGTCAAATGGCGCCGAAATGAGGCAATTCGGGACGATTCAGGGGTCGAATGTCGGGGCAAGCTTGGCGTTAAGCAGAGCCTCGTCAAGAGCGTCGAAGGTAGTATTGTGCCGGTCAGTCAGCGGACCCCCGCCGGGAATGACGGCGCCATCTTTTTCGTAACCGATGGCCTTGAACTTCCATACGCCGTTAATAAATTTCAGGTTACCCACATGCTCATCCTGGTCAGCCAGGACGCAATAGACGCGGTCATTGAACCGGCTGAGCGTCAGCTTATACAAGGTATTTTCACCATTTTCTAATCGGCGGCAGCACCGCCGGAGCGCGCCTTGGGTTCCCGCTAATCATGAGCTGCGGCGTTGCTCAGGGCGTCCCATAGGCACCTGCGTGGTCAGGCCCAGCGCATTGGCGGCAGCGGCGCCGTGTGACGCGGATCATGACCACACACACAACTAAGCTCAGTGAATTAGCTTGAGCTGCCGGCACTATGGGCCGTTGCTCGATCTCGAGGTGCCGTAAGCACCTCGGTCACTGATCATAATCATTCATTTTACTCAACATGGTGGCGGTGCGTGACGTAAAACTGATTATTTCATGACTGGCACTGCCGAGCGAGTCAGGGCCCGATCACGCCCTGTTCCCTCAAGGCTGCCAGCTCTTCTGCGGAGTGATGCAGCCAGTTGCCGAACACCTCGTCGTTGGCGGCCCCCAGCGGCAGGCTGGGCTCGATCGGCCGGCGCCCGGTTCCCTCGAACACCAGCGGCGAGTGCGGCAGCACGACCTTTCCCATCTCGGGGTGGTCGATCCACTGCAGGCTGCCGCGGGCGTGCATGTTCTCGTCGTGCATGACCTCGGTCAGGTTGCGCACCGGCGCGCAGGGTATCTTGGCCGCCAGCATGCGTTGTGCGATCTCGTTCTTGCCCAGCGTCTTGGTCCAGCCTTCGATCAGCTCATCGACGGCGGCGAAGTGCTCGACGCGGCTGGAGCGGTTGATAAAGCGCGGGTCGTCCTTGAGGTCGAGGCGGCCCATCACCTCGAGGATGGCGCGGAAGTGGTGATCCCCCGGCGCGTTGAGCACCACATAGCCGTCGGTGGTCCTGTAGGCGTTGTAGGGCGAAATGCCCAGGCCGCCATGACGGTTGCCGGTGCGCTCCGGGGCCTCGGCGCCGCGCGCGTGCAGCATGCCCAGGTTGGAGGCGAGCGAGGCATAGGTGGCCTCCTGCATGGACACTTCCACCACGCGGCCCAGCCCGGTGCGCTCGCGCTCGTACAGCGCGGTCATGATGGCGCCGTAGAGGTGGATGCCGGCCATGAAGTCGCACATGGCAGCACCGGACTTGACCGGCGGCTGGTCCGGAAACCCCGTGGAATTCATGACACCGCTCATGGCCTGCATGACCAGGTCCATGGCCGGGTAGTCACGGTAGGGCCCGGTCTTGCCGTAGCCGGAGCTTGAGCCGTAGATCAGCCGCGGGTTGATCTTGTGCAGCGCCTGCGCGCCGACGCCCAGGCGATCCATGACGCCCGGGGCGAAGTTCTCCACGAGGATGTCCGCGCGCGCCACCATCTCCCGCAGCAACTGGCGGCCCTGTTCGCTTTTCAGGTTCAGCGTCACCGGTTTCTTGTTCGAGTTGAGCATGGCAAAGGGCAGGGCGGCGCCGCCCATGTCGCCCCGGCTGCGCAGATGCTCACCGTCGAAGGGCTCCACCTTGATGACGCTGGCACCGGCCATGGCCATGAGAAAGGTGGCATAGGGTCCGTTGTAGACATGGGACAGATCGATGACGGTGATGCCGGCAAGCGGATAGGGACGGTTCGGCTGATCTGTGCTGGTGGGTGTTGGTGCGCTCATGCTGACTCCTGATTCGGGTGCTCTCGGATGATCGATTTTGGAGAGGATAACCCATGATGCATCGACGATGACCGCCCGCGTCAACCCTTCCCCGCTTCCCTGCGATAATCCGCGCTGCTGCGCGCGAGCCCCCGAATCAGCAGGCACAAGGAATCTGAAATGACAACAAGCCCATCCACCATCCGTGTGGGTACCGGAGCGGGATTCTCCGACGATCGCTTCGAGCCGGCGGCCGATCTGGCCGAGCATGGCAAGCTCGACTACCTGGTGTTCGAGTGCCTGGCCGAGCGCACCATCGCGCGCGAGACGCTGTCGCGCCTGAAGGACCCGGAGAAGGGCTACACGCCCTACCTGGTGGAGCGTTTTCGCAGCGTGCTGCCAGCCTGCGTGAAGAACAAGGTGCGCATTGTCACCAACATGGGCGCGGCCAACCCGGCGGCCGCGGCGCGCGCGGTCAGGCGCGAGGCACGCGACCTTGGCCTGGGCGATCTGCCCGTGGCGGTGGTCTCAGGCGACGACGTGGCCGATATCGTGCGCGCCCATCCCGAACTGCGGCTCATGGAGAACGGCGAGCCGGTGGAATCCTTGCTGCCGCGCATGGCCTCGGCCAATGCCTATCTGGGCGCCGACGCGGTGCGCGACGCGCTGGCCACCGGTGCGCTCATCGCCATGACCGGTCGCGTCGCCGATCCGTCGCTGTTCCTCGGTTGCATGCTGCATGGCCTCGACTGGCGCTACGACGACTACCCGCGTCTGGCCATGGGCACGCTGGCCGGACACCTCATGGAGTGTGCCGCGCAACTCACCGGCGGCTGCTTCATCGATCCGGGCAAGAAGGACGCCGAGGACGCCACCAACATCGGCTTTCCCTATGCCGACGTGGGCCGCGACGGCAGCCTGGTGCTGGGCAAGCTGGAGAGCACCGGCGGGCGCCTCGATGTGCAGACCTGCTCCGAGCAGATCCTCTACGAGATGCACGATCCCACCAGCTACATCACGCCCGACTGCGTGCTGGACATCACCGGCGTGGAATTCGCCTCACTCGACAGGCACCGCGTGCGCGCCACCGGTGCGGCGGCGCGACCGCGCACGCCCAGCTACAAGGTGGTGCTGGGCTATCACGACGGTTACATCGGCGAGGGCGAGGTGGGCTATGCCGGGCCGAACGCACTGGCGCGGGCGAAACTCTCCGAGCAGATCGTGCGCGAGCGCCTGAAAATGCGCGGCATCAGCTATCCCGAGATCCGCGTGGACTACATCGGCATGTCCAGCCTGCATGGCATGGCCGCATATGAAAGAGCGAGCCGGCCGGAGCCCTACGAGGTGCGCCTGCGCATGGCCGCGCGCAGCCCCGACCGCAAAAC
This sequence comes from Burkholderiales bacterium, assembly GCA_964202115.1. Classification (GTDB taxonomy): domain Bacteria; phylum Pseudomonadota; class Gammaproteobacteria; order Burkholderiales; family SG8-39; genus CAIYPG01. The sequence continues at coordinate 7,046 of CAXNIK010000162.1, forward strand.
CGCCGAAGCCCTGGGCTTCGAGATTCGCACCCTACATGTCAACGGGCCAGCGGGCGGTGGCGGCGGAACCAACGGCGTTCGCGAGGTGCTGGCGGTGAAGTCGCTGCTCATCCCGCGCGAGCTGGTGCGCACCGGCGTCTCTTTAGTGAACAGCGTGGAGGGCAGGTCATGAGCGTTCGCAAGGGAGTACGTGTGTACGATCTGGGCCACTCGCGCGCCGGCGACAAGGGCAATACCTCCAACGTCTCGGTGATAGCCTATGACGAACGCGCCTGGGGCATCCTGAAAGAGCAGCTCACCACCGAGCGCGTGATGCAGGCCTATGCCGGTATCGCCAAGGGTCCGGTGACCCGCTACGAGCTGCCCAAACTGCGAGCCTTGAACTTCGTCATCGAGAACGCGCTCGGAGGCGGTGTCACCGTGTCGCTCGCCCAGGACATGCACGGCAAGAGTCTGTCCTATGTCATGCTGGGGATAGAGCTGCCCGGATAAGGTTGATATCAATAAATCCGTTGACGGCCTTCAGTCAACGGGTAGATCCGTAAAGTGATCATTATATTGATCTCACTCTGCCTCCAGCTTGATATTGTTCTCCTTCACCACCTTCTTCCAGGTGGCGATTTCGCTGGCAATGGTGGCGCGGAACTCATCCGGCGTGCTGGCGACGACGATGGCGC
>CAXNIK010000163.1:0-7702 GCA_964202115.1 Burkholderiales bacterium
CGTGGGCGGGCGCAACTGGACGGCATCGGCCAGCAACGTGGGCATCATCGGCGGCTTCGGGTTCGAGACGGCCAAGCGCATCGACGGCACCGGCAGCCTGGCCGTGAGTTGCACCGGCTGCACCGCCACCGGCACCAGCGGGCATTGCCTACACCCTGAATTCGGGCGGCATGCCCACTGTCAATGGTGTCACCGTGGGTGGCGTGGCGGCCTTTCGTCGCTGAAGTCGCTGAATCCCGACAGATGGCCGCTGCGAAGCGGCCTGTTCGATGCGCCAGCGTGATTTTGTGACGCTGACTGAGTCCGGGCCGGCGTAACTCGCAGTGTAGAATCGATCGCGTCGGCATTGCGCCGACATAAACGCCGGTTCTCATGTCCAGCCTGCTGATCTCCACATTCATTGCATTCACCGCAATCGCGCTGGCCCTGCCTTCGGCATGGGCACAGGCGCCGGCCGAGGAGCGCCGCGCTTACGGCAATCCCCTGTCCGATGCGCAGCAACGCGTCGAGTTTGCCCGGCAGGCGAGCGCCGGCGCGGACAGCCGCGCCGGCCTCGCGGAACGCGAACTGAAGCAGATCGATGCGGAGATGCGCGAAGTGCAAAAGCAGCTTGATGCCATGCGCGCCCGTCAGGACAGGGCGAAGAAGGAACTGGCCGAAGCACGCTCCGCTTCGGCTGCCGCGAGAAAGGATTTCGACCGCGAATCGGCGGAACTGGAGCGCATGCGCCGAGGCCAGGCCAGACCCTAGTTTTTTCTTTCCTGTTTTCGTATTGGGGGAAGTCATGATGTCCAGCAACAAATCAAACACAGCAAACACAGCAAACACAGCGATGTACCTTCAAGCCCTGACCGCCTGCGCGGCGCTTTCCCTGGCCGCGCCGGCGTGGCCGCAGGCCCCAGCCCCAGCCCCAGCCCCAGCCCCAGCCCCAGCCCCAGCCCCAGCCCCAGCCCCAGCCAGTGTCAAGTCAATCACCACCACGCTGTCCAGTTCGGCCGCGCGCAAGGAATGCCTGAACGTCACGCCGCAGCATCGCGTGCACTACTGGTACCGCGCCGACGGACCGGTGAATTTCAGCGTGCAGTACGTGCAGGGCAAGGAGACGCTCTACCCGGTGAAGAAGGACAAGCTGTCCATAGGCTCGGGAAGTTTTCAGCCCAAGGCCGCCGAAGTGCACTGCCTGGTCTGGACCAACCTCGGCCGCCAGCCGGTGACGCTGACCTTCGAATACGCGCGTCTGGGTGCAAGCTGATGCGCCGCGGCCCGGCCGGGCCATGCAGGGGCTTGCTGCTGGCAGTGCTGCTGTTGCTGCCGCATGCCGCCATGGCTCAACCTGCCCAGCCGGCCCGCGCCGCGGAGCCCTACAACACCGTGGAATTGCAGGCCGAGGCCAATCGCGAGATTCCCAACGACACTCTCAATGCCTCGCTGTATGCCGAGGCCAGCGATGCCGACGCGGCCAAGGTGGCCGATGCGCTCATCGCAAAGCTGCAGGCCGGAATGCAATTATCATCACTTTCATTCAGTGTGTCCCGTGATTTGAGGGTAAACACTGAGAATGAACTCATCACTGAAGGCGTTATGGCATTCCGGGCGCGCGCCGACATCGTCCGCCAGGCCCTGGGCGGCAAGGGCTACAAGCTGCGCCGCATCGCCATCAACACCTCCGGCTCCTCACCGCCGCCGCGTCCGCTGCTGCGCATGAGCGCCGCGTCGGCCGCCGCCGAGGTGACCGCGCCGCAGCTCGAGGGCGGCCTGAGCACGGTGACAGTGAGCGTATCCGGCACGGTCGAAGTCGAGTAGCCGCATGGCCGGCCGTGAAGCCGTGCTCATGCTGCACGGCTTTCTGATGAACCGCTTCGTCATGCATCCCCTGCAAGGAGCGCTGCGGGAGGCCGGATTCGATGCGCATGCACTGGACTATCGCTCCATACGCGGCACGCTGGCCGAACACCTGGAGGAGTGCGCCCGCGCCGTGGCCCTGCTGTCGGCGCAGGGCGCTTCCCGCGTGCACCTGCTCGGGCACAGCATGGGCGGGGTGATCGCGCTGAGCTATCTGCTGCGAGAGCCGCCGCCGGCGCACATCGGCCGCACCGTGCTGCTGGGCTCACCCGTTGCCGGCTGCGATGCCGCCACCAGGTTTGAACAACAGATCCTGGGCCGGCTGCTCATGGGCAACAGCGCTTCCCTGTGGAAGGAGGCCATGCCGCTGCGCATACCGCCGGGCCGGGAAGTGGGGGCGATCGCCGGCAGCGAGCGCTTTGGCCTGGGGCCCATGGTGGTGGAACTCGATGGCGACAACGACGGCGTGGCACGCGTGGTGGAAACGCGCCTCCCCGGCATGGCCGATCACATCCTGCTGCCGGTGAGCCACACCGGCATGCTGCTGTCGGCGGAAGTGGCGCGGCAATGCATTGCCTTCCTGCGCGAGGGGAGGTTCGCGCGATGACGCCGGCGCCACCTGCCTTGCGCGCCCGGTTGATGACATCGGCGGCGGTCCTTATGGCGCTGGCGTTGCTGCCGGGCTGTGCCACTGTGAGCTACTACGCCCAGGCCATCAGCGGGCACCTGGAACTCATGCGCGAGGCACGCAGCAGCGCGGAGCTGATCGCCGATCCGCAGACACCGGCGTCCTTGCGCGAGAAGCTCGAGCAGGCGCAGCGCATGCGCCAGTTCGCCGTGGACGAGCTGGGCCTGCCCGACAACGGCAGCTATCGTCGCTACGCCGACCTGAAGCGCCCCTTCGTGGTGTGGAATGTGTTTGCGGCGCCGGAGTTTTCGGTCGCGCCGGTGAGGTCCTGTTTTCCCTTCGCCGGCTGTGTGGACTATCGCGGCTGGTACGACGAGGCCGGCGCGCGCCGCGCCGCCGCGGAGCTGAAGGCTGCGGGCCATGATGTCCATGTCGGCGGCGTGCCGGCCTATTCCACCCTGGGCTGGTTCGACGATCCGCTGCTCAACACCTTCATGGTCTATCCCGATGAGGAGGTGGCGCGCCTGCTGTTCCATGAACTCGCACACCAGGTAGCCTATGTGCGCGACGACACCGTGTTCAACGAGTCCTTCGCCGTGGCGGTGGAGGAGGAGGGGCTGCGACGCTGGCAGGCGGCCCGCGCCCGCGCCGACGAGGATGGGGACGGGGTGGTGCGTTACGCGCTCATGGTCGAGCGCCGCCGCCAGTTCGTGGCGCTGCTGCTGGACTATCGCAGCCGCCTGCAGTCCTACTACGCGCAGGAACTGCCCGAGGCGGAACGGCGCGCCGGCAAGGCGAAAATCCTCGTGGAGCTGGCGCGCGGCTATGGCGAACTCAAACAATCCTGGGGCGGATTCGCCGGCTTCGACCGCTTTATCTCGCAGGGCGCCAACAACGCCATGCTGGCCTCCATTGCCGCCTACAACGGCAAGCTGCCCGCCTTCCGCGCCCTGCTGAAGAACCAGGGCGGCGATTTGCCGGTCTTCTACCGGGAGGTGAAGCGGCTGGCCGCGCTGCCCAGGGCCGAGCGCGATGCGGCGCTGGAGGCCAATCTAACCGCGGGGCCGCAGTAATTCTCAAGCAGTAATTCTCAAGTTGAGCTCAATTGCGCTATAGAATTGAGCAACCCCATGAGCACCTCGTCCCACAGCAACGCGACCCTGGCCGGTGATTCGCTCAACGTCGATCTGAGCGCGGTGATCGTCGCGGTCACCGGCGATGAGCCCAAGGTGCTGGCCATCCACTCGGACGATCCGGGCATTCCCGACGCGCTGCCCTCGGGGCGGCTGGAATCGCAGCACCGCACGCTGGAGGCAGGCCTGCGCTCCTGGGTGCAGCGCCAGACCGGGCTGACCCTGGGCTACGTCGAGCAGCTCTACACCTTCGGCGACAGCAACCGCATCGTGGCCGGCACCCACGCCGCCGAGGAGCATGTGCTGTCGCGAATCCTGTCGGTGGGCTACCTCGCGCTGGTGCGCGAGGCACGCGCCGAGGTCATGAAGTCGGTGACCATAGACGCGGTGTGGCGCGACTGGTACCGCTACTTTCCCTGGGAAGACTGGCGCGGCGGCAAGCCGGCCATACTCGCGCGCCTGGAGCAGGCCCTGCGACGCTGGGTGGCGGCCGCGCCGCAGCGCGAGGAAAAACGCCTGCGCGAGGAGCGTGTGCGCATCGCCTTCGGCCAGCGCGACATCGCCTGGAGCGACGAGCGCGTGCTGGAGCGATACGAATTATTGTATGAAGTCGGCCTGGTGCCGGAAGCTCATCGTGGCTTGGGTGATAGCGCGCCGCCGCCCTGGGCCGCGGCGCGCGATGCCATCACCGAAGGCGAGATCATGATGGCCGATCACCGCCGTGTGCTGGCCACCGCCATCGCCCGCCTGCGCGGCAAGATCAAGTACCGCCCGGTGGTGTTCGAGCTCATGCCGCCGTCCTTTCGCTTCCTGCAATTGCAGCGTGCCGTGGAAGCGCTGGCCGGCCTGCGCTTGCACAAGTCCAACTTTCGCCGCTTGGTGGAAAGCCAGGGTCTGGTGGAGGAGACCGGCGAGGTGGATGCGGGCACCGGCGGTCGTCCGGCGCGCCTGCTGCGTTTCCGCCGCGAAGTCCGCCTGGACCGTCCGGTGCCGGGTTCGCGCCTGCCGCTGGCGCGTTAGTACTCAATCACTTCGCCGGGTTTCGCAGCAGTCTTTACCTGCAATCAAATACTTGTCGCGAATGCCGGAAAATGCTGCGCCCGCACAATGTGACAAAAATATTATTCCTTATGCTCAGGATTAGTATATAGTGGATTTGCACCGGGCTATACACCCGGTTTTTAAGCAGCCAGTTATACTATGTTTGAGTATAAGGAGGCGTTAATGGAAGCTGGATCGATCACCCGTACCACCGGCGGCACCCCCTCCCCCGGGGCCCAGGCGGCCGCAACTATCAATCTGTCACCGGAGATTGCCCGGCGACTCGCGCCCATACAGCAGCGCCTGAGCAAAGTCCTGCCCGACAGCAGCTGGCCGCTGTTCGCGCCGGACATCGACGCCATCCTGCGCCTCAAAAAAGAGCGCAATGCCGTCATCCTGGCGCACAACTACCAGACCCCGGAGATCTTCCATGGCGTGGCCGACATCGTCGGTGACTCCCTGGCGCTGGCACGTGAAGCGGCCACGGTGAAAGCCGATGTCATCGTGCTCTGCGGTGTGCACTTCATGGCCGAGACCGCCAAGATCATCAACCCGGAAAAGACCGTGCTCATCCCGGACATGAAAGCGGGTTGCTCGCTGGCCGAGTCCATCACTGCGGCGGACGTGCGCCTGCTGCGCCAGAAATACCCCGGCGTGCCGGTGGTGACCTATGTGAATACTTCCGCGGATGTGAAGGCTGAGAGCGATATCTGCTGCACCTCGGGCAATGCCGTGAAAGTGGTGGAGAGCCTGGGCGTGGACCGGGTCATCATGCTCCCCGACGAATTCCTGGCGCAGAACGTGGCCAAGCAGACCAAGGTGAAGATCATCGCCTGGAAGGGCTATTGCGAAGTGCATGAACTCTTTACCGTGGCCGACATCGAGGAGCTGCGCGGCAAGCACCCGGGCATCGTCGTCATGGCCCATCCGGAGTGCCGGCCCGAGGTGGTCGAGGCCTCCGATTTCAGCGGTTCCACCGCCAACATGATCGACTTCGTCGACAAGAAACTGCCGCCCAAGGTGATGCTCATCACCGAATGCTCCATGAGTGACAACATCGCCGTGCATCACCCGGAGATCGAGTACATCCGGCCCTGCCGCCTGTGCCCGCACATGAAGCAGATCACCCTGCCCAAGATCCGCGAGGCGCTGGAACTCATGCAGTTCGAGGTGAAGGTGAACCCGGCTATCGCCGCGCGCGCGCGGCTGGCGGTCGAGCGCATGCTGGCGGTGCGATGACCAATCCCTTCACCCGCGAACGCGTTGTCATCATTGGCGGCGGCGTGGCCGGTCTGGCCACCGCGCTGAAGCTCGCGCCCATGCCGGTGACGGTGCTGGTGCAGGCGCCGCTGGGCACACAGGCCTCCACGCCCTGGGCGCAGGGCGGCATTGCCGCGGCTCTCGGCGCGGATGATGCGCCTTCGCTGCACGCCGCCGACACGCTCACCGCCGGCGCCGGCCTCACCGATCTGTCCGTGGCCACGCGCGTGGCCAGCGCCGCTCCGCAATGCATCTCCGATCTGACCGCCCTGGGCGCGCCCTTCGACCGCGACGGCGCCGGCGAACTGCTGCTGGGCCTGGAAGCGGCGCACTCACGCCGGCGCATCGTGCATGCCGGCGGCGACGGCACCGGCCGCGCGGTGATGGAAACCCTGATGAGCGCTGTGCGCGCCGCCGGCAACATCGAGGTGCTGGAAGGCACGCGCGCCACTGACCTGGTCACCGAAGACGGCGTGGTGGTGGGCGTGAAGGCGCTCAATGCCTCAGGCGCGCCCTTGTTCCTGCCGGCGCGCGCCGTGGTGCTCGCCACCGGCGGCGTGGGCGGCCTGTATGCCTACACCACCAATCCCCTGGGCGCCGTCGGCAGCGGCCTGGCGCTGGCGGCGCGCGCGGGCGCGGTGCTCTCCGACATCGAATTCGTGCAGTTCCATCCCACGGCCATGGCTTTGGGGGTTGATCCCATGCCGCTGGCCACGGAAGCCTTGCGTGGCGAAGGTGCGGTGCTGCTGAACGAAAAGGCCGAGCGCTTCATGGCCGATATTCCCGGCGCCGAGCTCGCGCCGCGCGATGTGGTGGCGCGCGCGGTGTGGCGCGAGATCGCCCGCGGCGGCCAGGCCTGGCTGGATACGCGCAAGGTCCTGGGCGCGGCCATCGCCACGCGCTTCCCCTCGGTGACGGCGCTGTGCCGGCGCTCGGGTCTGGACCCGGTGAGCGAAGCCATACCGGTGCGACCGGCTGCGCATTACCACATGGGCGGCGTCGCCGTGGATGACCGGGGACGCTCCTCCGTCAATGGGCTGTGGGCCTGCGGCGAGGTCGCGGCCACCGGCCTGCATGGCGCTAATCGCCTGGCCAGCAACTCGCTGCTGGAAGGCCTGGCCTATGCGCGCTGGATCGCCGAGGACATACAGGGCGTGGCCGCGGGCAGGCCGGCGCGCCCGGTGATGCTGGATTCGCGTCCTGCGCAGGACAAGGACGACAGCACGGTGCTCACCGGCATACGCCGCCTCATGACCGATGCCGTGGGCGTGGTGCGCAACGAGCCCACGCTGACCTCGGCCATTGCACAACTGGAGCAACTGGCCGCACAGGGCCGGGGACGCGCCGCCGATGCCGCGCTCACCGGCATGATGATCGCGGTGGCCGCGCGCAAGCGCCGCGAGAGCCGCGGCGCGCAATGCCGCAGCGACTATCCGGCTCCGCTGCCCGAGCCTGCCTCGCACACCCGCATCACCCTGGCCGAAGCGCGCGCGCTGGCGGCCGCCAGCCGCGTGCGGCACAACGCCCGCGAGTTGTAGCGCTCATGGCCTTGTCCTCCCTGCCGCGGGTGATGCTGGAACCCATCGTGCGCGCCGCGCTGCTGGAAGATCTGGGCCGCGCCGGCGACATCACCACCGATGCCGTCATACCGGCGGACATGAACATGACCGGCGTGATCGCCGCGCGCCAGCCCGGTGTCATCGCCGGGGCCGATTGCGCGCTGCTGGCCTTCGAGCTCATGGATGCCAGGGTGAAGGTGACCCTGGAGAAGGGCGACGGCTCAATCGTCAAGCCCGGT
>CAXNIK010000164.1:0-7674 GCA_964202115.1 Burkholderiales bacterium
AGTAGCGCGCGTTCATGGCGGTGGTGAATTCGGCGCTGATTTTGCGCCGCACACGCTCGCCCTCGTCGGTGTCGTCGAGAATGGCGGCGCAGTCCCTGGGCGAGGTGAGCACCTTGAAATTGTCGGTGGAGGCGCTGGCATTGCGCACCGCCACGGGCTTGCGCTCGATCTCGTAGGAGTCCAGGAGCCGCTCGCCGCCCCAGCCTTGGACCATGGCCTGCAGCTTCCAGCCCAGGTCCACCGCATCGCCGATGCCGGTGTTCATGCCCATGCCGCCCGTGGGCGACATGGCGTGCACGGAATCCCCGGCGAGCAGCACCCGGCCCGACTGGAAAGTGTCGGCGATCTGCTCGCGCCGCCGCCAGGGCAGCACCGCCAGCACCTCGAAGTGCGCATCGCGTCCCAGCACGCGGCGCATCCAGTACTTGATGTCCAGATTGGCGAGGTCGAGCTTTTCCTCCGAGCCGATCACCGTCAGCCGCCACTGCTCGCGGCCGTTCACCGTGGTGAGATTGCCCCAGGTGCCCTCCGGGCCGATGAAGATGAAGCGCTCGGCGGCGCCATAGTGGCAGTGCTGCATGAAATCGGGAACGCTCACCGTGATGCCCAGCGAATAACTCAACTTGGGCTTGCCGGTCATGCCGATGCCCAGGGCCTCGCGCACGGTGCTCTCGATGCCGTCGCAGGCGACCAGGTATTGCGCCCGTATCCTGACTGTCTCGTTCTTCGCGACATCGACGGCCTCGACATCGACGTGCTCGGCATGCTGCTCGAAGCGCTCCAGCCTGCACTGATACCTGGGCTTGACCGAGGCCTGAGCCAGCGCCGCCTTCTGCAGGATGGGCTGCAGCCAGTGCTGCGGGCAGCGCTGCTTTTTCTCCGGCGAATAGTCAGGCACCGGCATGTCGCGAAAGCAGGCCACCTCATCCACGTGCAGCGGCGCCCGCTTCACATCGGTGCAGACCACGCGCGACATGCAAAAGTCATCCGGAAAGGCATCGCGCACCGACTGGGCGATGCCCCAGCGGCGGAAGAACTCCATGGTGCGCACGGCGATGTAGCCGATCTTGGAGTGGATCATCTCGCCATCGGTCTCATCAATGAGCATGCAATCCACGCCGCGCCGGCCCAGGTCCAGCGCCACGGCCAGGCCGACCGGGCCGGCACCGGCGATGAGCACGGGGGTTTGAATCAGTTCTGCCATGGTGGTCCTGTGAAATTCAAGAAGGCTGCCTCAATTGCGATCCGATGCCGCGGGCGCGGCATCTCGGCACGCCGCACAGTCACTAGTCAGGTGACTGGATATTGGCTTCCTGGACGATCTTGCGATATTGCACGACCTCGCGAGCCACCACATCGCGAAGGTATTGCGGCGTGCTGCCGACAAACATGTTGCCCTCGGATTCCATTTTCTGCGCGATCTCCGGAGACTTCAGCGCCTTGATGAGTTCGGCATTGAGCCAGGCGATGATACCCGCCGGCGTCGCCCCGGGCACGAACACGCCGGTCCAGACCGAATAGTCGTAGCCGGCGCCGCCTTGTTCAATGACCGTGCGCAAATCCGGGAACACGGCCGTGCGCTCGGCCGAGCTGGTGGCCAGGGCGCGCAGTTTGCCCGACTTGATCTGCGTCATCACGCCCACCGGCACGGTCAGCGAGGCATTGACGCGACCTGCCACCAGATCGAGGCCCATCGGTGCCGAACCCTTGTAATGCACATAGGTGACCTTGACGTTGAGGATGCTGTGCAGCCATTCCGAGGCGATGTGCGGGCCGCCGGCCAGGCCCGGCGAGCCGAAATTGATCTTGCCTGGATTGGCCTGGGCATAGCGGATGTACTCGGCCAGATTGTTGACGGGCAGCGCGGGATGCACCACCAGCAGGCTGGGCCGCTTGGCCAGCAGCGACACCGGCGCAAGGTCCTTTATCGTGTCATAAGGCATTTCCCTGTTCAGGGCCGGCAGCGTGGTTAAGCTGTTGGTGGTGCCAAGGAGGGTGTAACCGTCCGGCGGCGCCTTGGCGACATAGGTCGTGCCGATCAGACCGCCCGCGCCGGACTTGTAGTCGACCACAAAGGAGCGCCCGGTGTTGGCGCTCAGCTTGTTCGCGAACACCCGGTACTCCAGATCCACCGGCCCGCCGGGCGGAAAGCCGATAATGATGGTGACTGCCTTGGCCGGATAGTCGGCGGGGGGCTTTTGCGCCATGGCCGGTGACGCCAGTCCTGCCACACCGAGGACGGTGCAAAGCAGAATGCTTCTGGTCAACACATCGCATGTCATGTCCTTCTCCTTGAAAGAAGTGCCGGCGGTGCCGTTTTGTCGGTGGCTTCTGGCCTGTGATTCATTTGACGGCCTCCATCTCGATGTTTCCATCACGCACCAGGTTTTTCCAGTTCGTCACTTCCCTGATCAGGAAGCGCTTGAATTCCTCAGGGGTGGTGCCCACGGGGTCGCCACCGGTCTTGGCCAACGCCGCCATCAATTCCTCGGATTTGGTGGCGGCCCTGAATTCGCTGTTCAGGCGGTTGATAATGGCCGCAGGTGTTTTTGCCGGCGCGGTAAAGCCTATCCAGTTGGAGACGTCGTAGCCGGGCACGCCCTGCTCGGCGAACGTGGGCATGTCGGGCATGGCCGAGGTGCGCTTGGCGGAGGTGACCCCGGCTATCCTGATCTTGCCCGCTTCAAACAGGGGCTTGGCCAGGGTCACGCTGTTCTGTGAAGCCTGTATGCGACCGGCCAGCATGTCGGTGATGACCTGCGATCCCCCCTTGTAATGGATGAAGGTCACCTCGGTCTTGGTCATGAGGTGCAGCAGGGCCATGGCCAGGTGATTGAAGGCCCCGATGCCGGTGGTGCCCACGTTGATCTTGCCCGGATTGGCGCGGGCGTAGGCTATGTACTCCTGCAGATTCCTGGCCGGCAGTCCTGGATTGATCACCAGCACATAGGAATCGGTGCTGGTGAGTGTGATGGGCGCGAAGCTCTCGATGGGATCGAAAGGCAGGTTCTTGTACTGCACCGGCGAGGTGGTGAAGGACGGCGAGATCAGCGCCAGCGTATGGCCATCCGGCGCGGATTTGGCGACGTAGGTCGATGCGATGGTGGTGCCTGCGCCCACCTTGAAGTCCACCAGCATCGGCTGCTTCATGCTCTCGGTGAGTTTCTTGGCGTACAACCGGCCGTAGATCTCCAGCGAAGCACCCGGCGGATTGCCGATAATCAGGGCGATGGGCTTGGACGGATACTCCTGCGCCTGCGCCGTTGCCGTTACCGTTACCGCTGCCGCTGCCATCCCCGCCAGAACCATCAGTCCCGCCGCAATGCCCGCTTTCGTTCTCATGCTCTCTCCTCCTTTGCACCTGGATTTGTTGTATCGACGGTCGAGGCCCCGTAGGAAATGAAGCCGGCCCAGTAAAGCCATTTTCGCGCGCCGTCCTCGGTATCGACGTCGTACTTGGCGACAAATGCGAGTTTGCCGTCCTTGCCGATGCGAAAGGTGGACAGGCAGGCCGGGAGGTAGGCGCTGGTGGCGCCGGTGGCGCGCACCCAGGCGCCCTGCACGTGCGCCGCAACGAGCATGCGTCCGGTGGGGTCGATGCTGAAGGTGCGCACATGCAGCCCGCGCGTGTCGATGTGCTGGATCAGCGTGGGCTCGCCCGTGTTCTGGTTGATGCCATACACGGCCAGGGTGTTTTCGCCGCCGGTGAAGAAGGACTTCCCCTCGAACTCGGTGGTGCCGCTGGCGCGATTGGCCGCATAGACGAAGCGGCCGTTGGGATGCACATGTATGGGACCCAGCATCTGCGAGGGCGCCACCCGGCCATGCCGGGCCAGGCTGTCCTTCGTGAACAGTGGCCCGCGACTGAGCTGGTCTTTCTCCAGGCTGAACATCTGCAACTGGTTCTGCAATTCCAGCGACACATACACCCAGGGCATAGTGGGATGAAAATCCAGGTGGCGCGGGCCGAAGGCGGTACCGCCATGGGGTGCCACCACAGCCTTGTTCTTCATCACACCGTCGCGGTAGTCGAAAACCTGCAGGCCTCCGGGCTCCACAGCCTTGTTCTTCGTCGCGCGGTGCCCGCGCGAGACGATGATCACGCGCTTGTTCGAAGGCGACACGCGGACCTGGTGCGGGTAGTAGCCCACATCCAGGTCGTCCGGCTGAGGCACTTCATCGCCGACGCTTCCGTCCGCGGCAATGCGATGCACCGAGGCAAAGGGGGCGTTGTAGGCGGTGACGATGTATTTGCTGGCGCCATCCAGCGTCAGGTGTATGGGACGGGCGCGCAAGGCGACGCTGTCGCCGTGCCGGGACAGTCCACCCGTTGCAGGATCGATGCGCAGCGCGCTCAAGTGGTTGTGAATGCCCGTCACCCCGGGACTGCCTTCACTGGTGCCCACGTACAGGAACGCGCCCCTGCGATCGGGCCAGGCGTAATGAATGTTCTGCTGCAGGCGCACACTCTCCCGCTTCACCAGCGTGCAGCTCCCGACATCAGGCTCGTAGTGAACGAACTCCGGCCCTATGCCCGCATACAGCGCGAGCCTGCCTGCCATGGCCACTTTGCGTGTGCTCATTGCTCCTCCTTAAGAACCGAAGCCATTGTGCACAATGGTCTGCCCCGTGACTCGTGACACGTGACTCAGGGGTCGGTGGGGTATTTTCTCATTGTTTACCCTCTCCCCCGGGCTTGCCGGAAGGGGGAGGGACATCTTTACGGCGAGATCAGTGGAACGACGCGGCGCCCCTTTTGCCGGTAGATGCGAAAGTCGGAATCCAGAGTGAAAAGCGTCGCATTACGAGTTCGTTCGACCAGACGCAGCAGACACGCATCCGCCAGAGACATCGGGACGTTGCCGTATCGAACCATCAATTTCGCCATCGCGGCAGCGTCCTCATCGCTTGGATTCACGTTTGGAATCTGCCCGTACCACTGCATCAAGCAGCGACTTGTTCGTGGCCAGGTCGCGCTGTCCACTTCGCAACGAACCGGCAAGATCGCGAACAAGATCCGCGCCGGTCGGCTGTTCTTTGGTTGCCTCCGGCATGCGCCCGAACTTGCCGCTCTGGAAATCCAGCATGGCCTGCTTGATCTCGCCCTGGGTGGTCATCACGAAGGGGCCGTAGCCGGCGATGGGCTCGTTGATGGGCTCGCCGGCCAGCAGCAGCACCTTGGCCTCGCCGTTGGCCTCCAGGCGGATGTCGCTGCCTTCACGGTCCAGCACCACCATCTGCGCCTCGCGCGCGATGGCCTCGCCGTTCACCTGCACCGTGCCGCGCAGCACCACCACGGCCGCGGTGTGTCCTGCCGGCACCGACAGGTGCGCCACGGCGTCGCGCTTCAGCGCGAGGTCCCACACCTCGATGGGTGTGAAGGTGCGCGCCGGCCCGTGCGCGCCGGCGTAGTTGCCCGCGATCACGCGCAGGCTGCCGGCGCCGTCGCGCAGATCGACCGTAGGAATGTCCGCCTTGAGCAGGTCCTGATAGCCGGGCCTGGACATCTTGTCCTTCTTGGGCAGGTTCACCCACAGTTGCACCATTTCCATGCGGCCGCCGGAGCGCGTGAACGCCTGCGAATGAAATTCCTCGTGGAGTATTCCGGCGGCCGCTGTCATCCACTGCACGTCCCCCGGACCGATGCGCCCGCTGGCGCCGGTGGAGTCGCGATGCTCCAGCTCGCCCTCGTAGACGATGGTGACGGTCTCGAAGCCGCGATGCGGATGCTCGCCCACGCCGCGCGGCTGGGGATTTGGTCCCGCGACCGGCTCGAACTGGTAGGGCGCGGCATAGTCCAGCATCAGAAAGGGGCTCAACTCCTTGCCGTGGCTGGTGTAGGTAAACAGGGAGCGGACGGGAAAACCATCCCCCACCCAGTGCTGTTGCGGGGCATTCTGCACGCCGAGAATCTTTTTCATGTCGGTCTCCTGTCGGGACCATATGGCGGTGAAGCCAGGCTTTTTCAACCCGCCCTTGCCACCCCTGTCGATACCACGGGCAACACAGAAACCTAGAATTCCACCATTTCGAAGTCGGCCTTCTGTGCCGAGCAGTCCGGGCAACCCCAGTTGTCGGGCACATCGGCCCAGCGAGTGCCCGGAGCAATGCCTTCTTCGGGCAAGCCCGCGGCTTCGTCGTAGACAAAGGAACACAGCGCACATTGCCAGGTCTTGAAACCTTCGTCGGATGCCGGCGCAGTATGAAGCACGGCTTCCTTGCGGCGGGGAAAGTTGATGATCATGCCTTCAAGCCCCTCCGGACCCGCCTGCATCTGCAAGGCCGGCTCTTCGGGCTTCACGAACACCACGGTCATGGCCGGCTTCAGGATCCCGTTGCAGACCAGACCGCCCCTGGTCACCACCACGAACTGCCCGCTTCCGGAATCCGGCGGCGGCGCCTTGGCGCTGGCTCCAGGCGCAATGCTGATCCCGAAGATGGAAAGGCCGGATCCGTCATCCAGATCAGGCACAGGCTCGAGCGCCGAGACCTGACCCTGAGCAAGGGAGGGAATTTTCGGCAACAGCGTCTTCTGCCAAGGCGCACGATCGGGAATGCTGCTGAGCTTGTCCCGGCACTCGGGGATGTACTGCGCCTGCAGAAGGTCGCGCCTTGCACGCAGGGTCAGATAGCCCAGCCCTTCCGATCCGGCCACGAGCGGGCCGTAGGGCGTGAATGCCCGGGCGATGTGCACGCCCAGTTCGCATACGGGATGCCGCCCGACCGTCCCCCTGCCATTGGTGATGATCTGGACCTGGTCAACATCATGGTAGTGCGTGCGCAGCTCGCGCCCCGGGTCGCCGTCAATGATGAAGGCTTCAGGCGCGTCGATCTCCTCTTTCGGATGATCAATGAGCTGGATGCGCCAGAATTTGCCGCCATTCCTGGTGTCGAACCTTGTCTTCGGCTGATCGGCAACGGAAACAATCTCTGGCATGAGTCATACCCCTTTAATCTGATCAGTTAATGGTCAACTTGAGTTGACGAATGATGCGTCCCCAGCGATCCACCTCAGCCTTCAGAAAGGCCGCGTACTCCTGGGATGTCGAGCCAAGGGCCTGCGTTCCCTGTGCCTCAAGCTGCTTGAGCAGATCCTCGCTTTTCAGCGCGGCATTGACTTCGGTGTTCAGGCGCTGAACGACAGCGGCCGGGGTGCGTGCCGGCAACAGCATGCCCTGCCACGCTCCGGCCTCGAATTTCGGAAGGCCGGACTCGCTCATGGTCGGAATATCCGGGTGTGATTTCGTGCGCGAGAGGCTGGTCACTGCGATTGCCTGCAGGCGCTTGTCTTTGACATGCCCCATGGACGCACTCACGGTGCCGAAATAAAACTCGGTTCGGCCCGATATCAGATCCACATAAGCCTGCGCGCTGCCGTTGTAGGCCACGTGAACCGCCGACCCGTTGATGGCCGCAAGGAACAGTTCCGTGGTCAGATGGCCGATATTCCCCTGCCCTACCGAGGCATAGTTGAGCTTTCCCGGATTCTGCTTTACATAGTCAATGAACTCGCGCAGGGTCTTCACCGGCAATGAGGGGTTGACCACCAGAATCTGCGGCACCGTGGCAGTCAGCGCGAGTGGCGAAAAATCGCGCAATAAATCGTAGCCCGGGTTCTCATACAGCGCCATGTTGAATACCACGCCTGAGGTGTTGTAGAGAATGGTGTAACCG
>CAXNIK010000165.1:0-7651 GCA_964202115.1 Burkholderiales bacterium
TGGCCGCGGCCATCGGCCTGGCCCTGAGCCTGCTGACTGGCATCGCCATCTGGCTGCAGCGGCGCATCGCGAGCAACAGCCGCCTCACCGTGACCACCGGCAAGGCCGGGCGCCTGGTGACCATTTCGCTGGGGCGCTGGCGCTGGGCCGCGGGCCTGCTGTGCTGGGGCTATCTGGTGCTGGCCTTGATCCTGCCCGTCGTGATCCTGGTCTACGTGTCGGTGATCAAGTATTTCAACGCCAATCCGCTGGAGGCGGCCTACACCCTGCGCAACTACGTGTTCCTGTTCGAGTCGGGTTCCACGCTGCGCTCGTTCTGGAACACCCTCATCGTGTCCGGACTGGGCGCGCTGCTGGGGGTGATGCTGGCCTCGATGATCGGCTACTTCACGCTGCGCCTGCGGCCTCCCGGCTATCGCCTGCTCGATTTCAGCGCCAGCCTGACCTTCGGCGTGCCCGGGGTGGTGATCGGCCTGGGCCTCTTGTGGGCCTATGCCTACCTGCCGGTGCCCATCTACGGCACCCTGGCCATACTGATCATCGCCTTCACCACGCGTTTTCTCTCCTACGCCACCGAGACTGTCGGCGGGCGCCTGGTGCAGATCGACAAGAGCCTGGAGGAATCGGCCTGGACCGCCGGCGCCACGCGCCTGCGGGCCATCAGGCGGATTCTGGCTCCACTGGCCTGGCCGTCGCTGCGCGGTGCCTATTTCCTGCTGTTCATGGCCTTCTTCCGCGAGATCTCCTCGGCGGTGCTGCTGTTCACCGCCTCCACCAATGTGCTCTCCACCTCGATCTGGTCCTTCTTCGAGCAGGCCAACTGGGGCCTGGCCAGCTCGCTGTCGCTGGCGAGCATGATCGTGGTGCTGGCCTTCATGTATGTGCTCCTGCTGCTGTCGCGACTGCGCCCCGGCGACTGGGGCGCGAAGTCTGCATCATCGGCACCACCCGCGGCAACCTCGGCATGATCAATCTGCAACAGGGACAAGCATGGGCATCAATGTCACCGGCCTGGTAAAGCAATTCGGTTCGACCGTCATCGTTCACGGCATCAGTTTCACCGTGGCCGATGGCGAGTTCGTCACGCTGCTGGGGCCCAGCGGCTGCGGCAAGACCACCACCCTGCGCTGCATCGCCGGACTGGAGCGCACCAATGGCGGCGTCATCGAGATCGACGGGCGTGTGCTCTCCGACCCGCAGCAGGACATCTTTGTCGCGCCGCATGAGCGCAGTCTGGGCATGGTGTTCCAGTCCTATGCCATCTGGCCGCATATGTCGGTGGCCAAGAACGTCGCCTTTCCCTTGGAGGTGCGGGGCGTGAAGGACACCAAGGCTACGAAGGAGGCGGTCGACTGGGCGCTGGAGGTGGTGGGCATGCGTGATCTGGCCGCGCGCCAGCCCTCCGAGCTGTCCGGCGGCCAGCAACAGCGCGTGGCGCTGGCGCGTGCCATCGCCGGAAGACCCAAGGTGCTGTTGTTCGACGAGCCCCTGTCCAACCTGGATGCCCGGCTGCGCGATCGCACCCGCGGCGAGATCAGCCGCATCCAGAAGGAACTGTCGATTCCGGCGGTGTACGTCACCCACGACCAGGCCGAGGCGCTGTCCATGTCCGACCGCGTGATTGTCATGGACGGCGGGCGCATCATCGAGGAAGGCAAGCCTCGTGATCTGTACCGTCGTCCGCAGCGCCGCTTCACCGCCGACTTCATCGGCGCGGCGAATTTTCTGACCCTGGTCTGTCGCGATCAGGCCTGGTTTGCACCGGACGGTTCGGCGGTCACGCTGGCCAGCCCGGAGCCGGGCGAGCCGGGTGAAGCGCGCCAGGCCGTGGTGCGCGCGGAAACGCTGGGGCTGCGCGCGGCCGGTAGTGCGGCGGGAACGGATGCACACAATTCGCTGCGCGGCGTCGTGCGCGGCCTGCAGTACATGGGGCCGCATATCGAATATTCGGTGGATGTCAGCGGCGTGCTGATCAATGCGCTGAGCAAGGACGAGTTCGAGCGTGGTGCGGAAGTGGCGGTGACGTTCCGGCCCGAGGACATCCATCTCCTGCCCAGGGAGTAGCGCCCGCAGGATTGATCAGGCAGCAACAGATATCATCGTTTTCACATCATAGGCCTTTCTGCATATGGTAGCCAAGTGTATTGTAATCAGATAACTTGGACTTTCTTCTGCGTTACCGCCCCGCTTTGCAGCAGCGCGTCGATCTCGCCCTGCGCGTAGCCGTACTCCCTGAGCACTTCCACCGTGTGCTCGCCGATGGCGGGCAGGGCGGAGCCTTGCGGGTTGCTGCCGAATCCGCCGGGCAGGCCGGGGGCGCGCGCGATGGGCAGGGTGCCCATGCCCGGAACGGGGACGGGTTCGAAGATGTTCATGGCCTTCACGTCCTCGTCGCCCAGCACTTCGTCGTAGCAACTGACCCGGTCGTGCAGCAGGCCGATCCTGACGAAGGCATTGCACCAGTGGCGACTCGATTGGCCCGCCAGGCATTCGGCCACTTCGCCATTGATGAAGGCGTGGTTGCTGATGCGGCCCTTTACCGTGGCGTAGGTCGGGTTGGCACCCAGATCCTCACGGCCGATCACCTTGCAGAAGGCGAGCCAGTGCTCATCCTTGGACACCACCAGGTTGAGCCAGCCGTCGGTGGTGCGGAAGGTGCCGTTGGGGCAGGAGGTGGGCAGGGCGGTCTGATTGCCGGCGGCGGCATGTTCGAGGATGCTCACCGACTGCAGTGCCAGCGCCGATTGCAGCAGGCTGCAATCGACATGGTGGCCGCGCCCGGTGTCGCGCCGCTGGTACAGGGCCACGGCGATGTTCTGGAACACGAACAGACCGGTCACGAAATCGATGGGCCAGATCGGCAGGCGATGCGGCATGCCGTCGCTCACCCCCAGGTTGACGCTCATGATGCCGCTGGCGGCCTGGATCACGGCGTCGGTGGCGGGGCGTTCGCTTTGCGCGCCGGTAAGGCCGAAGCCCGATACGGAGGCATAGACCAGCGCCGGGTAGGCCGCCGACAGGCGCGGGTAGCCAAAGCCCAGGCGGTCGATGACGCCGGGCCGGAAGCTTTGCAGGAACACATCGGCGCTGCCGATCATCTTCTCCAGCACCGCCGCGCCTGCGGGTTTCTTCAGGTCGAGCGCGATGGAGCGTTTGCCGCTGTTGGTGGCGATGGACAGGGTGCTGAAGTCCCCGGCATTGACGCCGCGCGTGCGCGCCCAGTCGCCGTCAGCCGGCTCGACCTTGATGACGGTGGCGCCATGCTGTCCGAGCAGCATGGCCGCACCGGGGCCGGCCAGGCCCTGGCTGGCATCAACGATGCGCAATCCGGCGAAGGCGCCTTGCTTGTCGGTACTCATGGGTCTGAACTCATGCTTCGGTTTTCATCTGCAATGGTGCTGGACATTCATTCGGGCTTGATGCCGCGCTCGGCCGCCACACGCTTCCACTGCGCGATCTCGTCGCGCACCAGCTTGGTGAACTCGGGCGCGGTGAGCTGCGAGGGCTGCGAGCGTTCCTGCTGGATGAACTTCATGAACGACTCGGTTGCGGTGATGGCTCGGATCTCGCGGTTCAGGTAGTCCACCACGGGCTGTGGCGTGCCGCCGGTGGTGATGAGGCCGAACCAGTTGTCGAAGCGGTAGCCAGGCAGCGTGGAGGAGAGCGAGGGCACGCCTGGCCAGGCGGGGTTGGTCTCCACCGAGGTGAGGGCGAGGGGACGGATCTTGCCCGCGGCCAGCAGCCCGGCCAGCGAGCTGTTGGAGGTGATGATGAAGTCCACGCGGCCGGCCAGCATGTCGGTGAGCGCCGGGGCCACGCCCTTGTAGGCGACATGGACCATCTGCGTCTTGGCAAAACTGTTGAACAGTTCGCCGTTGATGTGCGCCGAGGAGCCGATGCCGGGCGAGCCGTAGTTGAGCGAGCCGGGCTTGGCGCGCGCCGCCGCGATGACATCGGCCGCGCTCTTGTAGGGCGAGCCCACGGGCACGGCCATGATCAGCGGGCCGGTCATGAGGATGGCCAGCGGCGAGAAATCGTTCACCGAGTCATAGGGCAGGTCCGGCTGTATGCCCGCGGTGATGGCAAAGGCATTGGTCGCCAGCAGCATGTTGGAGCCGTCCTTCGGTGCCTTGGCCACGGCGGCGGTCCCAATCAGGCTGCCCGCGCCGGGGCGGTTCTCCACGATGACGGTGTTGCTGAACTTGGCCATGATGGCCGAGGCAGCGGCGCGGCCCTGCAGATCAGTGCTGGCCCCGGGTGCGAAGGGCACGACGATCTTCATGTTGCGCGGCATCTGCAGGTCGGCGGCCCGGGCTGCCGGGGCGCCCAGGGTCATGGTTGCAAGGGCTGCAATCGAAACCAGTGTGCGGTTGAAGCGCAGCGCGGACAAGGGATTGCGAGCGATCATGATTTTCCTCCTGGTGCTCTATTGGTTGTGGTGAATCCGCCGCTCAGCCGCGATAGCCGATGGCCTTGGAGATCTTCAGCGCGGTTTCCTTGACCAGCCCCGACCAGTTGGCGCGCAGGCGCTCGGCGGGGGCCGAGACGGACAGGCCCGACACCAGCGCGCCGGTGTCGTCGCGCACACCGGCGCCTATGCAGCGCACGCCCAGCTCGGCTTCCTCGTTGTCGGTGGCATAGCCGTGCTTGCGGATCTTGTCCAGGTCGCGTTCCAGCGCGGTGAGCGAGGTGAGGCTGTTGCGCGTGTGCTGCGGCAGGCCGGTGCGCTGCGCATAGGCGCGCAGGCCCTCGGGGCCGTCTTCCAGCAGGAACAACTTGCCCACGGCTGTGATGTGCAGCGGGGCGCGGGCGCCGATGATGTTGACCACGCGCATCAATGCGCGGCCGGAGGAGGTGCGCTCGACGTAGACGATCTCGTCATCGCGCCGCACCGACAGATTGATCGCTTCGCCGATGGCGGCATGCAGTTCGCGCATGTAGGGCAGGGCGTGCTCGCGCACGCTGATGCGAGCCTTTACCAGGTTGCCCAGCTCCAGCAGGCGTATGCCCAGACGATAGCTGCCCTGGTCCACGCGCTCCACCATGCCTTCGTTGACCATGGCGGTGAGGATGCGGTGGGCCGTGGACGGATGCAGCTTGGTGGCCTGGGCCAGGGTCTTCAGCGCCACCGACTCCGGATGCAGCGCAAGCTGGTCCAGCAGTGTCATCATGCGCTCGATGACCTGGATGGAGTTTTTCGACTCGGCTTCTGCCATGGCTGCGGGGAAGACTTTGTAGGCTAGGGGAGGCAGAATTCTACACCCCGCAGTGCAGCATTTGACCGTGATATGCTCAAAACGCTGTTTCTGAACGCATATTCGAATATCAGTTCTGGAAAGCTTTCTGATGCGTGTTGGCCTGTTCGTTACCTGCCTGGTGGACATGATGCGACCCGGCGTCGGATTTGCGGCGCTCAGGCTGCTGGAGGAGGCGGGCTGCAGCGTTACCGTTCCCGCGACGCAGACCTGCTGTGGGCAACCGGGATGGAATTCCGGCGATCGTCCTTCGGCCGAGGCACTGGCGCGCAAGCTGATCGAAGAGTTCAGCGATTGCACGCATGTGGTCGTTCCCTCCGGCTCCTGCGCCGGCATGCTGCGCGCGCACTATCCGGAGCTGTTTCGCGACGAACCGCTGATGCTGAAGGAAGCGCAGCGCCTGGCCGCTCGCACTTTTGAACTCAGCGACTTCCTGGTCAACGTCTTGCGCATCGACACCGTGCCGGGTGAATTCAGGGGCAGGCTGACCTATCACGACAGTTGCTCGGGCCTGCGCGAGCTGGGCGTCAAGACACAGCCGCGCGCGCTGCTGGCCATGATCCCGGGTGCGGAGCTGCGCGAGATGAGCGAGTGCGAGACCTGCTGCGGGTTCGGTGGCACCTTCGCCCTCAAGTACGGCGACATCTCCTCGCAGATGGCCGATCGCAAATGCGACAACATCGCCGCCAGCGGCGCCGACGCCGTGGTGCTGGGGGATCTGGGCTGCATGCTCAACATCGAGGGGCGGCTGCGCAAGCGCGGGGACATGAAGACCCGCGTGCTGCACTTCGCCGAAGTGCTGGTGGCTGGTAAAGCGGAATGAAATCCCAATCCATCCATTTCAAGCGCAATGCCGCCCAGGCCCTGGACAACCCGGTGCTGCAGGAGAACCTGCGCCGGTTCGGCAGCGCCGGCCTGGCCTTGTTGCGCTCGCGGGCGGTGGAGAGTTATGGGGCCGATGCGTTCGAGGCGCTGCGCGAGTCGGCGAAAGACATCCGCCAGCGCGCCCTGGAATCCATGGACGTTTGCATCGAACGCTTCGAGCGCGAGGCCACCGCGCGCGGCGCCACGGTGCTCTACGCCGAGACCACCGAGGAGGCGCGCGCGCTGGTGCTGGAGATCTGCCGCCGCCACGATGTGAAGAAGGCGGTGAAGTCGAAATCCATGGTGTCCGAGGAGGCGGGTCTGAACGACGCGCTCATCGGCGCCGGCATCGAGACGGTGGAGACCGATCTGGGCGAATACATCATCCAGCTCGCCGGCGAGGCGCCCTCGCACATCATTGCCCCGGCGGTGCACAAGAGCAAGGACGAGGTCTCGGACCTTTTCCACGAGCACCACCACAAGCCGCGCAAGACCGACATCGCCGAAATGACCATGGAGGCGCGCGAGGAGCTGCGCCGGCATTTCCTCACCGCCGACCTGGGCATCTCCGGCGGCAACTTCCTGGTGGCGGAAACGGGCTCGGGCATCATCGTCACCAACGAGGGCAATGGCCGCATGGTGACCACGCTGCCGCGCGTGCATGTGTGCATCACCGGCGTGGAGAAGGTCATCCCCACGCTGGAGGACCTGTCCACGCTGCTGCGCGCGCTGACGCGTTCGGCCACAGGACAACATATCTCCAACTACGCCAGCTTCTTCACCGGCCCGCGCCGCGCCGAGGACATCGAGGGTCCGGAGCATCTGTACTTCGTGCTGGTGGACAACGGCCGCACGGCAATGCTGGGCAGCGAGCTGCAGGACATGCTGCGCTGCATACGCTGCGGCGCCTGCATGAACCATTGCCCGGTGTACAAGACCGTGGGCGGCCACGCCTATGGCTGGGTTTATCCGGGGCCCATGGGTTCGGTGCTCACGCCGGCCTTCATCGGCATCGCCAACGCGCCCGACCTGCCCCAGGCGGCCACGCTGTGCGGCGCCTGCTCGGTGGTGTGCCCGGTTAAGATCCCGCTGCCCGAGCTGTTGCGCACGCTGCGGGAGAAACAGGTGGAGCAGGGATTGCGGCCCTGGCGTGAGCGCGCCGGGCTAAGGCTGTGGGCCTGGTTCGCCCAGCGGCCTCGGTTGTATGCGCTGGCGTCGAAGCTGGGTGTGCGCTTGCTCAGGTTGTTGGCGAATCGCGACGGCATGATTGCGCGATTGCCTTTCGCTTCGGGCTGGATGAAAGCGAAAAACGGCGGGCGATTCATGCCCGCCCCGGCGGGGAAGACGTTCCGGGAGATGTATGCGGAGCGGCGTAGGAGGGAGAGGGGACAGACCCTGAGGTTTCCCCGCATATATCAGTTGTAAACCTGCGGCTAAGTTGTTAACTTGCTGCGGAAAACGGTGCATGCAAGGCACATGAGTGCTCAGCTTTTTGTTGTCGAGACAAAAAAGAAGGGCTGTGCCATGCATGC
>CAXNIK010000166.1:0-7643 GCA_964202115.1 Burkholderiales bacterium
CATCTATTACCGCTCGTCGATACTTCGCCGGAAATACCAAGTGATACATCAGCACCGTAACATTGTGGCTCTTGTGGATATACTCGCTCATCCTTCCAGTCTAACGAACGCCGCAAGCGGCGGGGAATTGGACCCGAAAGAGATTAAAATAGGCCATGCTTAATCGAATTCTTGCCCTGTTTCGCCGCGAGCCGCGCCCGCAGCCTGCGTCCGTGTTCCAGGAAATGCGCGATGCGCTCAAGCCGGAGAAGCTTGCGCGTGTGCCTCCGGTGCCGTTCAATCCGCCGCCTAAAATCAAGAAGCGCAGCTGAACAGACGCCGCCTGCGAACCAGGAACAGTCATGCCAAGAGCTGTCGCTGCAGAATCTCCCGTCTTAACCGCCTCAGCCTCCCCCGCCCCGGCGTCCGCGACACCGTCCACCATGACCGCCAAGGCAGCGGTCCTGCCCGTGCTGATGGCACTGAGCATCTGTCATCTGATGAACGACCTGATGCAGTCCATGATCCCGGCGCTGTATCCGATGCTGAAGGACCAGTTTGCGCTGGACTTCGCGCAGATCGGCATGATCACGCTGGCCTTCCAGCTCACCGCCTCGCTGCTGCAGCCGACGGTGGGCATGTATACCGACCGCAAGCCCCTGCCCTATTCGCTGGCGGTGGGCATGGGCGCCACCCTGATCGGCCTGCTGCTGCTGTCGGTGGCCAATGGCTATGCCATGGTGGTGCTGGCCGCGGCGCTGGTGGGCACGGGCTCGGCGGTGTTCCATCCGGAAGCCTCGCGCGTGGCGCGCCTGGCCTCGGGCGGCCGCTACGGCTTCGCGCAGTCGCTGTTCCAGGTTGGCGGCAATCTGGGCAGCGCCTTCGGTCCGTTGCTGGCGGCCTTCATCGTGCTGCCGCGCGGGCAGGGCGCGATCGCCTGGTTCTCGGTGGTGGCGCTGGTGGCCATGGTGATGCTGGCACGCGTGGGCATGTGGTATGCGGGGAACCTGCGCCCCGCAGCGGCTGCGGCCGCGAGCGCGGTAGCGGCGGCCTCCAAGAGACCGTCTGCGCACGTGATCTTCTTCGTATCCCTGCTGATGCTGCTGGTGCTGTCCAAGAGCGTCTACAGCTCCAGCCTCACCTCGTATTTCGCCTTCTACCTGATCGAGCGATTCGAGTTGTCGGTGCAGGCGGCGCAGGTGCAATTGTTCATCTTCATGGCGGCCATCGCCGTGGGCACGATCATAGGCGGCCCGGTGTCGGACAAGATAGGACGGCGCAAGACCATCTGGGTGTCCATACTCGGCGCCCTGCCCTTCACGCTGATGCTGCCCTACGCCAGCCTGTTCTGGACCAGCGTGCTCATCATCATCATCGGCCTGATGATGGCCTCGTCCTTTCCGGCCATCCTGGTCTATGCGCACGAACTGATTCCCGGGCGCGTGGGGCTGGTGTCAGGTGTGTTCTTCGGATTCGCCTTCGGCCTGGGCGGCCTGGGCGCCGCAGTGCTGGGCCACGTCGCCGATCTGCAGGGCATCAGCTTTGTCTACACCCTGTGCTCCTACCTGCCGGCGCTGGGTCTGGTGGTGTGGCTGTTGCCCAACCTGGAGCAGGATCGCGCAAAAGGCAAGACCTGACCCCGGTTTTACCGGCCAGCGGACTCGCTGACTTCAAACACCGTGCGCTGCAGGAGTTCTATGCGCACATTGTCCGGCCCCTGGACGAAGGCGATGCGCACCCCGGGCCGTATGGTGACCGGACCCTTGAGGATGACCGCCCCGCGCAGCTTGAGCTCGGTGACCGCGGCATCGACATCGTCCACGCGCAGGCCCAGGTGGTCCAGGCCGATGTAGGACGACGCAGGCGCCGAGGGGAGCTTGGCATCGGCCGCCACCTCGGCGATAAAAATGGTGAGCCCGTTGAGATCCAGGTCCACACGGGCAATGCCATTGGACTGGACGAATTCCACGCGCTTGGCATCGAACATCTTCTCGTAGAACGCCATCGTGGCCTTCGGGTCGCGGGTGCGCAGATGGATGTGATCGTAGCTGTAGACCGGTGGCATGCTGGTACTCCTCCAGGATGAGTATTGATGAATTCCTGCCTTGACCTGCGGCTGTATCAAGCATGCCGCAAAACGCGTCCCGAGAACAGCTCAGGAATCCAGCAGGCGGGACAGGTCCTTGCAGATCATCACGACCAACCGGGTCCTGCCGGATTCATCCAGCACGGGGTTGGCCTTGCAATCGATCAGATACCAGATGCCAGATGCCGTCGGCGGAGACCAGGCGCAAAGGCATGCTCCCGGGCGCGGCGGAAGCGACAATCGATTGCAGAAAATCCCTGGCCTGGCGCTGCTCATCGGGATGAACCAGGCGCAGCCACTGCGCACCCGGGTCGACCGACGAAGGGCCGAACTGCTTCTCGAACCTGGCATTGGCATATACCATCTCGCCCCGGGTATCGAGCATGGCCACCAGTTCTGAAACATTGTCGGCGATGAAACGGAATTGCTGCTCGCTGGCCACCACGGCGTGGCGCTCAAGCAGCAGGTTCTTGTTCTGGATGAATATCAGCAGCCCGATGGCCGATGCATACATGAGGATGCCGGCGATGGTGAGCGTTGTCACCAGCGGCCCTGTGTCCGGCACGAACGAATAGCCGATTCCCGCTCCCCAGGCGATGGCGCTTCCGCCAAAGATCGCAAGGGTACGCACCAGCCGGCCTATATAGCCGTGGCCGGCGCTGTTCAGGCAGACGGCAATCAGCAGCGCAACACTGGGCCAGAGCGCAAAGTGAATCTGCGCCGCCCAGGCACCCAGCACCACCGCGTCGGCATACAGATTGTTCTGCTCCGCGCGCTTGGCATCGGCCGCCACGCGCGTGTAGAGATAGGCAAGGTGCGGATAAATCAGCAGCGTGACGATGGCGGAGAGTATTTCCCATGCGCTGAATCGCCCGCGCTCAATCCACAGGATTGCAAAAGTCAGAAAACTGAAGGCAAACGCCCCGGTCCGCACAATACGGTTGTACTTGGCGAGCCGATGGGGAGTATGCAATACCAGTTTCATCATTGCTGCTCTTGAGTTTCGCGTTGAACCGGCGCGCAAGGCTTGTGCCCGGTCATCGGGCTTGGCATGGGAGCCTTGCCTCTCGTTCCAGTTTAATCAAGTTGCCTGTCCGGTTTTGTCAGGCAACCTGTACAGCGGCGCCGAGCCACCTGCTTCATATGAGATCATGCATCCCTGTCAGACCAGTCAGATGATCGGGGGGAACGCATGGTACACGGCATTGACGAATTTGCCAGACAAAGCAGCGTATTGCTCAAGGCCGAGCCCGGTCCGGCAGGACGGCAGAAGGTCTGCGATCTTCTGAAGGAACTGCTGGCGGACAAGGAGTTCGTCGCACAGACCGTACCCGAGAGCACCTCCGAGCGCGACCTTCTGTACGAGGATCCCGAGCTGAAGTTCTGCATTTTTGCCGAACACAAGCACGGCGCCAGGATCGGCAAACCGCATGACCATGGCCCGTCCTGGGCGATCTACGGCCAGGCCGCGGGCGTGACCGAGATGACCGAATGGGAGCTGCTCGAGCCGGCCACGGCCCATAAGCCCGGCAAGGTCCGCAGGAGAAGCGTCTACACCATGACCCCGGGCTCAGCCTATGTCTACAACGAAGGCGTGCTGCATTCGCCCTCGCGCACCGGCCCCACGCGTTTGATACGTTTCGAAGGTGTGAACCTGGATCAGTTCCGGGAGCTACGTCCGGAATATGAGCTGGCTGAAAGCACGACGCCATGACCTCATCCGTGAAATTCGTGGACGCCACGCACCTCAAAGCCATGCTCCACGATGGTGGCGAGATTGCCCTGCTGGATGCGCGCGAGGAAGTCACTTTCGATGCCCGCCATGTGCTGATGGCCGCCTGCGTGCCGCTCAGCCGGCTGGAGTTGCTCATTGACGCCTGTGTGCCGCGGCGCTCGACGCGGGTGGTCTGGTGTGACGACGGCGAAGGGCTGGCGCAGCGCGCCGCAGCGCGCATGGCATCGTTTGGCTATACCGATGTCTCCGTGCTGGCCGGCGGGATAGCGGCCTGGGAAAAGGTCGGCTATCGCATCTACAACGGCGTGCATGTGCCGAGCAAGGCCTTCGCCGAGGTGGTCGAGCACGAAACAGGCACGCCCTGGATCACGGCCGAGCAACTGAAGAGTCTGATCGATGCCAAAGCCGATATCGCCGTGTTCGACAGCCGCAGCTACGAGGAATTTCACAGCAACAGCATTCCCACCGCCATCAGCGTGCCCGCGCGGAACTGGTCTACCGTTTCGCGGAACTGGTGCCGTCGCCGAAAACGACAGTGGTGGTGAACTGCGGCGGGCGCACGCGCAGCATCATCGGCGCGCAATCGCTGATCAATGCCGGCGTGCCGAACAAGGTCGTGTCCTTGAAGAACGGAACGCAGGGCTGGGCGCTGGCCGGCTACCCGGTCCTCAAAGGCGTGACCGCGCGGGCGCCCGCGGTTTCCGCGTCCGGCCAGTCCTTGGCACGGGCGGCGGCGGACCGGGTCGCCGAACGCCATGGTATCGCGCGCATCGATGCCATCACACTGGCCCGCTGGCAGGCGGAAGCGAAGTCGGCAGGCCGCACGCTTTACGTGTTCGATGTCAGGACGCCGGAGGAGTATCTGGCCGGGCATGTTCCCGGCATGAAGACCGTGCCCGGCGGGCAACTGGTGCAGGAAACCGAAGTGCATGCCGCCACCTGGGGCGCGCGCGTGGTGCTGGTGGACGACGATGGCGTGCGCGCGGTGATAACCGCGCACTGGCTGAAGCAGATGGGCTGGGACGTGGCCGCGATGACCTTGGACATGCGCACCGCCGGCGCGCAGTCCGGAGAATGGATGCCGCGTGTGCTGGATCTTGACGCTGTAACGATTCCAACGATAAGCGCGGCGGCCCTGCAGCAGCGCATGCAGTCAGGCGGTATCAGCGTCATCGACGTGGACTGGAGTCGTGACTACATCGCCGGACACATCCCGGGAGCCTGGTACGGTATCCGATCGCGGCTCGCCAGCGTGCTGCCGCAATTGCCCGCAGCGGACGTGGTGGTGTTCACCTCCGGCGACGGAATGCTCGCGAAACTGGCGGCCGTCGATGCCAGGCAGATCACCTCGGCAGAGGTGCTCGTGCTCGACGGGGGAACCACCGCCTGGCGCGAGGCGGGTCTTGCGCTCGAGCAGGGCGCGACACGCATGGCCGTGCCGCCGGATGACCTGCGGCTGCGCGCGCGCGATCAGTCCGGAAACGTCAAGCAGGCGATGGAGGCCTATCTGTCCTGGGAGATCGAGCTGGTCAACCAGATGGCCACGGACGACGACCAGCGCTTCAGGATACTCGGCGGCAGGCACATCTAGGCTTGCATCCATGACGAGGGGGTGTGCTCCCTCGTTATAGTGGCCGCTAAGACCGTATCACCCAGTGATCCCCATCTCGCGCAATGTCCACCCCATAGGATTTGGACAGGTGCGCCAGCTCCGCGATCACTTCCTCGGCCAGCGGCCCCGCTGACAGCAAGGGCCGGCCGCGCTGCGTGCGCGACTTGCCGAAGCCCAGCTCGATGGGATAGAGCTCGATGGATGCGAGCTTGCCACCCTTGAACTGGCACACCGGAACGAAGCTCTTCCAGTAATTCGGATTGGCCGGAAATCCCTTGGTGCCGTTGCCGGTGCGGGCGTCGTTGTAGTCGGCCGGGGTGGCATCTGCACCCAGCTTGTAATGACGGTAGGAGTCCGCCGGCCAGCTTTGCAGCGTCTCGTTCTGGAACATGAATTCACCCAGGCCGTGGAAGATGGGACGGCCCTTGTAGATCTCGATGCCGCGCACCTGGTGGCAGCCGTGGGCCATGAAGACATCAACGCCGGCGTCGATGCAGGCATGGGCGAATTCCACCATGAAGTCGGCCGGATCTTCACGCACCCCTGCCGGGCCCACCGAGCGCGGATCGTTGGGTCTGGGCAGAGGCCCCTCGTGACCGTGCAGGCTGAACACCACCCAGTCGGCCTGGCGCCGGGCATCCTTGACCCAGCGCAGGATGTCCTCCAGATCGGGCTTGAAGCAGTTGGTCTTCGAACCGAACTCCGAACCCTGCACGAACTTCACCGTGGGAAATTCCTCGCCGTTGATCAACTTGGTGGAGGGATTGAAATACATCTCGTTGGCGCCGGCATTGCCGCGCTGGCCGCCGCGCTTTTGCGCCTCGTTCACGCGCTCGAAGCCCAGGCCGGCATTGAGGCGCTGGAATTCCTTGAAGGCGCGCTCGTCCAGGGTATGCACGGTCTCGTAGCGCAGGAAGCTGATTCCAGGCCGCCCCTGGTAGTCATGGCGCTGTTCGCCCGCTCTGGACCACTCGGGAAAGGATGAGGCCGCAGCCAGCAGCGCCACGCGCCCGCGCGCCGTGTCCACGTAGTTGGCCGAGCGTGCCTCGGACAGGTTGCGCCCGGTGCCGGCATGAACCACGCCGGCCTCGGCAAGCTTGCGTTGGGATGCCAGCATGCCGGCGGGGCCGAAGTCGAAGACATGGTTGCTCGCCGTGGACACCATGTTGAAGCCCATCCACTTGAGTTCGTGGGCGGTCTGCGGATGCGCCATGCCGTAGGAGCCCTCGGCCAGCATCGGCGCAAGGTCCTCGTTGTGGATGGGCATCTCGAGGTTGCAAATCGAGGCATCCGCCCCGCGCAGCACCTCGGTGAGTTTCAGAAAGAGATCTTCACGATAGATGCGCAGCGGGCTGGAGACCATGGCATCGCCTGCGGCGGCAATGCGGATGTCTCCCGATTCGGCTTCGTACAGCATGCTTCCTCCTTATTTTTGTGATGACGCGTGTGGCACACGATACGGATTATGACTTGACGCTTGACGCGAGGCTATTCGGTGCGTCCGGTATGGCAGGGACTGTCCTGTCGGAAAATCGGGTAGGATCAATTCCATTCCAATAACAAGACTGCACGATCAAAGGAGGATTGCCCATGCTTCGCGCATTGCTTGTCAGCGCATTTGCAGCATCCAGCGTTCTGGTGTCAAGCCTCGCCCTCGGCCAGCAGTACCCCAGCAGGCCGGTCTCCGTTGTCGTGCCTTTTGCCCCGGGTGCATCGGGCGATGCCGAGACGCGCCTGTATTCGCAAAAGCTCAGCCAGGCTCTGGGCCAGCCCTTCGTGCTGGATTTCAAAGCGGGCGCCGGAGGCACGCTGGGCTATCGGCATGTGGCGAAGGCCGCCCCGGATGGCCATACGCTGCTGGGCCTCAGCGGCAGCTTCACCACGCTTGCCGCGCTCAAGGACGACCTGCCCTACGATCCCCTCAAGGAGTTTGCGCATATCTCGCTGATGAGCAAGAGAACCACCGTCATCGCTGCCTATCCCGGCACTCCCTTCAACAATATCCAGGAATACATCGCCTATACCCGCGCCTGCGCCAATCCGGGCAAGGTCAACGCCGGGACTCCCGGGGTAGCCAGCATCCCGCATCTGAGCACAGCCTGGTTTCACAGCCTGGTGAATACCAAGGTCACCTTCGTCCACTACAAGGGCACCAGCCTGACCCTGGCCGACATTGTCGCCGGCCGTATCGATGTCTTCTTCGGCACCGCGCTGGCGGCGTACGGGCACCT
>CAXNIK010000167.1:0-7582 GCA_964202115.1 Burkholderiales bacterium
GCGGCCACGCTCAAGGGCCGCTTTGGCATAACAGCACCGCGGGTGTCGATGTAGCCGCCGCGACCCACACCCGGCCGGTTTCACCCGGCCTGGCAGGGGGAAACCAGCGTAAAATTTCCTCCATGAACGCTGTCACCGACATCAAGGACACGACGAACGCAAACGCGAACGCGAACGTCAAGGAATACATGCGCCGCCTGGGCCAGGGGGCGCGTGCGGCCGCGCGCGAGCTGGCGCGCGCCGATACGGCGACCAAGAACAGGGCGCTGCTGGCCATGGCCGCCGCCGTGCGCCGCGACAGCGCGGCATTGATCGAGGCCAATGCCCAGGACATCAAGGCTGCACGCGCCTCGGGCAAGGACGATGCCTTCGTCGATCGCCTCACGCTGAGTGTGAAGTCGGTCGAAGCCATGGCCCTGGGACTGGAGCAGGTCGCCGCCCTTCCCGATCCCATAGGCCAAATCACCGACGTGCGCGAGCAGCCAAGCGGCATCAAGGTGGGCCACATGCGCGTGCCGCTTGGCGTGATCGGCATCATTTACGAGTCTCGTCCCAATGTCACCGTCGATGCCGCGGCCCTGTGCCTCAAGTCAGGCAATGCCTGCATCCTGCGCGGGGGATCGGAGTCTGTGCATTCCAACCTGGCCATCGCCGAGCGCGTGCACGAAGGCCTGCGCGCGGCCGGTCTGCCGCAAAGCGCCGTCCAGGTGGTAGGCACGCCGGACCGCGCCGCGGTGGGCGAGTTGCTGACTATGAACGAGTATGTGGACATCATCGTGCCCCGGGGCGGCAAAAGCCTGGTGGAGCGGGTGATGGCCGAATCGCGCATCCCCATGATCAAGCACCTGGACGGGGTCTGCCATGTCTACATCGACGATCGCGCCGACGTGGCCAAGGCAATCAGGATCGCCGACAACGCCAAGACCCAGCGCTACGGCACCTGCAACACCATGGAAACACTGCTGGTGGCCAGGGACATCGCGCCGCGCGTATTGCCACAGCTCGCCCGCATCTATCTGGACAAGGGCGTGGAGTTGCGCGGCGATGAATCTTCCCGCGCGCTGGTGACGGAGATGAAAGCGGCAACCGAGGAAGACTGGTACGCGGAATACCTCGCCCCCATACTCGCCGTGCGCGTGGTCGACGGCCTGGATGAGGCCATGGAGCACATCGCCCGCTACGGTTCGCAGCACACCGATGCCATCGTCACCGAGGACCACGCCCGCGCCGATCGCTTCCTGCGCGAAGTCGACTCCAGTTCGGTCATGGTCAACGCCTCGACGCGTTTTGCCGATGGCTTCGAATACGGCCTGGGGGCGGAGATCGGCATTTCCACCGACAAACTGCATGCCCGCGGGCCGGTGGGCCTGGAAGGACTGACTTCGCAGAAGTTCGTCGTGTTCGGCGACGGCCACGTACGCCAGTAGTGGTCAAACCCGCTTTTGCGCCCGCATTGGCACCCCTGGGGCTGCTGGGGGGCACTTTCGATCCCGCGCACAAGGCGCATCTGGCACTGGCCCATGCGGCCATGGATGAGCTGGGCCTGTCCGGCGTGCGCTGGATACCGTCGGGCCGACCCGGCCATCGCGCCAACCCGGGCACCAGCGCCGAACATCGCCTCGCCATGCTGAAACTAGCGCTGTCCGGGGAGTCACGATTCGATCTGGATGCAGCCGACGCGCTGTCGCCGGCCACCACCTACACCATCAACACCCTGGCCCGGCTGCGCGCAGAACTGGGCCCACAGCTACCGCTGGTGTTCATCATCGGCGCCGACCAGCTGGTCGCCCTGGACAGCTGGCGCGACTGGCGGCGCCTGTTCGACACCGCGCACTTTGCAGTAGCCGAGCGTCCCGGTTACCCTGTCGAACGTTCAAGCCTGTCGGCGGAGCTGGCAGCGGAACTGGCGGCACGGGAAGCAGTTGCGCTGGATGGACGCGCAGCCGGCAGCCTGCTGCACTTCACCCTGCCTCCTCACCCGATCTCTTCGAGCGCGATACGCGCAGCCCTGGCAGCGGGACAATCTCCCGCCGATGCACTTCCCGCGGCCGTTCTGGATTACATTCACTCTCATCACCTTTACATGGACTCGGGCATTTGATCACCACAGCAAAGTTGCAAAAAACCGTCGTAGGCGCACTGGAAGACATCAAGGCCAGGGAAATTGAAGTGCTTGACGTGCGTCATATCACCTCGCTCTTCGACCGCGTCATCATCGCCAGCGCGGATTCCGGCCGCCAGTTGAAAGCCCTTGCCAGCAACGTGCAGGCCAAGGTCAAGGCCGCCGGAGGAGTGATCATCAGCGTGGAGGGGCTGAACAGCGATGAATGGGTGCTGGTGGACGCCGGAGAGATCGTGGTCCACATCATGCAACCGGTGATACGCGCCCATTACAACCTCGAAGAGCTGTGGAACCAGCCCAAGCCGCGCAAGCCACGCAAACCAGGCGAGAGCCGCGCCAAGCCGGCACCGGCCGATAACTGAGGCATGCGCGTCATCCGGGGCGGCACGCGATGAAGCTGCACGTGGTCGCGGTGGGCACGCGCATGTCCTCCTGGGTCGCCGACGGCTTCGCCGACTATGCCGGGCGCATGCCGCGCATCGCGCGTCTGTCCCTGATCGAGGTCAAGGCCGAACCGCGCAACACCGGCAAGAGCACGCCGCAATTGCAGTTGGCAGAGGCCGCGCGCATCGAATCCGCCGTGCCCGAATCCGCTGAACGCATCGTGCTCGATGAGCGCGGCCGGGACTTCACCACCGAGCAGCTGGCGCGCTGGCTGGAGGCAAAACTGGGCGCCGGACGCGACCTGGCATTCCTGATCGGCGGCCCGGACGGATTGTCGGCCTCGGTCAAATCCAGCGCCGCGCTGCAACTGCGCCTGTCCAGCCTGACGCTGCCGCACGGGCTGGCACGGGTGCTGCTGGCGGAACAGCTCTATCGCGCCGTGTCCATCCTCCAGAACCACCCTTATCACAGAGAATGAGTCACAGGGAATGAGTCACCGGGAATGAGCATGCCGCCTGAGGCACCCCCGCCCATACTTCCGCCGCCCGGAACGCGCATCTATCTGGCTTCGCGCAGCCCGCGCCGCCGCGATCTGCTGCGCCAGATTGGAGTCGGCTTCGAAGTGCTCTCCCTGAGAGAAGGTCGGGAACGCGAAGTGGATGTCGATGAAACACCCTTGCCTGGTGAAGTCCCCGATGCCTACGTGCTGCGGGTGGCGGCTGCCAAGGCCGACACAGGATGGCGCCGGCTGACGGAAAGGCGCTTGACCAGGCTGACCCACCTTCCGGTGCTGGCGGCAGATACCACGGTCTGCCTGGGCACGGAGATTCTGGGCAAGCCTGCGAATCGCGAAGACGCCAGCCGCATGCTGCGCGCCCTGTCCGGAAGCGAGCATCGCGTGCTCACCGCCGTGGCCGTGCGCTTTGGCGAGCGCCTTGAAACCGCCCTCAGCGACACGCTGGTGCGTTTCATCCCGCTTACCGAGCACGATATCGCCGCCTATGTGGCCTTGGACGAACCGATGGACAAGGCCGGCGCTTACGCCATACAGGGACGGGCAGCGGCCTTCGTGGAGAGATTGCACGGCAGCTATACCGGCGTCATGGGATTGCCGCTGCAGGAAACTGCCATGCTGCTGGCACGCATACGCCAAGGATAAGATAGGCTTCACCGGCAAGGGCAAGACCTCAAGATGAAAGACGACATCCTCATCAACATCACCCCGCAAGAAACGCGGGTGGCCATCATGCAGGCCGGCGCGCCGCAGGAACTCCACATCGAGCGCAATGTCAGCCGCGGCCTGGTGAGCAACATCTGCATGGGCAAGGTTGCGCGCGTGCTGCCGGGAATGCAGTCGGCCTTCGTCGAGATCGGCCTGGAACGCGCCGCCTTCCTGCACGTGGGCGACATCTGGGAGCATCGCAAGCAGGGCGCCGAGCCCAGGCCCATCGAGCGCATCCTGTCCGAGGGCCAGTCCATCATGGTTCAGGTCATCAAGGACCCGATAGGCACCAAGGGCGCGCGCCTGTCCACGCAAATCTCCCTCGCCGGCCGTCTGGTGGTGTACCTGCCCCAGGATCCGCATATCGGCATATCGCAGCGCATCGAGGACGAGACCGAGCGCCAGTTGCTGCGCCAGAAGCTCGAGCGCCAGTTGCCCCCGGACGAGACCGGCGGCTTCATCATCCGCACCGTTGCCGAGACGGCGACCGAAGAGGAATTTGCCGCCGACATCCGCTACCTGAAGAAGCTCTGGCATGACATTCTCGGCCGCAGCCGTGTGTCGGCCGCCCCCGCGCTGCTGTACCAGGACCTGTCTCTGGCACAGCGCGTGTTGCGCGATTTCGTGGATGACAATACCGCCAGAATCTTCGTCGATTCGCGCGAGAACTTCGCCAGGCTTCAGGGCTTCGCCCGCGAATACATGCCCAATGTGGTGGACAGGATCGAGCACTACGCCGACGGACGCCCCTTGTTCGACCTGTACAACGTCGAGGAGGAGATCGAAAAAGCGCTGTCGCGGCGCGTGGACCTGAAATCCGGCGGTTATCTCATCTTCGACCAGACCGAGGCCATGACCACGGTGGACGTCAACACCGGCGGATACGTGGGCGTGCGCAATTTCGACGACACCGTCTTCAAGACCAACCTGGAGGCCGCCCACGTCATCGCCCGACAACTGCGCC
Organism: Burkholderiales bacterium; assembly: GCA_964202115.1. GTDB lineage: Bacteria > Pseudomonadota > Gammaproteobacteria > Burkholderiales > SG8-39 > CAIYPG01. The sequence goes on from CAXNIK010000167.1 coordinate 4,693, forward strand.
TGCGCAATCTCGGCGGCATCATCATCCTCGACTTCATCGACATGGAGAACGCCGAGCACCGCAGCTCGGTGCTGGCCGAACTGGGCAAGGCCATCGGCCGCGATCGCACACGCATCACCATGAACGGCTTCACCCAGCTGGGACTGGTGGAGATGACCCGCAAGCGCACGCGCGAATCGCTGGAGCATGTGCTGTGCGAAACCTGCGCCGCCTGCGGCGGGCGCGGCGTGCTGAAGACGGCGCGCACGGTGTGCTACGAGGTGCTGCGCGAAATCCTGCGCGAGGCGCGCCAGTTCAATCCCCGCGAGTTCCGCATTCTCGCATCGCAACAGGTGATAGACCTGTTCCTCGAGGAGGAGTCCCAGGCGCTGGCGATGCTGGGCGACTTCATCGGCAAGCCGGTGTCCATGCAGGTCGAATCCACCTACGGCCCGGAGCAGTACGACATCATTCTGCTGTGAGTAATATGATCAAAATAGAATGACACTTGTTCATACAAGCCGGTAAGAAATTATATTGTAATCAATATCATTGACCGAAGACGCCGCATCCTGCGGCACTCCACAAACAACAAGGGCGCCAGAGGCGCCCTTGTGACGTGCGGCGAGGCCGCTTCGCTTCGGAATCAGTCCGCGTACTGACCCGCCTTCTTGATCACCGGCCCCCACTTGTCGATTTCCGACTTGAGGAAGGTGCGCAGGTACTCCGGCGTGGCGCGATTCTGCGGCACGGGTTCGGTGCCCAGCTTGGCGAGGCTTGCCTTCAGGTCATTGTCCTTGAGCGCCTCCTGCATGCCCTTCACCAGCGTGTCCAGGACCGGCTTGGGCGTGTTCTTGGGTGCATACATGCCATGCCACACCGCCACCTCGAAGCCCTTCATGCCCTGCTCGTCCAGGGTGGGGATATTGGGCAGCGAGGCCACGCGCTTGAGCGTGGTGACGCCGTACACCTTGACCTTGCCGCCCTGAATCTGGCCGGTGGTGTTGGTGGTCTGATCGCACATGATGTCCACCTGCCCGCCCAGGATCGCCGTCATGGCTGGCGCGGTGCCGGTATAGGGAATGGTCAGCACGTCCGCTTCCATCTTGCTCATGAGCATCAGCCCGCACAGGTGCGAGGCCGCGCCCAGGCCGGCATTAGCCAGGGACAGCTTGTCCTTGTTGGCCTTGACGTAGGCGATGAACTCCTTGAAGTTGTTCGCCGGAAAATTGGCCCTGGCGATGACTGTCATAGGCACGTCCGCAATCAGCCCGATGTACTCCAGATCGGTGAGCGGGTTGTAGTCCAGCTTGCGATACAGCGCCGGACTGGTGGACATGCCGATGTGGTGCACCAGCACGGTGTAGCCGTCAGGCGAGGCCTTGACCACGCGATTGACGCCGATGTTGCCGCCCGCGCCGCCCACGTTCTCCACCAGTATGGTCTGCTTCAATTGCTTGGTCATGGCCACACCCAGGGTGCGAGTAAGCGTGTCCGTCGGGCCGCCTGCGGCAAAGGGCACGACCATCACCACGGGCTTGGTGGGGTACTGCGCATGGGCACCTACTGCAGCCACCAGTGCCGCTACTGCGAAAATGCAGGTTGCTAGCTTCAACATGGTTTCCTCCTTTTGAAAGCTACGAATCCGTGTCCGTAATATTACAGACACAATTATTGTGCGCCAATGGAGGGACCACTTACTTGACTTAAGCAACAATATTTCCGCCCTCGCGCCCCGAATCGGGGCGCGAGGGCAGAAACTAGCTGTCCACGGTCTCCCGCAGCCTGGCACCCTGCTTTTCCATTACCGACTGCAATACTTCGTAGTAGTGCCAGCCGTTGATACGCGTCCGGCCGAGGATGATGGTGGGGGTGTTGGTGATGCCGATCTGGCGCGCAGCATTGACGGCGTCCAGGGCGCGCTGGGCAAAGATGTGCTCATCCAGGGCAATCTTCAGGTCGCCTGGTTCCATCCCGACCTGCTCTGCGGCCGCCATCAGGGTCTCAGCTTGTCCGATATCCCGGTCTTCGGTCCACATGAGGTCGTAGACCGCGGTTTTGTAGGCGAAGTCCAACCCTCGGGCGCGCGCAAATTCCATGGCTTCGAAGGCCAGAAAACTGTAATGCCGTCGCTGCGGGAAGCGTATGCGCGAATACTGATCCGGCGCCATCTCCTTCACCCAGGCGTGCAGCCGCTCCCGCTTGGCGACATTGTCTTCGGATGCTTTCCGGGGCGCGCCTTCGGGCGGCGTTTCCGGATGCAGCAGGTGCGGGCGCCACTGGGGCTGGACGTCGTACTCCCTGGCAAGCCGGTCGATCTGATCGACCGCGAGGAAACTGTAGGGACAGACAAAGTCGGCAAACACCACGACACGAAATGGTTCAACCACTTCCCGGTCTTGCGTCACTGTTCCTGTCATCGCACCCTCCTGTTAAATGGCCCTGCCCGCGGATCAAATGGCTCTCGCCATGGCTTCGGCCGCTTCCGCGGCCAATGCGCCTTCGGTGATTCCGCCTTCCAGGGCATCTCGGTCAAAAGTCAGAAAGGCGACGCTGGCGCCGCCCTCCCCCGTCATCAGTGGCTCTGCCGCTTCGCTGCCACGGACATATCGAAAGCCCGGCGGGCCCAGTTCCTGTCCCTGCACGATCACCGAGCCCTCCAGCACCACCTCGTAGCGACCGAATTCCGCGGCAGGCATGCTCATCGCGGCCTGCGCAGGCGCTTTGACCACCACGGCGGCCGGCCCCAGGTCGGGTGGCCGCTGACCGAAATCTGACCCAGTTTAAGGGGTGATGCTGATTCAAAATTGACCCAGGTGTTCTACTCGCCCTGCCTAATTTTTAGGCGGGGGACAAAAAGGGTGATCACCATGGAAATTTTGGGCAAGATTCGACGGATGTATTTTCGCGA
>CAXNIK010000168.1:0-7568 GCA_964202115.1 Burkholderiales bacterium
GGTTCACCACCGCGTGCTTGAGGCCCGGCATCTCGAACAGTTTCTGCTTGGCGCGCGCGTAGCTGTTCATGTCACCGTGATAGTCCAGATGATCGCGCGACAGATTGGTGAACAGCGCCACGCCAAAGACGACGCCGTTGACGCGCCCCTGATCCAGGCCTATGGAGGACACCTCCATGGCCACGCCCTGCGCGCCCGTCGCATACAACTCGGCCAGCGAACGGTGCAGCAGCACCGGGTCGGGCGTGGTGTTCACCGAGGCGCTCAAGGCCCCGGGCAGGCCTATGCCCAGCGTGCCGATCACCGCGGTGCGGGCACCGCATTCGCTGCAGGCACGCGCCAGCCATTGCGTGCAGGAAGTCTTGCCGTTGGTGCCGGTGACGCCGATGGTCCACAGCCGCTCCGAGGGCCGGCCGTAGACTTCGTGGGCGAGAAATCCAGCGAGGTCGCGCAGTCTGGTGACCGCCACGCCAGGCACTTTCCATTCGGAATTCCAGTTGCCGCCTTCGCGTTCGTACAGCACCGCGCTGGCGCCGGCGGCCACCGCCGCGCCGATGTGCCGGCGTCCGTCGTCGCGACTGCCCGGCCAGGCAAGGAAGACATCGCCGCGCTTCACCGCGCGGCTGTCGGTCTCAAGCGCGGTCACGGCGACACCGCGCGCGGCAAGGTCGGCAAGCACTGCGCGCGCCGGCATCAGATGCTCTCCTCGACTTCCTGTCCCGGCGGCGGCAGCACCACCGGCTTCATGGGCGCATCCGGCGGCACGCCCAGGGCGCGCAGCGCGCCTTCCATCACCTTGGCGAACACCGGCGCGGCCACCGCGCCGCCGTAATACTGCCCGGCGCTGGCCTCGTCGATCATCACCGCCACCACCAGACGCGGGTTGGACACGGGCGCGAAGCCGACGAAGGAGGAAACATACTTGTTCGGCGCATAGTGGCCGTTTTCCAGTTTGTGCGCGGTGCCGGTCTTGCCCGCCACGCGGTAGCCCATGATCTGCGCCCGCGGCGCGGTGCCCCCGGGATGCACAGCCGATTCCAGCATGGCGCGCACCGCTCTCGCCGTCTCCGCCGAGATGACCTGCCGGGCCGGCGGCGGCGTATCCAGTTTGACCAGGGAAATCGGAACAAGATCGCCGTCGCGGGCAAAAATCGAATAGGCGCGCGCCAGTTGCACCAGGCTCACCGCAATGCCATGACCGTAGGACATGGTGGCCTGCTCGATGGGCCTCCAGGTCTTGTGGGCGCGTACCTTGCCCGGCGCTTCGCCGGGGAAACCCAGGCGCGGGGCGGCGCCGAAACCCACGGCATTGAAGGTATCCCACATGGCCTCGGCCGGCAGGCTGAGCGCGACCTTGGCCGAACCGACATTGGAGGACTTCTGGATGATCTGATGCACGGTGAGCAGCCCCTCGGCGTGGGCATCGCGTATGGTCGCCTTGCCTATGGTCAGGGTGCCGGGGGCGGTCTGTATGGTGGTCTGCGGCGTCACCTTGCCCGACTCGAGGGCGGTGGCGATGGTGAAGGGCTTGAGCGTGGAACCGGGCTCGAAGGTGTCGGTCAGAGCGCGGTTGCGCAGGCTCGCACCGGACAGGTGGGTGCGGTTGTTGGGGTTGTAGGTGGGAAAGTTCGCCAGCGCCAGCATCTCGCCGGTGGTGATGTCCAGCACCACGATGCCGCCAGCCTTGGCGCGGTTCTGCTCCATGGCCGCCTTCAACTGGCCAAACACCAGGTTCTGTATGCGCGCATCCAGCGCCAGGGTGAGGTCATGCCCCTCCTGCGCCGACTTGATGGACTGAAGATCCTCGATGATCTGACCCATGCGGTCCTTGATGACGCGGCGGCTGCCGGCCTTGCCGGCGAGCCGATCCTGGAAAGCCAGCTCCACGCCCTCCTGGCCGATGTCGTCCGCGCCGGTGAAGCCCAGCACATGCGACATGACTTCGCCTCCAGGGTAGTAGCGGCGGAACTCGCGGCTCTGGAACAGTCCTGGTATGCGCAGCTCGGCGACGCGATCGGCCAGCTCGGGGGAGATCTGGCGCTTGATGTAGACGAAATCGCGGTTGGTATCGGCGATGCGTTTCTGGATATCCTGCGGCGGCACCTCCAGCAGCGCCGAGAGCCTGTCCGCGTGGGCCTTGTCCAGTTCCACCTCGCTGGGTATGGCCCACACCGATTTCACCGGCGTGGAGATGGCCAGCAGCTCGCCATGGCGATCGACGATGCGGCCGCGATTGGCGGTGATCTCGATGACACGGCTGTAGCGCGACTCGCCCTTGGCCTGGAGGAAATCGTTGTTCCAGCCCTGCAGATAGACGGCGCGCGCGCCCAGCACCACGAAGCCGCCGAAGAAGGCCAGCAGCAACAGGCGCGAGCGCCACACCGGCAGTCTCAGCGTCAGCACCGGGCTGGAGGCGAATTTCACCGGCCGCCTCCTGCCGCCGGTCCTGCCACCGGTTCCGGGGACGCCAATGACGCGGCCCCCATGTCTATGATCTGCACCCGCCCCGCTTCGGGGCGGCGCATGCGCAGGGACGTCTGGGCGATCTTTTCGACACGGGTATGCATGGCCCAGGTGCTCGCCTCCAGTTGCAACTGGCCGTATTCGACATCCAGCTGGCGCGCGCGCTCCTGCTCTTCGCCAAGCTCGACGAACAGCTTTCTCGCCTCATGCTGCGAGGTCACCAGGCCCAGAGCGCACAGGGTCAGCAGCGCCAGCAGCGCCAGGCTGATGCGGGTCATGCGCTCACTCCTCTGCGGCGCCGGAGGCGCGGGCTGTGCACGGACAAGGGCTCGCCGCCGGTTTTTTCGGCGATTCGCAGCAGCGCGCTGCGCGCGCGCGGATTGCGCTTCACCTCTTCGGCCGAGGCGCGCACCGGCTTGCCCAGGATGCGCAGGCGCGGCGGGGGCAGGTCGGCCGCGCGCACCGGCAGGCGCTCGGGCAGCGCGTCAGCGCGCGCGTTGTCCTGCATGAAGCGCTTGACGATGCGGTCCTCCAGCGAATGGAAGCTGATCACCGCGAGGCGTCCCCGCGGCTGGAGCAGCCGCAATGCCTGGGGCAGCATCAACGACAATTCTTCAAGCTCCTGATTGATGTGAATCCGTACAGCCTGAAACGTCCGCGTCGCCGGATGGAAGCCCGGCTCACGCGTCCGGACGGCCTGACCCACGCTATCGGCAAGCTGCCGGGTACTGCCCAGAGCCCCTCCTGCCCGAGCAGCAACAATCGCCTTTGCAACCTGTTTAGCAAACCGTTCTTCGCCATAGCGTTTAACGACCTCCCTGATGTCGCCTTCCTCCGCCTCGGCCAGCCACTGCGCTGCCGTTTGTCCGCTGGTTCTGTCCATACGCATGTCCAGCGGCCCGTCAGCGCGAAAGCTGAAGCCCCGCACTTCTTCGTCCAGTTGCGGTGATGACACGCCCAGGTCGGCAAGCACGCCTTCGACCGCGCTCACGCCCAGATCCCGCAACACCTGCTCCAGTTCGCCGAAACGCGCATGCACCAGCGTCAGGCGCTCATCCTTCAATTCGTCCCCGGCGGCGATGGCATCGGCATCGCGATCCAGCGCGATCAGCCGGCCGCGCGGCCCGAGTTGCTCCAGGATCAGCCGGGTATGACCTCCGCGGCCGAATGTCGCATCCACATAAATTCCGTTGTGCCGCTCCTCGTTGTCAGGGCCTTCTGCCGCAATGGCCAGAGCGCCGACTGCTTCTTGGTAGAGGACAGGCGTATGGCTGGACACATGCGCGGTCACAGCGTGAAGTTGTCGGTGCCCGGAGGCGGTGTGGTGCTGGCCAGCGTCATGGCCTGCGAGAGCTTCTGCTCCCAGGCCTGGACGTCCCAGATCTCGAAGTGACTGCCCTGTCCCACGAGCATCACTTCTTTTTTCAGCGCGGCAAATTTGCGCAGGGCCGGAGAAACCAGCAGACGCCCCTGTGCATCCAGGGAAAGCTCTTCGGCAAACCCCACCAGCAGGCGCTGCCACCAGCGCGCCTGTTCGTTGAAGCTGGACAGTTGCTGAATGCGCGAGCCTATGGGTTCCCAGGCGGGACGGGGATAGAGCAGCACGCAGCCATCGGGGTGCGCCGTGAGCACCACGGCGCCACCGCCCGAATGCAGCGCGTCGCGATACCGCGTCGGTACGGCCAGCCGACCTTTGGCGTCGAGACTGAGTTCTGTGGCCCCCTGAAACACCGTTCCCCCTAGGCGAGTCGTGATGGGGAAGTGTAGAAATATCCCCAAATTCCCACTAAATTCTACTTCTCGCCACTTTAGAGGAAAGACATTGCAGGGTCAAGCCAGTAAGTGAAATTTTTTCAGATGTGACAGGGACTTAAGTCACTTTGTTAAGAAAGGAGCCACAGGCAATAATAACCCCTAAAAATAAAGGGGATACCGCATTAAGTGCAAGTGATTTATGAAGAAAAGCGCGTTGCCGGGAGAAACAGGGTTTCCCACCTCCAGCCCAGGACGGGCACAGGCCTTCAGTATCCGGCAGGAGACAACAAAACCGGGGCAGACGTGCCCCGCCTGCCTCAGTGCAGGTGCTTTTTACCCGGTGAAGGACGCACCTGCGTGACACCGGTGCTGCCGCGGCTGACCGTGGTATCGGTGCTGTTGCCGGGGCCGGTCCAGCGGCGCTCGAAGAGCTGGTTCACCAGTTGCAGGACTTCACCGATTTCGCCTTGGGCGAAGTGGCGCGACAACAGCATGGTGACATCCTCGATCATGCTGCGGCGCTGCTCTTCCTGAATGGCTTCCTGCGAGGGGCCGACGAAGGCCATGGTGCGCTCATCGCGTCCGTCCTCGTGATAGAAGGTGACCTCCACGCCGGCTGCCTGTTCCGCATAGCTGCACAGCGACTCAAAGGCAGACTCCAGGGCGCGCTGAAAATTGCGTCCCACCCAGCCGGTCCAGCAGATGTCCAGTACGCGGCGGCGGCGGTCGAACACCACGCCGGGTTCGTCCTGGTGCGCGCTGCGTGCATCGGCCAGCCCGTCCAGATCGACGTAATCGAACCACGGCCGCAGCGCCTGCTCGACTTCGGCCTGGGTGACACCGCTCTTGATGGGAATGACGCCGTGGACGTGGGCTTCGGTATGCATGAAGAACTCCTGGGGACGGCGAACCGCGAAATCCTGTGAAAACGCGGGATCCTGTAAAAAACGCGGGAAATTGCGCAGGAATGTGGTCAATTTTACGCTATTTGCAGGGATTCCCCTGCGTTGACCACGCAGCGGGGAGAGGCGAACGCCGCCCCCGCCAGTTCACGCCGGCGCGCTACTTCGCCGGCCCGGGACGGACCTTGTCCAGCACCGTCATGGCCGTGGCCATGACCCCGGCGATGTCGGCGACCTTGGTGGGAATGATCAGGGTGTTGTTGGTACGCGCCAGATGCGCAAAGGCGTTGATGTACTGCTCGGCGACTTTCAGGTTGGCGGCCTGCGCGCCGCAATCCTTGCCGATGGCCGCGGCCACCGACTCCACCGCCGCAGCCGTGGCTTCGGCCACCAGGCGCAGCGCCGTCGCCTGGCCCTGGGCCTTGTTGATTTGCGAGGTCTTCTCGCCCTCGGATTTGAGCACCGCGGCCTGCTTCTCGCCCTCGGCCACATTGATCTCCTGCTGCTTCTCGCCCTCGGACTTGGCAATCAGCGCGCGCTTCTCGCGCTCGGCGGTGATCTGCTGCTGCATGGAACGCAGGATGGCCTCGGGCGGGGTGATGTTCTTGATCTCATAGCGCAGCACCTTCACGCCCCAGCTGCGCCCCGCCTCGTCCAGCACCGCCACCACCTGGCGATTCATTTCGTCGCGGCTCTCGAAGGTCTTGTCCAGCTCCATCTTGCCGATCTCGGACCGCAGCGCGGTCTGCGCCAGCTGGGTGATGGCGGCAATGTAGTTGGACGATCCGTAGGAGGCCAGACGCGGGTCGGTGACCTGGAAGTAGATCACGCCGTCAACGGCCAGCTGGGTATTGTCCTTGGTGATACACACCTGCTCGGACACATCCAGCGGAATCTCCTTGAGCGAATGCCGGTAGGCCACCTGGTCGATGCCGGGAATGATGATGCTCAGGCCCGGCTCCAGGATCTTATGGAACTTGCCCAGGCGCTCCACCACCCAGGCGTTCTGTTGCGGCACCACGCGGAAGCCTTCCCAGGCGAGGACCACCACCAGCAGAATGAGAAACACCGGCAGCGCCCACGCCGGGCCCTGGACACTTCCGGCAGCGATGGTTGCCAGCACTACGCCTATCAGTTTTGGAAACATGTTTTTCTCCGGTTATTGCCGCAGTAAAGCCGCTGAAGCCGAAGCGCCTCAGCCGGTCCGGCGCTTGCGCGCCTTATTTGGTCTTGCGCGTATGCGATCTACTTGCTCTTGCGCGTTCGCGCAACAGTGAGCGTGTTGCCGTCCATGGAGACGATGTAGTACACATCGCCGGCATTTTCCGGCAGGGCTTCCTCATCCGCCTCCACAAAGGCATCCCAGAGCGTGTCGCGGTAGCGCACCCGCGCATGCCGCGCCGGCAGATTGATCCAGGATTCCAGCGTGACCGGTTGACCCGTGTCCAGCGCCGGCATGCCGGGGCCGCTGTGATCCTTGCGGTACTTGTGGATTGCGATCATGCCGGCCACGGCAATGAAGGAGAAAACCAGCACCTGTACCCAGAGCGAGTTGCTGATCCAGGCCGCGGCCCCGCCGCCGAAGGCGGCCACGGCGAGCACCAGCAGATAAAAAGTGCCGCTCAGCAGTTCCGCAATGAGCAGCGCAAAGCCGGTGAGTATCCAGGAGATATGCGGATCGGGCATGAAATCATGATAACCCAGCAGGCATTTTGGCGTGGCTCCGCCATTCCTTCTCCAAGCCCGCTTCCGTTAAACTGCGCATTCCTGCGGCACGCGTCGCATTGTGGAGAATGGCTGTGATCAAGTGGGGCCTTATTGCTTTTGGTGCAGGCATGCTGCTGATCGTGATCGAGATCATGATGGCGCGCAAGAAAAAGGGCGGCATAACCGCCACCGACAAGAAAAGCATGGTCGGTTTGTTCTGGATCAGCGTGATGGTCTCGGGCCTGGTGATGTTCGTGGTCGCCATGAGCGACTGAAGCGCTGGTCACGATCATGTCCATACCGACGCGACCGCGCGGCCGCGGCGCCCGTACGCGCCGCCCAGGCATAGCAGGCATGGCCAGGCGATGAAACTCAGCGTCCTCGACCAGTCTCCCATCATGTCCGGCAGCACGCCCGGCCAGGCCGTCATGGAAACCCTGGAGCTGGCCAAGCTGTGCGACCGCCTGGGCTTTCACCGTTACTGGCTGGCCGAGCATCACAGCTCCAATACGCTGGCCGACCCCTGCCCCGAGATCCTTGCTGCGCGCGTGGCCGGGGAAACCAAACGCATCCGCGTGGGCACCGGCGGCGTGCTGCTGCCCTACTACTCGCCGCTCAAGGTGGCCGAGGTGTTCCGCATGCTGGAGGCGCTTTCCCCCGGACGCATAGACCTTGGAATCGGGCGTGCCCCGGGCAGCGGCCCGCGCACCGCGCAGGCCATGTCGGGCGGCTCCTATCCCA
>CAXNIK010000169.1:0-7565 GCA_964202115.1 Burkholderiales bacterium
ATCTTGCCGCCATGGGATTCAACAATCTCAAGGTGGTGGCGCGCGGCGTGGACACCAGGCTGTTCAATCCCTCGCTGCGCAGCGACCACCTGCGCAGCAGCTGGGGCGCCCAGGCAGGCGACCCGGTGGTCATCCATGTCGGGCGACTGGCACCGGAAAAGAACCTGCAGGTGCTGATCGATGCCTGCGAGGCCATGCGCCGCCGGCAGCCGCGCACAAAACTGGTTTTCGTCGGCGATGGCCCGGCCCGGCAGGCGCTGCAGGCGCGTTGCCCGAGCGCAGTCTTTGCCGGCACCCGCACCGGTGGCGACCTGGCCATGCATTACGCCAGCGGAGACCTGTTCCTGTTTCCCAGCCTGACCGAAACCTTCGGCAACGTCACGCTGGAGGCCATGGCCAGCGGGCTGGCGGTGGTGGCCTACAACTACGCGGCGGCGGCGGCCCATATCGCCCATGGACGCAGCGGCCTGCTCGCCCCCTACGACAACGCTGTGGAGTTCGAGCGCCTGTCCGCCGACCTGGTTGCCGACCGCGGCCGGATCGCCGATCTGGGTCTCAATGCCCGCAGGTGTGCCGAAGAACTGGACTGGGACAGGGTGATCCAGCAACTGGAAGCACTGCTGCGTGGCGTCAGTACCTTGCATCGCAACTCGCTGGATCGGCATACACGCTCCCTGCTGTCGGCGCCGCTGGGCGGCTAGCCGGTCAGCGGCAGCACAGATCAACTCAGCGGATAATTCGCCGCCCGCTGTCGCGAGAAGCCCGGGAAGTGCATCAGCGCGATGCTCGACCAGACGGCCACGGTGAAATACAGCGTCAGCCAGGCCACATCGGCGCGCCAGGCCGCCCATTCATGGTTGACCACGCAGCGAGCCAGCACCTCCCGCGCCCCATCGGACAGTGACAGGTAGGCAGGCCCGGACAGCAGGTCCGCCTGCCAGCGCTGGTAGTACATGGGCAGATCGACACTGAGCATGAAGCCGATGTAGCCAATGGCCCCGATGGCGGCCGCGCCAAACCATCTGCGGTGCAATGCATCCAGCGCCGGCCACAGCCCCCGCAGGGACATGAGCACTGCCAGCGCCGCCAGGGTCCACAGCGAATTCTCAAGCAGGTGGGAGAGATAGTTCCTGGTCAGCACCGCGTGCCAGGAGGACACCTCGGCCAGCAGGATCAGCGGCAGCAGCAGGTGCGACACCAGCAGCGCAGATCTTTTCCCCGTGGCCATGGCCGCCTCCCGCAGCAGCCATGCCCACTGGGCAATGAAGCACAGCTCGGCAATGGTGGCGACCGAGCGTCCCACCGCGATGCGCCCGATGGCCAGGTCGGCCATGCAGATGCGCGGCACGTCCACCATGGGGAGGAAGGAGCGGAAGGCGCAGCCCAGGACATAGGCCGCGGACAGCCAGGCCAGGTGCTCGCGCGTGACGTAAGTCGGGAAAGGCATGGCGCCCCGCCGCCCGCGCAGCCGCATGAAGGCCCAGACCCAGGCGGCGATGTTGATCACGGCCGCGACGCTGAGACAGGCCCACCAGAGCATGACCGGGTCCGGCATGCACACTCGCTTGGTTGCAGAAAGCCCGATTGTGCACGCCGATTGTTACGCTTCAATACACCTCCGGCACGATCAGCTCCGCCGGAATCGGATTGCGCTGATAGCCCTCGGTGCGCTCGCGGTTGGGCAGCACGATCTCCTGACGCGGCACCTCGCTGTAGGGCATCTGCTGCAGCAGGTGGTGGATGCAGTTGAGCCTGGCTTTTTTCTTGTCCACCGCCTGCACCACCCACCAGCGCGCCTCGGGAATGTGGGTGCGCTCGAGCATCACCTCCTTGGCACTGGTGTATTGCTCCCAGCGGCGTCGCGATTCCAGGTCCATGGGGCTCAACTTCCATTGTTTGAGCGGGTCATGGATGCGGCCCATGAAGCGCAGGTTCTGCTCCTCGTCGGAGATGGAGAACCAGTACTTGATGAGCTGTATGCCCGAGCGCACCAGCATCTTCTCGAACTCGGGCACGGTTCGAAAGAACTCCTCGTACTGATCGTCGTTGCAAAAGCCCATGACGCGCTCCACACCGGCGCGGTTGTACCAGCTTCGGTCAAACAACACGATCTCCCCGGCGGCGGGCAGGTGCGCCACATAGCGCTGGAAGTACCACTGGGTGCGCTCGCGGTCATTGGGGGCGGGCAAAGCGGCAACACGGGCCACGCGCGGATTGAGGCGCTGGGTGATGCGCTTGATGGCGCCGCCCTTGCCGGCCGCGTCGCGGCCCTCGAACAGGATCACCACCTTGTGGCCGGTGTCCACCACCCAGTCCTGCAGCTTGACCAGTTCGGCCTGAAGTCGGAACAGTTCCCGAAAGTAATGGCGGCGGTAGGCGCGGTCCTCGGCGATGCGCTCCTCGGGGACGCCACCGGAGAGCTCGGTGCGATCCTCCGATTCCATCTCGAGCTCCTCGTCGTAGCCATCCATGAGATCGGCCTGGATGCGCCGCATCATGTCCTTGTCTATCGGTTTCATAGTTTCTCCCCAAGTCGTGCCGGCGATGCCGGCTTTGTTCAATCTTTCATCCTGCGCATGGCCAGCCATCCCAGCAATGCCGCGATGGCGCAGACCACCAGCGCCACGGTGGCGAAACCGTGAGGGTCCTCGGCCATCGGTATGCCACCGACGTTCATGCCCATCAGGCCGGCCAGTATGTTGATGGGCAGGGCGAGCACGGTGACCACGGTCAGGACGAACAGGCTGCGGCTGGTGCTCTCGCCCACCTGGGCTGCCAATTCCTCCTGCAGCAGCCGTATGCGTTCCTGCAGCGCGGACAGATCGCGGATCACCAGGGAAAATTCCTCGGTGGCCTGGCGCATGTCGGCCAGATCCTCCGCTGCCACCCAGCCGGGGGGAGCCTGCAATAGCCGGAACAACGCCGCCGGTTCCGGGGCGAGCAAGCGCTGCAGCCTCACGAACACGCGGCGCAGCCTGCCCAGGTCGGCGCGCTTGTGCCTCAGGCTGCCGGCCAGCAGGCTGTCCTCGATGGCATCGACCTGCAGCGTCGCCCGGCGCACGATCTGCACCAGCACGTCGCCCTGGTCGTGCATGAGGTGAATCAGCAGAGCCGTGGGCGAGACAAAGCGCACGCCCTGGCGCACGCTCTGGCGCAGCCGATCGATGGAGCGCAACGGCCGTGACCGCGCGCTCACCAGCATGTCGGGGCGTACGGTCAGCCACAACGTGGAAATCTCCGAAGGCTCGAAGGAAAACTCATAGGCCACATCGTTGATCACGGCGACCAGGCTGTCCTCGGCGTTCTCGATGCGGGTGGAGCGCGAGCCGTCGCTCAATGCATCGTAGAACGCATCCGACAAGGGCAGTTCCGACCTCATCCATTTTTCAGCCAGGGTATTGCTCAGGTTGAAGTGCAGCCAGATGAATTCCCCGGCGCCATGGGGAAGCGTGCCGTTCAACCACTGCACCGCCTGTTCCAGTTCCAGCACGCAACCAACGCCGTCGGCGGAGAACAGGTAGCCGCAGATCAGGCCGCCGGCATCGGAGCCGTAACCGCCCTGGGGCAGGATGGCAAGGCTCACGGTCCCGGCTGATCCGGGCGGTTGATCAACTGCCGGCATGATTTGATATCAATAGCTTCCAATATGGACAAACCATGACTGGTTCGATGTAAAAATGATATTTATTCGAAATCGGAACGGCTACAGGTCACGGGGCCCCAGCACCGCCCTGAGGAAAGCCGGTTCGCCGTCATCGCGATTCTGCAACCACCAGATGCCGCCTTTCTTGAACTCCCATTCGCGCTCGCGCCCGGTCATCAGCAGTGCCGCCAGCCGATTGAGACCGGGACGGTGCCCGACCAGGATGACCATGCCATCGGCCTGGGGCCAGCCGGCTGCCTTGAGCATGCGCCGCGGGGTCGAGGTCGGGCCCACGGCCTCGGACACCTCGAAATGATCGGTCAGCGCCGTCGCCGTCTGGCGCGTGCGCACCGTGGGGCTGACCAGCATGAGATAGCGGCCCATCAGCCGGTCCTTGAGCCAGGCCGCGGTGTGCTTGGCCTGCTTGCGCCCCTTGCCGGTGAGCGCCCGTTCGGCATCGGGCAGGCCGGGCTCGGCCTCGGCATGACGCCACAGGATCAGGTCCATCATGAATCTCCTTCGTCTGTCTTGTTCTTGTAGTCGGGCCAGAAGGGCTTGCGTTCCAGATAGCCCTTCCAGGCCTTTTTTGCCTCGGGCAGGCGTTCCAGCGCCAGGCCCGATACCCAGCCCAGCACCAGTCCGCAGGCACGCTGCTCGGAGGCCTCGCGGGTGCGCCCGGACAATTGCTGCATGAGCATGGCCGTGGTGGCTTCATCGTTCAGATCACCGAGCACGTCCTGCAGGTTTTCCAGGGCATCCATGTAACGCCGGGTGCGCCTGCCCGGGAAACAGGGCGCAAAGAACTCCGCGGCATAGCGCAGCTTCTTCGCCGAGATACGCACCTGGTGACGCTCGTTGGTGTCCATGGCAAGCAGTTCCCTGGCGCTTTTTTTCAGCTTGCGATGACCCTTGGACAGGACCCTTGCCCCGAAGGCCACTACCGGCATGTCCTTATCCAGTCCTGAGCCGGCAGGCGCCTGCCAGCGGGGAACGGCCAACCAGGCGCCCAGTTCCAGCAGCAGCGCCTGGTAGCGCGAGGATTCGAGCGCCGCGCGAGCGCGCTCGCGCTGGATACCGCGCTCTTCGGCTGCCTGCATCGACAGCCACTCCAGAGCCGGTTCCTGCGGCAGCGCCGCGCACACCGCCGGCAGCGTCCTGGCGACAAAGACGTCCCAGTTACGCGCGCCGTCGAGCGAGTTGCACAACCAGCGCAGCTCCTCGCGCCACAGTTCCTCCTTGTCGGCAGGCAGCAGCAGCGAGAACACCTTCAGCGCCGAGCGCAGGCGCCGCGTCGCCACCCGGGTCTGGTGCACGAATTCGGGCGCCTCGTCGCGGCGCACACCTTCTTCATTGGCCTGGAGATGCGCCAGTCCGTGGGTCAGCACGGCCTGGCAAAGCTCGCCGGCACTACCGCCCTCCTCCGGCCCGGCGAATACGGCTTTCTGCGGCTTCAGTGCATCGCCCGAGATCAGGCGATAGCCGCGCTCGGCTTTGCTGACATTGGACAGGCGCAAGGGCACGCTTTTTTGCAGCGTGCGCGCCAGGGCAAACAGCCGCGCGCGCGATCCGGACTTCAGCTCCAGTTCCAGCTCGCACAGCATCTCGGCGCGGCCGTCGGCGCGAATGCGACCCCGATCCAGGGCCAGCTCGATATGATCTCCACCGGCCCAGTGCAGATCGAGCAGGCTGCGGCTGAATTCCACCGTGAACATGGGCTGCAGCGCCTGCTGCAGGCCGGGCTGCGCGAACAGGTGTTGCAGCGCGCCCTCGGGCAGCCCATCGAAACGCAGCACGCCCTCGGTGGTTTCCGTCTCCCATTCCGGGCGTTCATGCAGGCCTCCGGCCACGCGGCCCTCGCCCTTGATGGTCTGTATCCACCGCTTACCGATGCGACGCAGCCTGAGCGCGACACGCTGCTTGTTCAGGCGCAGATCGACGCTGTCGTAATACACGTTCAGCAGGGACTGCTTGCGCGGCCTGCCCTGGGCCTGGGAGGCCAGCAGACGGTGACGCAGCAGCCGCGGCACGTCATCGGGTGCGATCTGCAGTTTCAGTTCGACTTCCGCGGGCACGGCGGATGCCGCCGGCACCTCGGCGCCGCTCGTGTGCGTACCTGGATGGTCCTTTGCTCCTGTGCGCTTCATGCAGATGTGGTGGTTAGCCCGGACAGTTGAAACGCGATGCGCAACAGCATGACAGGCGTGATGCGCCTGAGCCTTGCGCCCTCTTACGCAGGAGATACATCGTATGACGGGATTATTGCCGAATTATTGCAGTTCCGGTCACAAAAGCATCAAGTGCCGGTCACACGATCTTCACATGAGGTGCCAATACTCGCTTCCCGTGCACGACATCAAAATACCCATGACACCGCGTCGACCGCTGCAGGTGGCGGTGGTCACCGAGACCTACCCGCCGGAAATCAACGGCGTGGCGCGCACCATCAAGCTCATGGTGGAGGGGCTGCTGCTGCGAGGTCATCACGTCGACCTGGTCCGTCCGCGCCAGCCGGCCGACGCCGAAGCAGAACTCAAGGCCGAGGCCCAGCCGCCGCGGCTGACGCTGCGGCTCACCTCGGGCTTCCCCATTCCGCGCTACGTCAACCTGCAGTTGGGCTATGCCTGGCCGGCCACGCTGGAGCGCGCCTGGCGCGACAACCCTCCCGACCTGGTGCACATCGTCACCGAGGGGCCGCTGGGCTGGGCCGCGGTGCAGGCGGCGCGCCGGCTGCGCCTGCCGCTCAGCTCCGACTTCCACACCAACTTCCATTCCTACACCCGCCACTACGGCATCGGCTTCATGAACGGCGTGTTCGCGGCCGCCCTGCGCCTGCTGCACAACCGCTGCGACTGCACCATCGTGCCCACCGGCGAGATGCGCCGCGACCTGGCGGCGCTGGACTTCCAGCGCCTGGCCATCGTCGGCCGCGGCATCGACACTGACTTGTTCTCGCCGGCCCGGCGCAGCCAGGCGTTGCGCAACAGCTGGGGCTGCAAGGACAACGACAGCGACGAACCGGTGGTGATGTTCGTCAGCCGCATTGCCGCCGAGAAGAACCTGCCGCTGTTCATCACCGCGGCCAAGGCCATGCGTGCCGTCGACCCACGCACCCGCATCGTGATAGTGGGCGACGGCCCCGGGTTACCGGCGCTGCGCGCGGCGCACCCCGATGTGGTGTTCGCCGGCATGCGCGTGGGCGAGGACCTCGCCGCGCACTACGCCTCGGCCGATATCTTCCTCTTCCCCAGCATCACCGAGACCTTCGGCAATGTCACCGTGGAGGCCTTGGCCAGCGGCCTCGCGGTGCTGGCCTACGACTACGCCTCCGGGCGGGAATACATCACCGACGGCGAGAACGGCGTGCTCGCGCCCTTCGACGATGCCGAGGTCTTCATCAACAAGGCGCGCTGGATGGCGCAGTCGCCCGGCTGCCTGCCGGAAATGCGTGCCAAGGCACGGACGCTGGCAGAGCAGATATCCTGGGAGAAGGTGTTCGACGACCTGGAGCAGGTGCTGCTGGCGGTGGCGGACCGGGCGCCGGAGTTGCCCATCGGGACCCTCATCACGGCACCGCGGGGGTGATTAAACCGCCACCGACTCCGCCAGCACCGTCACTTCTTCATCGCCCACGGCCACAGCCGGCACATGCCGCACCAGTTGCATGCTGCCGTCAAGGCGCTCGACGATGGCGCTGCAACTGTCCACCCAGTCGCCGCAGTTCATGTACAGCACGCCGTCCACGGCCTTGATCACCGGCGTGTGGATGTGGCCGCAGATGACCCCGTCCAGGCCGCGCTCGCGCACGCCCCTGGCCACCGCCTGCTCGAAGTCGCCGACAAAGCTCACCGCCTTGAGCACATTGCGCTTGGCGTAGTCGGCCAGCGACCAGTGGCCGCCGATGCCGAGTTTGCGGCGGCTTAGC
>CAXNIK010000170.1:0-7547 GCA_964202115.1 Burkholderiales bacterium
TGCATCAAAAAGCAAAAAATGACCTCTGACTTCTCCGACCTTCAACTCCGCCAACTCGACCTCGCCCTCGACCGCTGGCGCACCGCCAACCTGCCACCCCGTCCTTCTCAAGGCTGGCTCAAAGCCATTCGTGAATCCCTCGGCATGGCGGCGACGCATCTCGCCCAGCGTTTGGGTGTTGCTACTTCCACGGTCACCCGGTTGGAGACCTCGGAAGCCGATGACACCATCAGCCTTGCCACTTTGCGCCGGGCTGCGGAGGCGCTTGGCTGTGAGTTGCACTACGCCCTGGTACCCAAACGGTCGTTGGCGGAGACGCTGCAAGCGCGTGCCACTGAACTGGCGCGAAGTCGCATGGCCGCTGTCAGTCACACCATGGCGTTGGAAGCTCAATCCGCATCGCAAGAAACCACTGAGGTGCAGATTCGCGCTCTTGCTGACAGTTTGCTTCGTGGCTCGCGTTTCGCGTTGTGGCGCGAGAAGTAACCGGCATGCCGTTCATCTGACCATCTGTTGCAGTTGACCTACTGCTCCATCGCCTGCTTATGCTCGACTTTGCCATATGGCTGGATTTCGGCGGCCGTGAAATACGGCAAGCACAACCATCGAATTCTGGCGAACCCTGAAGTACACGGCATATGGAAAGCGGCGCGCGACTGCGAGTCGAACATCCCCAAATACTATTGGGTAGCGCTCTGGGTTGGCCGCAGCTTTGGCGACTGCCTGGTCAATTTCGACAATAAACTCTTCACCAAGACCAGGGCGCTGTTCGTCGTATCGATCCGCTGCATCGTCGAACTCGCTCCTGGCCGGACGTCGGAAAACTATCCGAAGCGTCATTGCCCCAGTCGTGACCGGGCTGACGCCTTGATTTCATCCCATGGCAGGACGTCATCAGGGAATGCATCGTTATCCGCGACGCGGCGATCCAGCTCTGCGCGTTGCATATCGGTAAGGGGAAATGCCTTTGCATCAACGCATATGCTTGCCCAGATTTCTTCGACAAGCGCAAGCCGTTCGTCCACATCCAACTGGTCTATGCCCAAGGTCTTAACGGATACGGTCATGGTGTCTCCGGGGAGGAGAAGTTAGAGGCTCAAATCTACCATGAGAGGCATTGGGGAGCACGCCATGCGGCTCACAGAGGGTCAATGTCTGCCCGGGGTGGCGAGCTGTAGTCTTACTGCTCAATCGCCTGCTTGTACCTCTGCCTTGCGGCTTCTTCCTTGATCACGTCGTCGATCTCTCGTATCACGCTGCCGACATTGACCGGACGGTTGTCGCGCGCAACGCGGCCGCTCAGTTCAATGTCTGGGACCAGCTTGCCACCCTGGTAGAGCGCCCAGATTTCCTTGCCGTATTGCGATTCCAGCAACTCCGGCGCGAAGCGGCCGAAGTAGGTGGCGAGGTTGTCGATGTCGCGCTCGAAGAGAGCCCCGGCGCTGTTGTTGCCGGCGGCATCGACGGCCTGGGGCAGGTCAATGATCACAGGCCCGTCGCTGTCCAGCAGGATGTTGAATTCGGACAGGTCGCCGTGGACGATGCCGGCGCACAGCATGCGCACCGCCTCTGTGATCAGTTGCTGGTGGAAATCACGCGCCTGTTCAGGCGTCAGTTCCACGTCGTTCAGGCGCGGGGCGGCGTGGCCCTTGCTGTCGGTGACCAGTTCCATCAGCAGCACGCCTTCGAGGAAGTTGTAGGGCTGGGGCACGCGCACGCCGGCGGCGGCCAGGCGGCGCAGTGCATCGACTTCGGCGCTTTGCCAGGCGGCTTCCTGTTCCTGGCGCCCGTAGCGCGAGCCCTTTTCCATGGCGCGCGCGCGGCGGCTGTTCTTGACCTTGCGTCCCTCGGTGTACTGCACTGCCTGGCGGAAGCTGCGCTTGTCGGCCTCCTTGTAGACCTTGGCGCAGCGAATATCCTCGCCGCAACGGACCACGTAGACCACCGCCTCCTTGCCGCTCATGAGCTGGCGGATGACTTCATCGACGAGGCCTTCCTCGACCAGGGGTTGCAGTCTTTTTGGTGTTTTGATGACAGTCTTTCGTGCGGGCAAGGGCGCAGGTGGGGAAGTAGCCAAGGGTAACAGCAACAGCCGGCTTACCGCGTGCTCTGTGCCACATCCGGCCGGGGGGATGGGGGGGGATGGGTGTTGCCAATGTGCAGATACCGTGCGCACAATGCCCGCCCATATGCCGCTGGCCGCTGCGGATCAATGCCGGTCCGGATGCGAAAATCAAGATTTTCCGCTGTTTCTGTTCCTGGAGGAGATTCATGAGCATATCCGCGTCATTCCGATTCGTTCCCGTGCCCGAGGTGCCCGCCACGCAGCCCTTGCACCCGGTCAGTGGCCCCCAGGCCTGGCAAGGCCCGGACATGGCGCGGCGCCGGGGCGAATGGCTATATGCCCTTTCCGCGACGGAGATCGCCGAACTGCGCCAGGCCATCGCCCGGGTCGAAGCCGCGGGCATGGACGTGGTGGACATCCGCGCGGCGGATTTTCCACTGCCCACCCTGGGCAAGGTGCTGCGCGAGGTGAAGAAGGAACTGTTCCAGGGTCGCGGTTTTGCCATGCTGCGCGGCTTTCCGGTGGAGGAATTCACGCCCCTGCAGCGTGGCCTGGGTTATTTCGGCATCGGCTCGCATTTCGGCGAAGCCACGCCGCAGAACGCCAAGGGCCACGCCCTGGGGCATGTCTGTGACCTCGGCGTGGACTACGGAGCGCCCACCGGCCGCGGCTATCAGACCAATGCGCGCCTGCCTTATCACACCGACTCCGCCGATGTGGTGGGCCTGATGTGCGTCAACACCGCCAGGAGCGGCGGCCTGAACAGCGTGGTGAGCTCGGTGACGCTGTACAACGAGATGATCAGGCGCCGGCCGGACCTGGCGCGGGTGCTCATGGGCCCGGTGTACCGCGACCGGCGCGACGAGATCGAGCCGGGCCAGGGGCCCTGGTATTGCATCCCGGTGTTCAATCCTTTCCAGGGGCGGGTGTTCTCCACGCATGTGCGCAGCAGCGTGCGCAAGGCCCAGCGCTTTGTCGAGGTTCCGCGCATCTCAGCGGAACTGGAGGAGGCGATGAACCTGCTCGATGCCATGGCCGAAGATCCGGCCTACTACCTGGACATGGACTTCGAGTGCGGCGATATGCAGTTCGTGTGCAATCATTTCCTGCTGCATTCGCGCACCAGCTTCGAGGATTATGCCGAGCCGGAAAGGCGCCGCCATCTGCTGCGGCTGCATCTGGCCTGCGCCGACGGGCCGGCACTGCCGCCGGTGTTCGAGAACCTGCGCGGCTACAACAAGGACGGCCGGCCGGACGGCACGCTGATGGCCGGTGTGCGGCTCAATGCGCCGCTGGAGCCCGTGGATGGCGGCCCGGGATCATCGGCGCAGCGCCTGCGCGCCATGAGCGCGGCCGCGCCGGCCTCCTGATCAGTCCCCTGGCAGCCATACTGTCAGGGTTGCTTTACCACTCGGAGTGCATTGCATGTCAGATGACAGGAACAACGTTCAATCCGCCAAGCTGATTCGCGAGGCCTTGCAGGCGCGTTTCGGAGAAAGCTTTGCGGTCGATGAAAATCTTTCCGGTCTCGAGGAGTTGGCGCGCATGGCCAACCGCCGCGTGCTCAGGCGCTTCACCGATCGCGCCGTCGATCCGGCCCTGTTGCGCATGCTATGCGCCTGCGCGCTGTCGGCGCCCTCCAAGAGCGACCTGCAGCAGGCCGAGATCCTCATCGTCAAGGATCCGGCAAAGCGCCAAGTCATCAATGAACTGCTCAAGGACCAGGCCTGGGTGAGTTCCGCGCCAGTGTTGATGGTGTTTCTGGCCAACGGCCGGCGCATCGTCGAAATTGCAAAGAAGTGCGAGAAGCCTTTTCCCAACGATCATCTGGACCTGTTCTTCAATGCGTCCGTCGATGCCGGCATCGTGCTGGCCACCTTCCTGCGGGCGGCCGATGCGGTGGGGCTGGGCACTTGCCCGATCAGCGGCATCCGCCAGCATGCGCAGCGCGTGAGCGAGCTGCTGGAACTGCCTGAGAAGGTGATACCGGTGGCGGGCATGGGCCTGGGATGGCCCTCGGAGAAAGGCAACCTGAGCCCAAGGCTGTCACTGTCGAACACCGTGCACGAGGACCGCTACGACGAGGGCAATCTGGCGCAACGCCTGGAGGCCTTTGATCGCCGTCGTGACGCCGTCCACCATCTCAAGCAGCGCGACACCGAGCGCTGGGGCACGGCGCCGTTCTACGGCTGGTCCGAAGACAAGGCCCGGCACTTCGCCGACCCTTCCTGCGCCGATTTCGGGGAATTCGTGCGCCGCAAGGGCTTCCGGCTGGATTGACGGGCAGAGCGCGCAGACCGGGGATTATCCGGACGCCTGTATTCGCGGCTCGCGCAACAGCAGCATCCGCACCAGCCAGACCAGCGCCAGCGCCGCCAGAAGATGCTTGAGCGTGTGGCCGCTCAACACGCCAGTCAACGCATAAATCTGCGCGTCCAGCATTTCCGCGATCTTGGCCGCGGCATACAGGGCAATTGCGCCCAGCAGATCGGCACCTCGCGTGTAGCGCGAGGGAAACCACCACATCAGCGTGACCATTGCCGCAAGCGAACCGTACTGGACGATGGCGTAAGGCAGGATGTCCTCGGCGCCCCTCAGCGCGCTCCAGCGCCACCAGGCGACGCTGGCGGCGCCCGCCAGCAGCAGCGGCAGCAACAGGCGAACGCCGAGGCTTGCGCCGATGCGATCGGCCAGTACCGCCGAGAGCAAGGCCATGAAGCCCAGGCCCATCGGCAGCCGGTCCCATAACAGGCGCGCGCCGTCCGGGGCCAGGTGGTAGTAGGCCGAGCCCGCCGATACCAGGGCGACCGCCAGGAACAAAGCCAGCCAGGGCAGGCGTTCGCGAGTTTCGATGAATGCCGCTGACCGCGTCCATGCCGTGTGCAGGCCCCAGACTCCCACCAGCAGGAAAGCCGCATTGGAGGCGACGTCCATGCAGTTGGGAATGCCCAGCAGAGTGCGGGTGTCGGCAAAGGACTCGAACATTCTGGGAGACGGTAAGGGCGGCAGCAGCACGAGCGCCGCGATGCCGGCGACGAGCATGGCGAGGGCTGTCCATCGCTCGGCTGAAATGTTCATCTTCACGCGCTCCTTCAGCCGCTGCGCTTCGCCAGAACAATGCCGATCAGCACCACCACGCCACCCGCCATCTGCAGTGGTGTCATGCTCTCCCCCAGGAGTATCCAGGCGAACACCGCCGCCAGCACCGGCTGCAGCACCAGGCTCACCGAGGACATGGCCGCCGGCAGCCGGGCAAAGGCATAGGCAATGAGGCTCTGGCCCGCGACCTGGGCAATCAGGGCCATGCCGGCAAGTACCGCCCAGCCATAGGCGCTTTGCGGCAGGAAGCGCTCGGAGTCCGCCAGCGCGAAGGGCAGCAGCGCCAGCGCCGTGATGCTGGTGCTGATGGTCATGAGCCGGGCGGTGCCCAATTGCGTCGATGCCAGCTTGATGGACAGCATGTAGCCGGCATAGAACACCGCCGTAAGCACGCCCAGCAGGTCGCCCTTGAAAGCGGGGCCGCTGGCATGGAAGTTCGGGCCGATCAGCAGCACCGCGCCGCCCAGCGTGAGCGCAAGAGCCAGCAGGAACAGGCCGGTGGGGCGCTGCCGCCACAGCAACCACGCGCCCAGGGTCACGAACACCGGCGCAAAATTCGCCTCCAGCGCGGCGTTGGCCACTGAAGTCCAGGTGATCGCCACATGCCACACGCCCAGGTCGCAGGCGAAGAAGATGCCGGCAAACACGGCCGGCGCATATTTGCGCGTGCGCGCCTGCATCTGCGCCTGATTGTCGGCAGCGGCATGCTGCGCACGACTCGGTGTCATCAGCATCCACAGCCACAACACGGGTGCAGCCAGGGCCACCCGCCAGAATGCGCTGGCCACCGGGCTGACATCGGCCAGTCGCACCAGGATGGGTGCAAAGGATATGGCCACCGCGCCGGCAAGCAGGGCAATGAAGGCGAGGGAAGCGCGCGGCGCCTGGCCGTCGCTCATGCAACCAGCGGCTCGCTGCTGCCGATTTTTCGTTCCTTGCAGTGAGGGCAGTGCAGGCCTAACTGGTAGTCGGGGGAGGTCTGCTCTTCGGGCGTGAGCACAGCCTGGCAGGCATAGCACTGCGCCGTGCCCGTGGGCTGCAGGTCCGGGCCCAGGGCCACGCGCTTGTCGAACACGAAGCACTCGCCGCGGTAATGCGCGCCGCCGCAGCGCTCGAAGTATTTCAATATGCCGCCGTCGAGCTGGTAGACCTCGCGATAGCCCTCCTTGATCAGCAGCGGCGCCGCTTTCTCGCAGCGTATGCCGCCGGTGCAGAAGGTGACCACGGGTTTGTTTTTCCAGCCTGCGTCGATTGCGGGCAGCGCTGCGGTCATCTCGGAAAAGGACTTCAGCTTCAGATCGGCCGCGCCTTCGAAGCTGCCCAGTTTCACCTCGAATTGATTGCGCGTATCCAGCAGCAGCACCTCGCGCCCTTCGTCCAGCCACTGCTTCAGTGTCTCGGGGGAGAGACGCGGCGCCGGCGTGCGCGAGGGATCCACGTCGGGCCGGTGCAGGGTGATGATTTCGCGCTTGGCCTTGACCAGCATGCGGTTGAAGGGCTGCTCATCGGACCAGGAGCGCTTGGCCTCCAGGCCAGCGAAGCGCGCATCGGCCATGAGGCGCTCGAGAAAGCGCTCCACCTTGGCCTCGTCCCCGGCGATGAAAAGATTGATGCCCTCAGGTGCCAGCAGGATGGTGCCCTTCAGGCCCATGTCCACGGCGCGCTTTTTCAGGCGGGGGCGCAGCGTGTCCACGTCGTCGATGCTGACGAACTTGTAGGCGGAGACGTTGAGCACGGCCATGGTGGCAATGAGCGCGGGACGGAATGAAAAAGGGGGCGATTATAGCCCCCCGGCTGGAGTGGAATCCGCGTTACATCCGTGTTACTCCGCCTTGATGTTGCCGGCCTTGACCACCGCGCCCCAGCGCGCGAGCTCGTCCTGGATGATGCGGGCGAAATCCTCGGGTGAGCCGGGCACCACTTCCAGGCCCTGCGCGGCCCAGAACTTCTGCCCCTCGGGGGAGTTCAGGTAGCGGTTGATCTCGGTGTTCAGGCGATCGATGATGGGCCGCGGTGTTTTCGCCGGTGCGAGGTAACCGGTGCCGGCGCGGGTCTTGAAGTCGGGCAGGCCCATTTCCTCATTGGTTGGCGCGTCGGGCAGGATGGCCATGCGCTTGGGCGAACTCACCATCAGCACCCGCAGCTTGCCGGCCCGCACCTGCGCCAGGCTGAGCGAAGGGCTTTGCACCACGAAGCTCACCTCACCCGCCAGCACCGCGGTGAGGGCCGGGCCGCCGCCCTTGTAGGGCACGTGCACCAGGTCGGTCTTGGTGAGCATGCCCAGCAGTGCTCCTCCCAGATGGTTCTGGCTGCCGTTGCCGGCCGAGGAGTAGGTGAGCTTGCCCGGGTTGGCTTTGGCGTATGTGATCAGGTCCTTGAACGT
>CAXNIK010000171.1:0-7490 GCA_964202115.1 Burkholderiales bacterium
TCGCCGTCGGGGACTTCCCGGTGCAGGCGCTCTATCAGGGCGCCGATCTGCTTGCGGCGGCCGTGTTCGTGCAGGGCCAGGTGCACGCAGATGCAATGC
Source organism: Burkholderiales bacterium (assembly GCA_964202115.1). Lineage (GTDB taxonomy): Bacteria > Pseudomonadota > Gammaproteobacteria > Burkholderiales > SG8-39 > CAIYPG01. The sequence goes on from CAXNIK010000171.1 coordinate 100, forward strand.
AGCGTGCGTTCGTATCCCGGCGGCCGGATCTCGCAGTGCAGGAGACCGCGCTTGTCATATCTGTGCGCGGACACGTCCTGGTTCTCGAAGCTCAGTATCGGGTAGCGGCTCAGCACGGCGTTGCCATGGTGCCCAAGGTCGTAGGCGGAATTGCGCCCGTAGGCAAATTCGCCCCAGATGGAATCGGCAAGGAACTCGTACTGCGGCACCGCCGGCCAGTCCTCGAAGCGTTCGGCGTGGCGTTCGTGCTCGCCCACCACCTCCTGCAGGAACACGATATCCGCGCTCAAGGCACGCAGCCGATCGCGCAGCTCGTGGATCATCATGCGGCGATTGAAGTGCGAGAATCCCTTGTGGATATTGTAGGTCGCAACCTTGAGCGTCTTTCCTGCGTGCTTCACCATCATTGCTTCCAGTCCCCATGTTCATTGCGCGGCGCGCTGCCCTGTTCTGCCGCGTTCCAGCGCATCACGGCGCTCTATCTCCCGCACCATCGCGGTGAAATGCCGCTCCAGCGCGTAGCGCACCATGGCCAGGCCGATCAGCGGCGGCAGATCCTCGGCGGGCAGGAGACGTCCCTGATAGACCAGTCTTGTGCCAGTCCCATTCTCCACCAGATCGTAGCGTCCGCTCATGTCGCGCACATTGCCCGAGAGGAAGCGCGACACCACCGTATGCGGCGCAGACTCGATCACGGCAAGTTGCACTTCCACATCGCGCGCGAAGAACAGCACGCCGTAGCGCCCTTTTTGCGCCACCACCAGGCCCTCCGGACTTCGCGATACCACCCGTGAATACTCCATGTCGGGTATGAACTGGGCCAGACGGTCGTAGTCCGTGAGCACGCTCCAGGCCGTGGCCCTGCTGGCGGGCAGGTCCACCGAAGCGCGCACCATGATGAATTCGCCCTGAGTGGTGACCTCGGCGGTGATGTCCTGGGCGGCTGCGCAGAATGGGGTTCCGAACGAGGTCAGGGCGGCCAGAACGGCCCAGATACCCCTGATACCCCTGATACCCCTGATACCCCTGATACCCAGATGTCTCGCTCTCAGCCAACTCATGTCCGCAGCATAACATCGGCCTCCGGTGCCCAACGTACGTCAGGCCACACCTGACCACAGTCAGGGAACAGCCGGCGGCGTCAGGTGCCGACCCGCCGGGGCAGGGCCAGAATGGCGTCGCGATTGGTCCAGGAGGGCGTGAGCTGGGCCGCCTCCTTCCAGGGCAGCCAGCGGTACTGCAGGTGTTCGTTGCTGGAGAGGACGACATCCATGGTTGCGGGCAATTCCAGGCTGAAGATGTGCTCCTGATTGCGCGTGACACCCGGCGCGTAGCGGGACTGATGCCTGGGGAAAATATCGAAGTGATTGGACTGCTTCCAGTCGCTCAGCACATAGCGCTCCGCATCCAGTCCGGTTTCCTCCCGTACTTCGCGAACGGCCGTCTCCCGCAGCGGTTCGTCCTGGTGATCCAGGCTGCCGGTCACCGACTGCCAGAACCCGGGCCAGGCGGCGCGTTCCATCATCAGCACCTGCAGGTCCGGGGTGTGTATCACCACCAGCACCGAGCGCGGAATCTTGTGGCGCGGCACGGCGCCATCCGGTGCGCTGTCCATGGCCGTTGGCTCCGCCCTCAGGCCTCAGGCCGAGGGCAGGTCGGGCCAGCCGGAAATCCACCCGTCGGGCCCGCCTATAAGAGTCCATAGGGGCCGGCCCTCACCGCGCCAGAAATCTGCCGCCTCGCCCATGATGTCCATGGCCTCTTCGAATTCATGGTGATGTCCGGCGCAGAAGTGCTTGCTCTTCTCCAGCAGGATCACCCAGCCCGGCGCCTGCGTCCAGGAGAGGTCCTTGAGGCTGTCGGCCAGCGCGTCCCAGTTGCCGCCGAAGGTCGCCGGAAAGCGCATGGCGCCGGCGATGTGCCGCAGGAAGTCCTGCTTGTCGTGGGCGTGACCGATGTCGATGCGATACACCGCCAGTCCCGCGGCGGCGCCTGCCTCGGCCAGTTCGCGCGGATCGGCGCGCAGATGGAATACCCCTGCCGTGGCGGCATTGGATAGCCAGTGAGCGGTGTTTTCTGCCATGCCTGCCTCCTACTCGCGTATGCGCTTGAAGCTGCGGTAATGATCGTCGGTGTAGAAAAACTCCACCGGAGGCGTCCCGCCTGAGACGATGCGGCGTGCGCCGCGATCGCGCGAGCCCGGCGTTTTCACCGTGTACTCGTGATAATAATCCCTTTGTTTAAGGTCTAGTATCTTTTCCCTGTTTCTGAAAATGACACCATCCTGGCGATGAGGAAAAGGGCCTCCCTTGCGTATCAGGGCCAGGGTGTCGTGGGCCTCGCGCGGCAGCTGGGCGACGCGGATCTCGCCCACCGGCGGCCGACCCTGCAATTGGGCCAGGGCACCTGAGGCGAACAGCAGCGAGCAAAGAAAGGCGCATAGCCAACCCTTCCACGCAGCTGACCTCAGCATTGATCAGGCCTGGGGCGCCGCAGCGTTGCGCAGCCGGATGTGCAGCTCGCGCAACTGCTTATCGTCCACCGGCGAAGGCGCCTGGGTGAGCAGGCATTGCGCGCGCTGCGTCTTGGGGAAGGCGATGACATCGCGTATGGACTCGGCACCGGTCATGAGCGTGACCATGCGGTCCAGGCCGAAGGCGATGCCGCCATGCGGCGGCGCGCCGTACTGCAGGGCATCCAGCAGGAAGCCGAACTTGAGCTGCGCCTCTTCGGCGCCAATGCCCAGGGCACGGAACACCTTGGACTGCACCTCTTCCTTGTGGATACGCACCGAGCCGCCGCCCATCTCCCAGCCGTTCAGCACCAGGTCGTAGGCCTTGGCCACGGCCTTGCCCGGATCGCTGTCCAGGTACTCATCGTGACCGTCCTTGGGCGCGGTGAAGGGATGGTGCATGGCGTTCCAGCGCTTCTCGCCCTCGTCGTACTCGAACATGGGGAAGTCCACCACCCACAAGGGCTTCCACTCTTTCGAGGCCAGACCCTTTTCGTGGCCGACTTTCACGCGCAGCGCACCCAGCGCATCGTTGACGATCTTGGCCGAGCCCGCGCCGAAGAACATCAGGTCGCCATCCCTGGCGCCGGACAGCTCGACGATCTTTTGCAGCGCTTCGTCCGACAGGTTCTTGACGATGGGCGACTGCATGCCCTGACGTAAATCCGAACCTTGGCCCTTGGCGATCTCGTTGAACTTGATATAGGCCAGGCCTTTGGCGCCATAGATGCCGACAAACTCGGTATAGGCATCGATCTCGCCGCGCGTGAGCGCACCGCCCTTGGGAATGAGCAGGCCGGCCACGCGGCCGCCGTGCGCATTGGCCGGACCGGAGAACACCTTGAAATCCACCTTCTTCATCACGTCGGTGAGTTCGGTGAACTGCAGGTGCACGCGCAGGTCGGGCTTGTCCGAGCCGTAGCGCAACATCGCTTCGCGGTGCGTCATCACCGGGAAGGGATCGGGCAGGTCGACCTTGATCGCTTCCTTGAACACCGAGCGGGTCATGCCCTCGAAGATGGCGCGAATCTCCTCCTCGGTGAGGAAGGAGGTCTCGCAGTCGATCTGGGTGAACTCGGGCTGGCGGTCGGCGCGCAGGTCCTCGTCGCGAAAACACTTGGTGATCTGGTAGTAGCGATCGAAGCCCGACACCATCAGCATCTGCTTGAACAACTGCGGTGACTGCGGCAGGGCGAAGAACTGGCCGTCGTGCACGCGCGAAGGCACCAGGTAGTCGCGCGCGCCCTCGGGCGTGGACTTGGTCAGCATGGGAGTTTCGATGTCGATGAAGCCCTGCGCGTCGAGGTAGCGGCGCACCGCCATGGCCACGCGGTAGCGCAGCATCATGTTCTTCTGCATCTGCGGACGGCGCAGGTCGATGACGCGATGGGTCAGACGCACCGTCTCCGACAGATTGTCGTCATCGATCTGGAAGGGCGGTGTCAGCGCGGCGTTCAGGATCTCGATGTCGTGGGCCAGCACCTCGATCTCGCCTGAGTGCAGCGCCGGGTTGGTGGTGCCCTCGGGGCGCTTGCGCACCAGGCCGGTGACCTTCAGCACGAATTCGCCGCGCACGCGCTCGGCGTTGGCAAAGCTTTCCTTGCGGTCAGGATCGCTCACCACCTGCACCAGGCCCTCGCGGTCGCGCAGGTCGATGAAAATCACACCGCCGTGGTCACGGCGGCGGTGCGCCCAGCCGAACAGGGTGACGCTCTTGCCCAGGTCGGCCGTGCCGACCTGGCCGCAGTAATGTGTTCTCATAAAAACCTAAGGTGAGGATGCAGCGGGTAAGGGTGCAGCGCCGCCATTGCGACGTTTACCGGGGGCCACAACGCCCATGGATATGACGTACTTAAGTGCTTCATCCACGGTCATGTCCAGCTCGATCACGTCCGCCTTGGGCATCATGAGGAAAAACCCCGAGGTCGGATTCGGCGTGGTCGGCACGTACACACTCACATAGTCGCCCTCGAGGTGGTTGGCCACATCCCCGCCGGGCTGGCCGGTCATGAAGGCAATGGTCCAGCTTCCCTGGCGCGGGTACTGGACCAGCAGCGCCTTGCGAAAGGCCTGGCCGCCGGGGGAGAACAGGGTGTCGCTCACCTGCTTCACACCGCCGTAGATGGAATTCACCACCGGGATGCGCTTGAGTATTCCCTCCCAGAAACGGATCAGCTTCTGGCCCAGCAGGTTGGAGGCGAACACGCCGGTAAACAGCACCACCAGCACCGTCAGCACCACCCCCAGGCCGGGTATGTGCATCTTGGGCTGCCACTCCGGCGGGACCAGCAGCAATGTCTGGTCCATGGTGTTGACGATCAGCTGCAGCACCCAGATGGTGATGGCCAGCGGGATCCAGATCAGCAGGCCGGTAATGAGGTATTTTTTCATGGACAGTTTTGCGGCGGCGCACTTGCGTTATGCCGCCTGCGATTAGGGTTTCAGCGATGTGGGGCCGCTTGTCTCAGCCACCATTTGTCTCAGCCACCATTTGTCTCAGCCACCATTTGTCTCAGCCACCACTTGTCTCAGCTGCCGCTGATCGGGGTGCTGCTGGCCGGGGCGCTGGGCGCAGGGGTGGTGCTGGCCGTGGCGGCCGGCTTGTCCGCGCCACGATCCTTGCTGCCGGCCTCCTTGCTGCCAGAGTCCTTGCCTGCGCCTTCGGTGCTTCCGGCTTCCTTGGAACTGCTCTCGACCGAGCCATCCTTCTTGGTGCCGCCGCCATCGTCCTTCTTGGCCGGGGGGCTGCCCTTGAAGTCGGTGGCATACCAGCCCGAACCCTTGAGCTGAAAGCCAGCGGCAGTCAGCTGTTTTTCATAAGTTTCCTTGCCGCAATCCGGGCAGACCGAGAACTTCGGGTCGCTGACCTTCTGCAGGTGCTCCTTGCGCACCCCGCAGGATGAGCAACGATATTCGTAGATCGGCATGGGAAAGTCCCGGTGACATGAAAACCCAAAATTATACCTGATAGGTGCCGCCTATCCGCTTCAATAATGGGTGCAAGCCCCGGAATTACAAGGCTTGTTGGACAGTTTACCGGGCACTTTCAGGGGGCCGGTGAAACCCGCCCCCTTCGATGCAGGCCTAGAACGGAATATCGTCGTCCATGTCATCGAAGCCGCCGCCCTTCTTGGCCGCCGGCTTGCCGCCCATCCCGCCAGCGGCCACCGCCACCGGCTCGCGCGCAGCCCGGGCTGCGCCGCCGCCCTCAATCATACCGCCGCCCATGCCTCCGCCCTGGCGGCTGCCCAGCATCTGCATGGTGTCGCCGCGGATGTCGGTGGCGTATTTCTCGGTGCCGTCCTTGTCCTGGTACTTGCGCGTGCGCAGCGACCCTTCCACGTAGACCTGCGAGCCCTTCTTCAGGTATTCGCCGGCGATCTCCGCCAGCCGCCCGAAAAAGGAGATGCGATGCCACTCGGTCTGCTCCTTCATCTCACCGCTGGCCTTGTCCTTCCATTTGTCGGTGGTGGCCACGCGGATATTGCACACCGCATCGCCGCTGGGCAGGTAACGGGATTCCGGGTCAGCGCCCAGGTTTCCGACGATGATGACTTTATTGACCGATGCCATGGGCTTCCCCCAAGAAAAGTTGTACGACCAGAATGGTTCTAATTTTGCACCGAACCGGGATTCAGTGCGCTGCTCTCTGCTTCGGCGCACGCATACCGGCGGCGAATATCAACCACAACGCAATCAAGCCAAATCCGAATACAAAGACCGCGACATTTCCCTGGTGCTGGGCCAACCAGCCGCCCACCACCCCGCCCGCGGCCAGGCCCAGCGCCTGGGTGGTGTTGTACACGCCGATGGCGGTGCCGCGCGCCGATGCCGGGGCGATGCGCGACACCAGCGAGGGCAGGCTGGCCTCGAGGATGTTGAAGGCCGTGAAGAACACCGCCAGCAGCACCGTCACGCCCGCCATGCTGTCCAGCCACAGTGCGAATCCGGCCTGCACCGCCAGCATCATGACGATGGCCGCAATAAACAGTTGCTTGATCTTGCCGCGCCGCTCGGCAATCAGGATGGGCGGAACCATCAGCGCGAACGAAACCAGCACGACCGGCAGATAGACCTTCCAGTGCGCCTCGACATCCAGGCCGCCCTGCACCAGGGCCACCGGCACCACCACGAACATCGCCACCTGCACCAGGTGCAGCGCGAAGATGCCGAAGTTGAGGCGCAGCAGTTCAACATTGCGCAGCACGTCACCCAGCGTGGCATCGGAATCACTGCTCGCGGCTGCCGCTGGTTGCGGTGGCACCGCGAATATCACCACGGCGATGGCGGCAAAGGCCAGCACACCCACCAGCGAGAAAATTCCACCCATGCCGATGGCGCGGTACAGCGGCGGCGCCAGCATCAGCGATAGCGCGAACGTGAGACCAATGGAGGCGCCTATCATGGCCATGACCTTGGTGCGATGCTGCTCGCGGGTGAGGTCGGCGGCCATGGCCACCACCGCCGCGGATATCGCTCCGGCCCCCTGCAGGGCGCGGCCGGCAATCACCACCCAGATGTTGTCGCCGGCGGCGGCGATGAAACTGCCCAGGGCAAACAGCACCAGGCCGAAAACAATGACCGGCTTGCGGCCGAACCGGTCCGAGGCCATGCCGAAGGGAAGCTGCAGCATGCCCTGGGTCAGGCCGTAGATGCCCAGTGCCAACCCGACCAGGGTCTGGTTGTCGCCGCCTTCCAGATGCGCGCCGGCATGCACGGCAAACACCGGCAGGATGATGAACAGGCCCAGCATGCGCAGGGCAAACAGCGTGGCCAGGGACAGGCCGGCGCGGATTTCCAGCGGATTCATCCGGTCGGCTGCCGGCGGGGAGATCATTCGAGTGGCGCACTGCGAGAGAAGTTGCGTATATTAGCAGGT
>CAXNIK010000172.1:0-7489 GCA_964202115.1 Burkholderiales bacterium
ATCCTCATCCATGTCAGCAACTTCGAAGCAGTCTGCAGCATGATAGAGGCCGGTATGGGCATAGGCATATTGCCCGAATCCGCAGGCAGGCGACTGGGCCGGAACATGAACATCAGTCTTGTGCAGCTCAGCGATGAATGGGCTGAACGCAAGCTGGTGATCTGCGTGCGAAAGGTGCAGGCCTTGTCGCCGTTCGTCGGTGAATTCGTCAAGACCCTAGTCGAGACGCAGTAACAACCGGACGCCGTTGTTGTGGATGGCGCGAAAGCAGCGCCAGTGCCGCCGCAAGATCTTTGTGCAACAATAGCCAGGTGGAATCGCCCCGCGAATCGATCGTGCGGTAGCGATCTTCATCGCTACCGCGGCGCGCACACAAGATGCGCACGCACCAATAAAAAAGGAGGAACATCATGCTGACTCTGCGTCTGGCCAAATTGGTCCTGGAGACCCGCGACATACCCGAGGCTGCGCTTGACGCAGCCCGCAACGCCATCATCGACACCATGGGCGTGGCACTGGCGGGCGCGGTCGAGGACTGCGCGACGATCGCACAACGCTGGGTCAAGGACCTCGGGGCCGCGCCCGTGGCCACGATCTGGGGAACGGATCTGCGAACCTCCGCCATGGATGCCGCTTTCGCCAACGGTATCGCCGCCCACGCCCTGGACTTCGACGACAGTCTGCCTACGCTGCGCGGTCATCCCAGCACGACCATGGTTCCGGCCATATTGGCCGCGGCCGAGAGCGTCAAAGTCCCGGGCAGGGCAGTGCTGGAGGCCTATGTCATTGGCGCCGAAGTAGCAGGCATGCTGGGCAAGGCCATAGGCGCCGGCCACTACATGCGCGGCTGGCACACCACGTCCACAATCGGCATCATGTCGGCCACAGCTGCGGCAGGACGCCTTCTTGGACTAACGGCCGAGCAATTGCAGATGGCCTGGGGGATCGCCGCATCGGAGACTTCCGGACTGCTCTGCAATTTCGGCACCATGACCAAACCCTTCCATGCCGGACATGCTGCGCGCTCTGCCCTTGTCGCAGTCACGCTGGTACGCTCCGGCTTCACCGCCAGCACGACGATCTTCGAAGGTGAACAGAATTTCTTCAGCACCTATGCGGGCGATGACGGCGTTCCGCTGGTGGAACTCATGGACAGCTTCGGCCCGCCGTGGCAGGTCCTATCGCCCAGCATCTATGTCAAGCGCTGGCCCTGCTGCTATTGCAATCACCGCCCGGTGGGCGGGCTGCTCAAGCTCATGGCTGCGCACAACATTACGGTTGATGAGGTGAAGGCGATACGCGTGGGCTTCCTGCCCGGTAGCGACGCCGCCCTGCTGGTCAAGGGCGATGCCGCCCGCACCGGACTGGAAGGCAAGTTCAGTATCGAGTACTGCGCCGCCGCCACGCTGCTCGATGGCAAACTCACGCTGGACAGTTTCACCGATGCCATGGTGCAGCGGCCTGAGATTCTTCCCCTCATGGGAAAAGTGGAGCGCGAGCGCATCCCGGCCGAGGGCGTGTATTCTGGGGTGGTCGGCTACACGGATATCACCGTGGAAACGACCCGCGGCAATTTCGACACGCGCGTGGAACACACGCCGGGCTCTCCCCAGTGGCCCATGACCCCCTCGGAACTATCGGAAAAGTTTCTGGATTGCGCCACGCGGGCGCTGGGAAGCAACGCCGCTTCCAAGCTGCTGGCAGTGCTGGAGAAGCTGCCCACGCTGCCGGACTCGGCCTCGGCCACCCGCCTCACCATGCCGGACAAGACGCGCACCCCGGCCAGCGCCGCTGCCTGAAGGCGGCGCGACCACAACTCGCGCCAGCGCGGACGGGCAACTGGGCTCGGACCTGGTGGTCAAGTCGCCCCCGGACGGCTCTGTCTCCCTCATGGGAGCGAACAACCCCGTGGCAATGAGACCCTTCTTCAAGGCCGGCGACTGAGGGCCGGCCCAAGTCGGCAGCATGCCACCCTTGTTCAGGCGTGTTGCTATAGTTCTGTCCTACATGATGCACGCCGCTGGTGCAGCATCAGACACATAAAGCCGGACGCATGGCGGCGTCCGGCATACACAACAAGAAACAAACAGGGGAAGCATGCAGAACAAGGAGAAGCAGGGCCCGGCGGCAGCGCTGGCAGGCCTGCGCGTCATCGAGCTGGCCAGTCCCATGAGCCAGTATTGCGGCAAGATGTTCGCGGAGCTGGGCGCGGAGGTGATACTGGTCGAGCCGCCCGAAGGACAGGGCGCGCAAACACGGTCCGTCCCGCCCTTCATTGACGGCGTGGCCGGTCCGGACCGAAGCATGGCCTTCGAATATTTCAACGGCAGCAAGCGCGGCATTACCCTGGACCTGGACTCAGGTGAAGGCCAGGCGCTGTTTCGCAAACTGGCAGCCGATGCCGATCTCGTGGTCGAAGCCGAAAAGCCCGGCGTGATGGCCGCGCGCGGCTGCGGCTATGCCGAGTTGAAGGCGCTCAAGCCCTCGCTGGTTGTGCTCAGCATCACCGGTTTCGGGCAGACCGGGCCGTATGCCCAATATGAAAGCTCGGACCTGATCGCCCTGGCCACCGGCGGCTTCATGTACCTGGGCGGCTACAGCGACAGCCCGCCGCTGGCGGCCTACGGCGACCAGGCGCTGCTCGGCGCCGGCATGTACGGCGCGGTGTCGGCGATGATCGCCCTCACCGCCGCGGAACTCTCCGGTGAGGGCGAGCACATCGACGTCTCCATGCAGGAATGCATGACCATGGCCATGGAGACCGCGGTGCAGTTCTTCGACCTGGAGGGCAAGGTACGCAAGCGCAATGCCGACGAGCAGCGCTACGCCGGCACCGGCGTCTATGCCTGCCAGGACGGCTACATCTACGCCATGTTCGCCGGCATCGGCGCCAACAAGTTCTGGCCCATCAGCCTGCAATGGTTCCTCGACGAAAAAATCCCCGCGGTGGAACGTCTCCAGGGGCGGGAATGGCACAGTGTGGACTATGTGCACTCCGCCGAGGGCAAGCGCATCTTCGCCGAGGTGTTCGGTCCCTGGGCCATGCACAAGACCAAGAGCTATCTCTATCACGAGGGCCAGCGCCGCCACATTCCCATCGCCCCCATCAACGACACCGCCGACATCCTGGCCAGCAAACAATTCGCGCACCGGAAATTTTTCATCGACGCCGTTCATGCAGCCACCGGAAAAAAGCTGCGCATGCCCGGGGCTCCCTATCAGTTCTCGGCCACGCCTTGGCGCCGCGGCAAGTCCGCACCTGCGCTGGGCGAGCACAATGACGAAATCCTGGCGCCGCTGGCAACGGATCAGCCCGTCCGTCGTTCACCCAAATCAATCCAGGCATCAAGACTGCCGCTGGCCGGCATCCGCGTTACCGACTTCGCCTGGATAGGCGCGGGCGCCTATGCCACCAAGATCCTGGCCGATGCCGGCGCCGAGGTGATCCGCATCGAAAGCCGCCAGCGCGTGGATTCGCTGCGTCTTGCCGCGCCCTACAAGGACGGCATCCTCGGGGTGAACCGCAGCGGCTACTTCGCCGATCGCAACACCAGCAAGCGCAGCATCACCCTGGACATGAAGCACCCCAAGGCCCTGGCGCTGGTGGAGAAGCTGATCAGGCAGAGCGACATCATCGCCAACAATTTCACCCCGGGGGTAATGGAACGCTTCGGCCTGGACTACGAGGCGGTGCGCGCCATGAAGCCGGATATCATCTACCTGACCATGTCCATGTCGGGTGGCAGCGGCCCGGAGCGCAGCTACTCCGGCTACGGCTCGGGCATGGCCTCCATCACCGGGCTGCAGCATCTCACCGCCTTTCCCGGACGCGAGCCGGCGGGCACGGGCACCAACTACCCCGATCACGTGCCCAATCCCTGCCATGCCACCTTTGCCGTGCTGGCGGCGCTGCGCCATCGTCGCCGCACCGGCGAAGGCCAGCGCATCGACATCGCCCAGACCGAGCCCACCGTGGCGCTGCTCGGCCCCACCATGCTCGACTACACCGTGAATGGCCTGGTGCAGCAGCCTCCGGGCAATGCGCATCCCGTCGCCGCGCCGCATGGCGCCTACCCCTGCCAGGGCGAGGATCGCTGGATCGCCATTGCGGTGCTGCAAGAGGAACACTGGCAGTCACTGCGCGGCGTGCTGGGGGATCCGCAGTGGATGCAAGAGGTCCAGTGGGCAAACGCGCAATCGCGCCATGCCCGCCGTGAGGAACTCGACCGGCTGCTGGGCACCGAGACGCGCAGGCATGTGGCCGAGACCCTGATGCAGCAGTTGCAGGCGCGCGGCGTGCCCGCCGGCGTGGTGGCCACCGCCGAGGACGTGGTACGCCGCGATCCTCAACTGGCCCATCGCAGCCACTGGCTGACGCTGGACCACCCGGAGATGGGCCGCACCATCTACAACGCCCCGCCGTATCGCTTCCTCGAGCATCCGGTGACCATCACCGTGCCGGCACCCTTGATCGGCCAGCACACCGAGGAGGTGTGCAGCGAGCAGCTGGGCCTGACGCGGGACGAGTTCAAGGCGCTCGCCGACGAAGGCGTTTTCAACTGACGCGTGTACAACCAACCGCGTTCATCCAATACCAGCCACGGAACATCATGAATTTCAAACTGAGCGAAGAACAGAACCTGCTGCGCGACCAGGCCCGCAAATTGTCGGTGGAGGTCTTCAAGGACCGCGCCGCGCGCTGGGACGCCAACTCCGAAGTGCCCTGGGACAACATCAAGGTGCTCGCCAAGCAGGGCTATCTCGGCCTGCTGATACCGGAGGAACACGGCGGCGGCGGCGGCTCCATTGTCGATCTGGCCCTGGTGCTGGAGCAGTTCGCCTGGTCCTGCGTGAGCACCGCCCTGTACGTGTTCAGCTCCAATGTCCACGCCAACCGCATCGCGCAGCTGGGCGATGCGGCGCAGCGAGCCAAGTACCTGCCGGGCATCGCCAGCGGAGAAATCCTGCCCGCGCATGCCATGAGCGAGCCACAGGCAGGGTCGGACGCCAAGCGCCTGCTCACCAGCGCCACGCTGCAGGGCGACAACTACGTGGTCAATGGCGCCAAGTGCTGGATCTCGCGCGGCGCGGTGGCGCATGTGTTCCTGGTCGATGTGGTGTTCCGCGACGGAGAAAAGAAGGAGCACGGCATGCTGCTCATGGAGCGCGACACGCCGGGCTTCCAGGTCGGCAAGGTCGAGCCCATGATGGGCCATCGCGGCAGTCCCTCGACCACGCTCTCCTTCGACAACTGCCTGGTGCCCAAGAACATGCGCATGGCCGCCGGTGACATGCAGGGTGCGCTGACGGCCATGAGCCTTTCACGCTGCTGCAACGCCGCCATCGCCCTGGGCGCGGCGCAGCGTGCGCATGACGAAGCGGTGGAATATGTGCAGCAGCGCGCGGCCTTCGGCAAGCACCTGTCCGATTTCCAGGGCCTGCGCTGGATGATTGCCGAGATGCACATCAAGCTGGAAGCGGCGCGCCTGCTGATCTACCGCGCCGCGGCCAATGCCTCGGACGGATTTCCTTCAGCGCTAGAGGCGTCGGTGGCCAAGACCTTTGCCAACGAGGCGGCGCTGGCCGTGGCCACCGACGCCATGCAGCTGTTCGGTGCCAACGGCCTGTCCACGGCCTACCCGCTGGAGCGCATCTATCGCGACATCCGCGCCTGCGCCATCGCTGGCGGCACCTCGCAGATACAGAAGAACCTCATCGCCAACAACCTGCTGGGGCGGCGGAAGTACTGATATTATCAATTTTGAACTGATGTCGCCGGCTCACAAACAGACAGGCGATATTTGTTATCAGCGATGAATCGCGTTATTTCTTTCCCAGCATGGTCCCGCGGCATTTCTTCGCCCCGCACCAGCAAGGATAGCGGCGCTGCTGCTCTGACTTTTTCATGCGCCCTTCGCTGGTGAGGTTGTAGTCGTAGGTCAGCTCCTCGCCCTCGGCGATGTCGCGGCGGGCGACGATGAACACGCGCTCGTCCTCGTCCTCCTCGGCCTCGCAATTGGGCTTGCAGGAATGGTTGACCCACTTCGCGATGGTGCGCTTGCGCGCCGCATCCAGGCAGTTGGAGCCGTCGCCGGTCTCGAACAGGAAGGTGTGATAGGGGATGGGATCGACCGGATAGCGGACCTCGGCCTCCTCCCAGGTGATGCGCTCTCCCGTGTACTCCATCAGCACCCTGCCCTTGCGTATGGCCCGGGTGGCGACGACGCCCTTGCCGTGTATGGCGGACTTGCGCACCGCGTAGGGTTTTGATGGCTTTGCCACGGTCTTGCTCGCCGCTGTCTTGCCGGCGCTTTTCTTGTTGCCGGTGCTTTTCCTGGTGCTGGTCATGGTGCTCACGATGCTGATTGAAGGAAGAGGAACGCTGCCGCAGGTCGGCGACTTTACCCGGACGAAGACGGCGCTGGCCTTCCTCGCCGGATATCGCCCGGATCAACTGCCCCGGATGGCCTGCCAGCGCTGCCGCCCGCCGGCACCGGTGATGTCGCCGGACATGCGCTCGCCGCTGACGCGGCCGGAGAACTCACGCACATGGCCGTCGAAGTCGGTGAAGGCAAAACGCAGGGTGTCGCCCTGCAGGCGCGGATTGCGCAAGGTGGTGCTGGTCTTGGCGAAGGTGGCGTTGCCGGTGATCTTCTGGAAGGTCTGCTCGATCTGCAGCACGAAGGAGCGCGACTTGCCGGGCGTGCCCACAGTGACGTTCCAGGTGCCCTGCGCCTTGGCCGGCACGATCCACAGATGCGCCGGCCGGCCCTCGACGTAGGAGGTCTCGTCCGGCATCCACTCGCCCATGCCGAACTGGTGCGCAACCAGGCGCGTGCCCGGCTTCATCTCCAGCAGTTTGGGACGCAGCCTCAGGTTGAGCGCTGTCAGCAGATACATGGTCACCACGGTGGCCTTGGTGAAATCCTTCTCGAAGATATCACCATGAACGATGCTCGCCTTGGCGGTCACACCGGCCTCGGCGGCGGCGCGATTGGCGAAATCCACCATCTCCGGGTTGAATTCGATGCCCATGGCGCGTACGCCCATCTTCGCCGCGGCGATGGCGATGCGGCCGTCACCGGCGCCAAGATCCACGACAAAATCCTTGGGGTTGACCTGGGCCAGCCTGAGCATGCGATCCACCAGTTCCGGTGGCGTGGGCACCCAGATGACGTCCTTGCCCTCCTGGCCGACCTGCGGTGTGAAGGAAGGCGCGGCCGTCTGGGCCACGGATGCGATGGGCAACGCCAACAGTAACGCAGCGAGCCAGGAAGTCGATTTCAGTGCCATGAGTAAATCTCCGATGCCTAGTCAACCAGGCGAATATTAACAAAGCGAGTAACTATTCAGGTCAATATTGCGGTTGTAAACAGAACGGTAAAGGCTGATACTTCATGGCATGCCTGAATTGCCTGACCTGTCCAGACTGAGCGATGTCGAGAAAGACACGCTGATTCTGGCGCAGTTTGAGCAGATGAGGCAGATA
>CAXNIK010000173.1:0-7451 GCA_964202115.1 Burkholderiales bacterium
GTGCGGAACACGTCGCGCACCAGGCCCGGCCCCTTGTGCATGTAGAAAGCATGGTGGGCGGAGGTCACGATGCCGGCGGCGTCCTGGCCGCGGTGCTGCAGCAGCAACAAGCCGTCATACAAGGACTGATTGACCGGCGTCTTCGCTACCATCCCTATGATTCCGCACATGCCCTTGGCCTCTGCTTTCTTACCGGCTTGTTGCCGTAAATACCATTGAACTCAGCGATAGCGTATGCGTTGTGCCAGCCCCTCGGGCAGCAGCGGTTTCATGGCCGTCACGGCCGTCTCCAGCGGCGCGGACAGAACCGCGTTGCGCCACACCGGTTCACGCGGCAAGGGCGTCAGGCCTGCCAGCATCACCAGCAGCAGAACAATGATCAGGCCGCGCGCGAGGCCCAGCACCGCGCCCAGCAGCCGGTCGGTCCAGCCCAGGCCGGCTGCCTGCACCAGCTTGCCCAGCAACAGCCCGGCGAATCCGGACAGCACCCAGACACCGATGAAGATCGCCACGAAGGCCAGCACATTCGAGAGCACCGGCCCCAGGCTTTCCGGCAGTGACTTCGCCAGCGTCTGCGTAAACAACACGGACAGCACCACCGCGACCACCCAGCCGACAATGGCCATCAGCTCCCGGACGAAGCCACGCAGCAAAGCCCACAGCAGCGACAGCCCCAGCACGGTCAGCACTGCGTAGTCGAATGCCGTCATGGCCGCTGGGCAAGGTGTTGTCCCCGATTGCGCCCGCTCATCGCGCGGCTACGGCGCCCACATCCAGCCCCGCCCCTTTCAGCTTGTCCCGCGCCTGCTCCGCGGCATCGCGGCTGGCAAAGGGACCGGCGCGCACCCGCACCCCGTCCGTGCCCGCCACCACCTCGGTGTAGGTCTTGAATCCGGCGGAGGCTGCCTTGGCGCGGACCTGCTTGATGTTGTCGGCCTTGCTGAACAGGCCTAGCGGAACGACGAAGGAGCCATCCGTTGCTGCAGCGGCGGGCTTGGATTCGGCCTTGGCTTCGGGCGCTGCCGCCTTGGCGGGCGCCTCGGCTTTGGGCGCAACTGCGGCTGGCTTGACCTCGGCTACCCTGGTTTCTGAAGCTTTGGCTTCGGGTTTGACCGCTTCGGGTTTGGCCACTTCGGCCACAGGCGCTGGCTTGGCCGCCGCATCAGCGGAAGGCGCCGCATCGGGCGCAGCAGGCGCAACAGACGACTGGGCTGGCAGCACGCGGCTGGAAAACCGCCCGGCGTCCTGACTCGGTATTTGTATGCTCAGGTCCTGCGATACGGGCTTGGGCTCACGGTCCAGCACGATGGGCAGGGCGATGACCACCAAGACCACCAGCGCGATGGCCCCCACCAAGCGGCGCCGCGCGCGTCGTTTCAACTCGATAGCGTCCTGGCTGTCTGCCAATTCAGTGTCGCCCTGCGATCTGGAGGCCGGTTTCTTCCTGCGCTTTCAGGCGCCAGCGACCTGCATGACATCCGCTACGGTGAGGAAGGAACCAAACACCACAATTCTATCATTCTCGTTTGTCTGACGCCGCGCTGCAGCATAGGCCGCGCGCGGTGTGTCGTGACGGAAAACCTTGCCGCCGGCGCCGCTCTCGGTAATAGCCTGCTCCAGCGCTTCGGCACTGGTTCCGCGCGGTCCCGGGAGGCCCGTGACATGCCAGAAATCAATACGTCCGCGCAGGGCATGGCAGACACCGCGAATATCCTTGTCACCCAGCATGCCGAACACGGCATGCGTATCCGGAAAGAAACCCATGTTGGACAGGTTCTCGGCCAGCACCGCCGCGGCATGCGGATTGTGGGCCACGTCCAGTATCACCGTGGGCCGGCCCGGCAACACCTGGAAGCGCCCCGGAAGCTGCACGCTGGCCAGGCCCAGCCGCACCTGATTCATGCCCACGGGCAGCGCGTCCCTCAGCACATCCAGCGCGGCCAGCGCCGCGGAGGCGTTCAGCAACTGATTGGCGCCGCGCAGCGCCGGATAGGCCAGTGACGGCCGCTTGCCTCCCCTGCCCCAGAACTGCCATTGCTGGCGATCACCCTGAAAGCCGAAATCGCGCCCGATCAACAGCAGATCAGCACCCGTGTCCCTGGCACGGACGATGACACTCGCTGGCGGTGACGGGTCGGCAACGATGGCGGGACGCCCGGCGCGGAAAATGCCGGCTTTCTCCGCGCCGATCTTCTCGCGGGTGTCGCCCAGGTAATCCATGTGGTCCAGATCGATGCTGGTGATGATGGAGCAGTCGGCATCGAAGATATTGACCGCGTCCAGCCTGCCGCCCAGGCCCACCTCCAGGATCACCACGTCCAGCCCGGCCCGCGCGAATATGTCCCAGGCGGCCAGCGTGCCGAACTCGAAATAGGTGAGTTGCACCGCGTCGCCCTGCTCATCGGGCCCGCTGTTGGTCCCAATGCTCTGGCGCGCCGCCTCGACGCGCTCGAAGGCATCGGCCAGCGTCGCATCATCGGCCTCGCGGCCGTCCACATGCACGCGCTCGTTGTAGCGCAGCAGATGCGGCGAGGTGTACAGGCCGACGCGATAGCCCGCGGCCAGCAGCATGGCCTCCAACATGGCGCAGGTGGAGCCTTTGCCGTTGGTGCCGGCCACCGTGATGATGCGCCCCTGGAAAGACTGGACCAT
The DNA here is from genome assembly GCA_964202115.1 of Burkholderiales bacterium. Classification (GTDB taxonomy): domain Bacteria; phylum Pseudomonadota; class Gammaproteobacteria; order Burkholderiales; family SG8-39; genus CAIYPG01. Next base: position 2,653 of record CAXNIK010000173.1, read on the forward strand.
GGCGGCCGTCATCCAGTCGCGCACGCGCGCAATGCGCGCCAGGCCCATCTCTATGGTCTTGGGATGCTGGCGCTCAATGTACTCGAGCCAGTCTTGCAGGTTGCGTGAGGACATGGAGCGTGAAGTGTGCGCGGCTCTAGCGGCGGCGCGACGGGGCCTACGCGGCCGGGGGAGGCAGCTTGAGCAGCAAAGTCAGCAACTGTGCCAGCTTGTCGCGCAGCTGGCGGCGATCGACGATCATGTCTATCGCGCCCTTCTCCAGCAGAAACTCCGAGCGCTGAAAGCCCTCGGGCAGCTTCTCGCGCACGGTCTGCTCGATCACGCGCGGGCCGGCAAAACCGATCAGCGCGCGGGGCTCGGCCAGCACCACGTCGCCGAGAAAGGCAAAGCTGGCCGATACGCCGCCGGTGGTGGGGTCGGTGAGCACGGAAATGAAAGGCAGCCGGCGCGCCGACAATTGCGTCAGGGAAGCCGTGGTCTTGGCCATCTGCATCAGCGACAGCATGCCTTCCTGCATGCGCGCGCCGCCGCTGGCGGTGAAGCAGATGAAAGGCAGCTCGTTTTCCAGGCAGACATGCACGCCGCGCACGAACCGCTCGCCCACCACCGAGCCCATGGTACCGGCCATGAAATCGAAATCCAGCACCGCAACCACCGCCGGCACGGTCTTGATCGCGCCCTGCATGACGATCAGCGCCTCGGTCTCGCCGGTTGCACTCACCGCCTCTTCCAGGCGCACGCTGTAGCGTTTGCTGTCCTTGAATTTGAGCGTGTCCACGGGCTGCACTTCGGCGCCGATCTCGAATCGCCCTTCGGTGTCGAGCAGCATGTCCAGGCGCTCGCGCGCGCCCATGCGATTGTGGTGGGCGCATTTCGGGCAGACATTGAAATTCTTTTCCAGATCGGTGGCATACAGCACTTCACCGCAGGAGGCACACTTGCTCCACAGGCCCTCTGGCACGGTCTTGCGGTTGCCCGCGCCCGCGACGCTGCGGTTGATCTTGGGTGGAAGCAGTTTCTGCAGCCAGCTCATGCCCTCTTCTCCCCCAGTTGGCCGTCCATGGCCGCGCGCACCTCGCGCAGAAAGGCCGCCACGCGCTCCGGTGCCTTGTCGGCGGCACCGGCCTCCACTTCCTGGATGATGCGCGTGCCTATGATGGCTGCGTCGGCGATGTCGCAGATGCCGCGCGCGGTGGCGCCGTCGCGAATGCCGAAGCCCACACCCACGGGCAGATCGCTCTGCGCGCGTATGCGGCGGATGTTGGCCGCGACATCGGCCAGATCAAGATGGCTCGCCCCGGTGATGCCTTTGAGTGACACGTAGTAGATGTAGCCGCTGGCCAGGCGCGCCACGTGGGCCACGCGCTCTTCGGTGGACGTTGGCGCCAGCAGGAATATGAGATCCATGCCCTGGGCCCGCACCAGCCTTGCAAACTCCATGCTTTCCTCGGGCGGATAGTCCACCACGAGGATGCCGTCCACGCCCGCCTTGGCCGCGGCGGAGGCGAACTGCTCCACGCCCATGGCCTCGATCGGATTGGCATAGCCCATCAGCACCACCGGCGTGGTGGTGTTGCGCTTGCGGAATTCGCGCACCATGTCCAGCACCGTGGCCAGGCCCACACCCTGCTTGAGCGCGCGCTCGCCGGCACGCTGTATCACCGGGCCATCGGCCATGGGGTCGGAGAAGGGCACGCCCAGCTCGATGACATCGGCGCCGGCCTCGGCCATGGCATGCATCATGATCGTGGTAATGGCGGGCGAGGGATCTCCGGCGGTCACATAGGGGATGAGGGCCTTGCGCCCGCTGCGTTTCAATTCGGCGAATGTGGACTGGATGCGGGACATGTGGTGCTCAGGTAGCCGCAGTGTCGGTAGCAAGGCGGCCCTGCCGGGAACCGACCAGTTCGAACTGCGAGTGTCGCGCGGCCCGCGCCTGAGCGATGGCGAAATAGTCAGGATTCATTTCAAAGCCGATGACACAACGGCTGTGCATCAGCGCGGCTTCAGCGACCGTGCCCGAACCCATGAAGGGGTCCAGCACCAGGCCTCCGGGAGGACAGCTCGCCAGCACCATGCGCTCGACGATCTCCACCGGCTTTTGCGTGGGATGGGCCTCGCGCTCCGGATCCTGGCTGTGAATGCGCGAAACGCTCCAGACATCCTTGGGGTTGTAGCCGACCTCCAGCCACTTCTTGCCGACGAAGATGGAGCGGCTGCGCGCCTTCTTGGTCTGGGCGTCATAGGGTATGCGCACGCTGTCCAGGTCGAAGTAGTAGTCCCTGCTCATCACGAATAAGCCGATGTTGTCGTGCACCGAGGAGTACTTGCGCGTGCTGCCGCCCATGCTGGGCACGCGCCGGTCCCAGATGATCTCGTTGACCATGGTCATGCTCGTCTTGAGCAGGCTGAATACTTCCGGGCTGTTCTGCCAGGAGAGAAACACGTACAGGCTGCCGGTGGCCTTCAGCTTGGGCAGCGTCGCTTCCACCCAGCGTCGGCTGAAGTCCAGGTAGTCGGCGCCTGACAGGCGATCGGAATCATTGCCGTAGTCCTTGCCCAGGCCATAGGGTGGATCGGCGATGACCAGATCCACGCTGCCATCGGCAATGCGCTCCACGCCGGCGAAATAATCCTCGTTGTAAAGAGCGGCGTTCACCTGGGCAATCGAAAATGAGGGGGCGAGATAAATGCCGGGACTAGAACTTGATGCCTGACTGTTCGGCGACGGTGTGCATGTCCTTGTCGCCTCGTCCGGAGAGATTGACCAGCAGCACCTTGTCCTGGGGCAGCGTGCGCGCCAGCTTGGCGGCATAGGCCAGGGCGTGACTGGACTCCAGTGCCGGGATGATGCCCTCGAAATGGCACAGGTCATGAAAGGCCTGCAGGGCCTCGCCGTCGTCGATGACGACGTATTCGGCGCGACCGGAATCCTTCAGCCAGGCATGCTCCGGACCCACGCCGGGATAATCCAGCCCGGCGGAAATGGAGTGCGTCTCGGCGATCTGGCCATCGGCGTTCTGCAACAGATAGGTGCGATTGCCGTGCAGCACACCGGGGCGGCCGGCGGTCAGGGAAGCGGCGTGCTGCCCCGACGCGAGACCTCGCCCACCCGCCTCCACGCCGATCAGGCGCACGCCTTTGTGAGGTATGTAGGGATAGAAGATCCCCATTGCATTCGATCCACCGCCGACGCAGGCAATCACCGCATCTGGCTGGCGGCCGACCAGCTGCGGCATCTGCTCCAGGCATTCCTTGCCGATCACCGACTGGAAGTCGCGCACCATCATCGGATAGGGATGGGGGCCGGCCACCGTGCCGATGATGTAAAAGGTATTGGACACATTGGTAACCCAGTCGCGCATGGCTTCATTGAGCGCATCCTTCAGGGTCTTCGAACCGGACTCCACCGGCACTACAGTGGCGCCCAGCAGCTTCATGCGATAGACATTGGCCGCCTGGCGCTTCACGTCTTCGGAACCCATGTAGACCACGCATTCCATGCCGTAGCGCGCCGCCACCGTGGCGGTGGCCACGCCGTGCTGCCCCGCACCGGTTTCGGCGATGACACGCGGCTTGCCCATGCGCCTGGCCACCAGCGCCTGGCCCACGGTGTTGTTCACCTTGTGCGCGCCGGTGTGATTGAGGTCTTCGCGCTTGAGGTAGATCTGCGCGCCACCCAGCAGCGTCGACCAGTGTTTGGCATGGTAGACAGGGCTGGGCCGGCCAACGTAATGCTTCAGTTCGTATTCGAACTCGGCAATGAAGGCCGGATCCTTCTGGCACTGGGCATAGACGGCCTTCAGTTCATCCAGCGCATGCATCAGCGTCTCGGACACGAACACGCCACCATAAGGTCCGAAATGGCCCTGCTGGTCCGGCATTGTGTAGGGGAGGTCATTGATCTGCATTGCGCACTCCTTGAACGAATGCGGCGATTCTGGCCGCATCCTTGATGCCCTTGCTCAGTTCCACGCCGCTGGAGACATCGACCGCATAGGGACGCACCAGGAGTATGGCCGAAGCAATATTGTCCACATTCAACCCGCCTGACAGCACCAGCGGCCGGGCCAGGTTTTGCGGGATCAGATTCCAGTCAAAAGTCTCGCCCGTGCCGCCTACGCGCTTCTCGTCGTAGGCATCCAGCAGCCAGCCCGCAGCATCGCCGTAAGCTGCCATGCATTTTATCAAATCCACACCCTCAGACGGCTTGAAGGCCTTGATATAAGGCAGGTCAAAAGCGGTGCAGAATTCGGCCGGCTCATCTCCATGGAATTGCAGCATGGAAATGCCGCTGTCCTCGATGGCACGAAGCACCTCATCGCGCGAGGGATTCACGAACACCCCCACGGTGGCAACGAAAGGCCCGGCCGAGCGCACCACCGGCCCGGCCTTCTCCGGTGCGATGTAGCGGGGGCTGCGGTCCCAGAAGATAAAGCCCAGCGCGTCGGCGCCGTTCCGCACCGCCGCCTGCGCGTCCTCGACGCGCGTGATGCCGCAGATCTTGATGCGTGTTCTCATCATTCCTCTTGTTACAGGTCCAGAGGCATCATACGGGCGAAGCCGGGCAGCTTCCAGCGCGGCTCATAGCCGATATCGACCAGATACAGGCCGGCCGCGGACATGGTGGGCGCCGCCTTCCTGCGATCGCGGCCCTGGAGCACCTCGCCCAGCCATTGCGTCGGGTGCCTGCCCTTGCCCACATACACCAGACAGCCGACGATATTGCGCACCATGTGATGAAGAAAGGCGTTGGCGGTGAAGTCGAACAGAACGTATGGCCCCTTGCGCGACACCTG
>CAXNIK010000174.1:0-7422 GCA_964202115.1 Burkholderiales bacterium
CATTCTGATTCGCAGCACGACAGAGGAGGAGAACTTAAAACCAGACTATTTGTTACACTTATCCACAGCTGCTGATTCAAAAAGTAGCAACCAGTCCTGGGTCAACCGCCAATCGGCAGCCTGGGTCAAGATTCATTCAGCGCAAACAATGAACAATCAGGAACTCGCCAAAACACACTTCCTCAAGGGTCTGGAATTCTTCGATGCAGGGGACCTCGGGTCTGCGGAATCGAATTTTCGCCAAGCGCTTGATCTGGCGCCTGACAGGGTATCTGCGCTGACCAAACTGGCCGCGACGCTGGTAAGGAAAGACTTGCCATCCGAGGCTCTGCCCTTTGCAAAAAAGGCGGTCTCAATCGACAGCAAGGCTGTTGAAGCCTGGATGATCCTGGGCATCTGCAATCACCACGAATCGAATTTCAGCCAGGCCCTGGGCTGCTACGACCGGGCCCTGCGCCTCAAGCCCGAGCACACAGAGTCCTGGTCCAATCGCGGCACGACACTGCACGCGCTGGGCCGCCACGAAGAAGCTCTGGCGTGCTATCAAAAGGCACTCGCCCTCAACCCTAAGCATGCTGTTTCCTGGTACAGGCACGGCACCGTGTTGCAGACCTTGAACCGTCACGCCGATGCGCTGGCGTCTTTCGACAAGGCGCTTGCCATCCACCCCGGAGACGCCGAAGCCTGGTATGCCCGGGGGCTGAGCCTGCAACGGCTGGGGCGGCACCAGGATGCGCTGGACTCATTCGACAAGGCGCTCGTTTCCATGCCTGGTGATGCCCGGGCCTGGGAACGAAAAGGCATGGCCTTGCTGACATTGAAGCGCTATGAGGATGCGCTTGATGCACTCGACAAGGCGATCAGCCTGAGGCCCGATTTCGCCCAGGCCTGGTTCAACCGCGGCAATGTGCTGCAACCGCTGAATCGCTACCATGACGCCTTGTCGTCCTATGACAAGGCCATCGCCCTCAACCCCGGTCTGATCGAGGCGTGGTCGGTGCGCGCAAGCATTCACGTGTCAGACGTGGACAATGTCGAGCGGGCGATCGATGAAAGCCGGAAAAGCCTGATGGCTTTTCTCAATGGCGTGTTTCATGCCATCAGGGCAAACCCGGAAGGATCGTCACTGCAGACGTTCCGCCTCAGGCACGACCTGCAGCAGGCCATGCATCTCAAGTCACGCTCCTGCCAGGTCAAGGGTCTGGAAGACTTCATGGAAGTGGCTCAAGAGCTGCTGGAGGCCAGCCACAGGCAAGGCAACCCCGAGATCATCAATCCAACTGCCAGGCAGATGCTGGCCATGGCACCCTACCTGGAAACACCCTACTTCTTTGAAATGCCGGTGCTGCGCTCAAGCTGCGTCAATCCCGGCAATGACTGGGCGGCCATCGAAGACGCCTATCTGGCAGGCAAGCCGGAGATCGTGCAGATCGAGAACTTCCTGTCGGCCGAAGCGCTGGCGGCCTTCCAGGACTACGCCCTGGTGTCCAAGGTCTGGATGGTCGAGTACGTCAACAAGTACCTCGGGGCGTTCGCCAACAAGGGCTTCCTGTCCCCGCTGCATCTGCAGCTTGCCCGGGAACTCAGGCAGGTCATGCCAAGGGTCTTCAAGGATCACCGCCTGAGCCATTTGTGGGGCTTCAAATACGACGAGACCCTGGGCAGGGGCATCAACGTGCACGCGGATTTCGCCCGGGTCAACCTCAATTTCTGGATCACGCCGGATCAATACAATCTGGACCCGACCTGCGGCGGGCTCAAGGTCTACGATGTGCCCGCCCCATCGGACTGGCCGTACCACGATTACAACGAAAATCAGAACAAGATCTACGATTTTCTGCGAAAAGCCGGCTCACAACACGTCACCGTTGCGCATCGATGCAACCGCGCGGTGTTGTTCAATTCGGCCTTGTTTCATGAAACCGACAGAATACATTTCAAGCCGGGATACGAAAGCAGAAGAGTCAATTTCACCTATCTTTTCGGCTGGCAGCTTTAGAACCCGTTTCACAATGGTGTTCAGCCCGGGTATTGATCCGCACCACCGCGCATCCGGCATCCTTTCCGCTATCATCCAACATGCATACAACCCTCAGCGACAAGGCCACGAAATGAAATCTCTCTCGGCCAAACACGTATTCGTGGGCTGGAAAACCTGGCTGGTCATGCTCGCGGCGATGGCCCTGGGACAGCTTGCCCAGGCGCAGATCCTGCAGCGCCCCATTCCCACTGATGCAAAGCTCGCGACCATCCAGCATGTCCAGGACATGGTGGTTTCCCTGAACGGCACGCGGGTACTGATGGCCCCGGGCGGGTTCATCCGCGACAGCAGCAGCCGGCCAGCAATCCTGGGGGCGCGATAGCCGGATGGGAGACACCCTCCCCGCAAGCGAACTCGAACGCGCCAGGGCTCTTTTCGGGCAGGGTCTGGAGCTTTTCGCTGCCGGTGATTTTCAAGGCGCCGAACTGCGCTTCCAGCAGGCCAATCAACTGGCCCCGGACCGTCAGTCCATACTCGGTAATCTTTCCGCGACACTTTTCCGGTTGGGCAAGGTCCCTGAAGCCAGGACATGGGCGCTCAAGGCGCTGGCACTGGATGCCAACAATTTCGAAGCCTGCATGAGTCTGGGGGCCTGCCTGGAAAGTGAAGGAAAGCTGCAGGAAGCCCTGGACTGTTTTGAAAAAGCTTCCGGCCTGAAGCCCGAGGCGGCCGAACCCTGGTCGAACCGCGGGCATGTGCTGAATGCCATGAAGCGGCACGATGATGCCCTGTCCTGCTGCGACCGGGCCGTGGCACTGCAACCGGCCTCGGTGGAAGCCTGGGCCAATCGTGGCTACAGCCTCAAGGAACTCAGGCGCTACGCCGAGGCCGCGACCTCGCTGGAGCGCTCGCTTGAACTCAGACCGGCCCAGGCTGATGTCCTGTTGAGCCTCGGCCTGGCGTTGCGCAGGCTGGGGCGCCACCAAGAATCGCTGGCTAGCTTCGAGCTGGCAACAAGCCTGGATCCCGGCAATGCACAGCTCCGAGTGGCACATGCGAGCACATTGCAGATTCTGAAGCATCCCGAGTCGGCCCTGAACTCGGTGGAGCAAGCGCTCGCCATTGACCCCGATCTGGACACCGCCTGGTACTGCCAGGGAACCCTCTTCCAGGATTTGAACCGAATCGATGAAGCCCTCGCCTGCCACGACAAGGCGATAGCACTGAATCCGGATTATGTGGATGCCTGGTCGGCGCGTACCAGCCTGCGCATGTCACGTTCCGGCAGCGAGGAACAGGCCCTGCAGGAAAGCATACAAAGCCTGAATGTATTTCTCGCCGGCGAATTCGGCAGCGAAACCAGAACTAACAGCACCTCGGTATGGCGCGATGGAATTCCGTACTTCCGGCTGAAACACGATTTCGAGCAGGCGCAGTATTTGAGCGCCAGTGGCTACAGCATCAATGGCATGGAGCGCTTTGTTGACATCAGCCACAAGCTCCTGGACCAGCCGCAGGTCGGCGCAACGGGCGCCGAAGTGATACGGGCAAGCCGCGAAGACATCGCTGCCATGCTGCCTTACCTGAGAACGCCGCTGCTATTCAGCATGCCCGAGCACCTGTCATCGTGCATCAATCCGCGACTGGACTGGCCCGCGATAGAAGATGCCTATCTGGCCGGCACCCCGGAGATCGTGCACATCGACAATTTCCTGTCAGCCGATGCACTGACCGCCTTTCGGCAGTACTCACTGGTCTCCAAAGTGTGGCTGACCGATTACCCCAACAAGTATCTCGACGCATTTGCCAACAAGGGCTTCATCTCCCGCCTCCACCTGCAGCTCGCCGCAGAACTCAAGCAGGCCATGCCCCGGGTATTGCAGAACTACCGGTTGACCCACCTGTGGGGCTTCAAGTACGACACCACCCTGGGCAAGGGAATCAACGTGCACGCGGATTTCGCCCAGGTGAACCTCAATTTCTGGATCACCCCGGATGAGTACAACCTCAACCCGGAAGCCGGCGGCCTGAAGGTCTACGACGTGCCCTCTCCGCCCGACTGGCCGTTCTCCGACTTCAATGAAAACAAGAACAAGATTTACGATTTCCTGGAAAAACACAAGGCCCGAAGCGTGGTGGTGCCGCATCGCTGCAACCGCGCGGTCCTGTTCAACTCCGCCCTTTTTCACGAAACCCACGATATCCATTTCCGGGATGTCTACGAAGGCCGAAGAGTCAATATCACCTATCTTTTCGGAACCCAGCTTTAGATGAGCGATGTTGAACGCGCCAGGACCCTGTTCGGCCAGGGACTGGAACGTTACGCCGCGGGTGATTTTCCCGCGGCCGAGCAATGCTTCAGACAGGCCAACGAACTTGCCCCTGGTCGCGTTTCCATTCTGGGCAATCTGTCCACCACCCTGCTCAAGCTGAACAGGATTGCCGCGGCCAAGGACCTGGCGCTGCAGGCCCTGGCGCTGGACGCGGCCAATTTCGAAGCCTGCATGAGCCTTGGGGCCTGCCTGGAGCAAGAGGACAAGCCGGCTGAAGCACTGGCCCTGTTTGAAAAGGCCTCGGCATTGAAGCCAGGCGCCGCCGACCCCTGGTCCAACCGGGGTCATGCACTGAGCGCGATGAAACGCCACGGAGAGGCCCTGGCCCACTATGACCAGGCGATCCACCTGCAGCCGAACCACGCCGAAGCCTGGACCAATCGCGGCAATGCCCTGAATGAACTGGCACGCTACGACGAGTCCCTGGCCAGCCATGACCAGGCTCTCGCCATTCAGCCCGGGCTCGCTGAAGCCTGGTACAACCGCGGCAATGTGCTGACCAATCTCAAGCGATACGAAGAGGGCCTGGCCAGCTATGACGAGGCCTTGCGCATCCATCCCGGCCATGCCGATGCCCATTTCAACAAGGGCCTGTCCCTGCTTGATCATTGCGACTTTGCCCCGGGCTGGCACGAGTATGAATGGCGCTGGCAAAGCACCCATTTTCCCAGCCAGAAGCTGCTCACGGACCTGCCGCAATGGGACGGAAACAGGGTCCCCGGAGGCCTGCTGGTCTGGGGAGAGCAGGGCCTGGGTGACGAGATTCTCTATTGCAGCATGCTGGAGGAACTCAAGGCCCGCGCGGACCGGCTGATCGTGAGCATGGATGCGCGACTGATTCCGCTGTTCCGGCGCTCGCTGCCGGACTTGCAACTGCTGCCCAGGTACGAGCCCCTGCCGCCCATATCGGCTGACCGGCAGATCGCCATGGGCAGCGCAGGACAGTATCTACGCAAGGACAGGAGCGACTTCCCGGCAGGCAAGCGCGCATTCCTGAAAGCCGACACCGAACGCGCCAGACAGCTCAGAAGCCGGATCGCCGTTCCCGGCAAGCGCATCTTCGGCCTTTCCTGGGGAAGCAGGAACGCACGCCTGAGCGCCCTCAAGAGCCTGCAACTGCGGGATCTGCTTCCCGTTCTTTCACTGCCCGACACGATATTCGTCGACCTGCAATACGGCGATACGGCGGTCGAGCGCCGGACGTTCCGGGAGACATCGGGCATAGACATCCGCCATCTGGATGACATCGACAACTTCAATGACATCGACGCTCTGGCAGCCCTCATCGAAGCCTGTGACGCCGTCGTCACCATCAGCAACGTCACCGTGCATGTGGCCGGCGCAATTGGAAAGCAAAGCTTTCTGCTCGCCCCCTGGGCCAAGGGGAAGATCTGGTACTGGCACGAAGGCCAGGCGCAAAGTCTCTGGTACCCGTCGGTGCGGCTGTATCGCCAGGCTCGGGACGGCCGCTGGGATGCGGCCATCCAGGCGCTCGCCGACGATGTGAGCGCGGTTCGCTCTGCCGGCTGACGCTCCGCTGGGGCAGGGCTGCTTTCCGTTATCATGACGCACCGGCAACGCTGATTAACGCAGCAATACTGCACCCACACTGCCGGCACTCGAACGGCAATCCCGGAAAAAAGCATGGCCAAGAAACTCTATCTGCGCACCTTTGGCTGCCAGATGAACGAATACGACTCGGCGCGCATGAGCGACACCCTGCATGCGGCCGAGGGCTACGAACCCACCGACGACCCGGCCAAGGCCGATCTGATCCTGTTCAACACCTGCTCGGTGCGAGAGAAGGCACAGGAGAAGGTGTTCCATGATCTGGGCCGCGTCCGGGAACTGAAACAGGCCAATCCCGAACTGATGATAGGCGTGGGCGGCTGCGTCGCCAGCCAGGAGGGCGGACGCATCGTCGCGCGCGCGCCCTACGTGGACCTGGTGTTCGGACCGCAGACCCTGCACCGCCTGCCGGAGATGATCGCCGCGCGACGCCGCACCGGCCGGCCGCAGGTGGACATCAGCTTTCCGGAAATCGAGAAGTTCGACCGCATGCCGCCGCCGCGCGTGCAGGGCGCCTCGGCCTTCGTCTCCATCATGGAGGGCTGCAGCAAGTACTGCAGCTTCTGTGTCGTGCCCTACACCCGTGGAGAGGAATTCTCCCGGCCTTTCGAGGACGTGCTCACCGAAATCGCCGGCCTGGCCGACGAAGGCGTGAGCGAAGTGACCCTGCTGGGGCAGAACGTCAACGCCTACAGGAGCAGTGTCGAGGGCGAGGACGCGGATTTCGCCATGCTGCTGGAGTACGTGGCCGATATTCCCGGCATCCAGCGCCTGCGCTACACCACCTCCCACCCCAAGGAATTCTCGCAGCGGCTGATCGATGCCTATGCGCGCATCCCCAAGCTGGTATCGCATGTGCATCTGCCGGTGCAATCGGGCTCTGACCGGGTGCTGGCCGCCATGAAGCGGGGCTACACCGCACTGGAGTACAAGTCCATCATCCGCCGCCTGCGTGAAGTGCGTCCTCAGGCATGCATCTCATCGGACTTCATCGTCGGCTTCCCAGGCGAAACCGAGCGGGACTTCGAAGCCAGCATGAAGCTGATCGCCGATGTGGGGTTCGACGACTCCTACTCCTTTGTCTACAGCCGGCGTCCGGGCACCCCCGCGGCCGACATGGCCGACGATACCTCCGACGAAGTCAAGCTGGAGCGTCTTCACCGCCTGCAGCAGGCCATAAATGCCAGCGCCCGCGCCATCAGCCAGGCCATGCTGGGCACCGAACAGCGCGTGCTGGTCGAGGGACCGTCGAAAAAGCATGCCGGCGACCTGGCGGCACGCGCCGACAACAACCGCACCGTCAATTTCCCCGGCCCGCCAACCCTGGCCGGCAGCTTCGTCGATGTCCGCATCACCGCAGTGATGACCCACAGCCTGCGCGGCGAGCGGCTGCCCCAAAAGCCAGGTCATGTCGATGATCATGATAATAAATAGCCGATTCATGTCCATTTATAAATTAGGTCATTTTAAATATGATCATAATTAAGGCAGCCTGAATCGACTCCCCGATCCCGCCCTGCACGACACACTACCTCTCCG
>CAXNIK010000175.1:0-7381 GCA_964202115.1 Burkholderiales bacterium
AGCGCGCAGCTTGTTGACGATGGACGCATGCGTCCCGCCGGTCGTGGCAAAGCCGAGCCAGCCCGAATAGTCATAGCCGGTGGCGCCCTGCTCTGCGAATGTCGGCGCGTCGGGCAGCGCCGGCGAGCGCCACCCGGTGCTCAGGCCGATGATCTTGAGCTTGCCCGCCCTGACATGCGGCAGCGCGGCGGGAATGGTTAGGGGCGCCACGTGCACGCGGCCGGCGATCAGGTCCGACATCATGGAGCCCGTGCCCTTGTAATGGATGTAGGTGACCTTGCCGCCGCTGGAACTGTCCAGCCACAGTCCGGCCAGATGCAGCGATCCGCCCACGCCGGTCGTACCCAGATTCAGCTTTCCCGGATTAGCCCTGGTATAGGCGATGTACTCGGCCGGCGTGTTGATGGGCAGGCTCATGGTGGCGGCCATGGCAGTCGGCCTGCTGGTCATCTGGGAAATGGGCGCGATGTCCTTCTCGGGGTCATACGGCAGGTTCTTGTAGAAAGAAGGAGCGATGACGAATCCCGTAGAGACGGCCAGCAGGGTGTAGCCGTCCGGAGCGGCCTTGGCCACGTGGGCTGCACCCAAAGTCGTGCCTGCCCCCGGCTTGTAGTCGAGGACAAAGGACTTGCCCATGCTTTCACTCAGCTTCTGGCCGTACAGCCGGCTTTCGGTGTCGACCGAGCCGCCCGGGGTCACGGGGATAATGATGGTGACCGGCTTGGCGGGATAGCTGTCCGCGGGCGACTGGGCCAGGGACAAGCCCGGAGCGAGTGGAACAAGCGATGCCAGAACCAGGACACCAAGCCGCCGCGACCCGGGACCTGCGGGAGAACCTTCATATGTGTTGCACATGCGCTACTCCTTTGTTGTCCGGACGCATGTGTCCCCGCCTCGGACGGCCTGCTTCGATGTATTGAATCGCCTTACCACCCGTCCACGTAAGCTCTTCGGGTCCCGCCCAGCTGGTGGCGGGCCGCGGACAGCCCCGCCAAGATCCATGCGCGCGTGCCTGCCGGGTCGATGACGTTATCCACCCCGAACTCCAGCGCCTTGGTGATGGCCTTGCCTTTCTTGTACAGCTCCGCGACCAGCGCGTCGAAACGCACCTTGCGCTCGGCCGCATCGGCAATGGCTTCGAGTTCCTTGCGGTTGCCCAGCTTCACCTGGCCGTCGAGATTCATTTGCCGAACTCGCCTGTCGGCCAGGAAATGGCGAAAAAGGGCCGGTAGCTGCTGCCGCCCATCATGCAGACCTTACCTATGCCGTAAGCCTTGCGGATTACGACGGAGAAAAAAGGCACGCTGAGGTTGGCCGCAGCCAGCATCATCCTCGATGCGTGGCGGACCAGGGCCGTCTTCTCCGCCTCGGGGCCAACCATGATGCCGGGCGTGTCGCAGAAGGAAATGACCGGAATGCGGAAGGTGTCGCACAGTTGCAGGAAGCGCGCGCCCTTGTCCGCGCCGTCGCTGTCGATGGCGCCGCCCAGGTGCATGGGATTGTTGGCGATGAGCCCGAAGGGCCGGCCTTCCACGCGCACGAAGGCGGTGATAAGCGCCACACCGAACTCACGGCGCAGTTCCAGCACCGAGCCCCTGTCCGCGAACGCCTCTATCACCGGCCGTATGTCGTAGGCCCGTTTGCGCTCCAGCGGCACCATGCCGCGTAGCGCGAGTTGATCGGCACAGTCCCAGCTTTTCAGCGCGCCCTGAAAATAACCCAGGTATTGCTTCGCCGCCTGCACCGCCGCGGCCTCGTCCTCGACCAGAAGGTCGATGACCCCGTTCTTCACCTGCACATCGGCTGGCCCGATCTCGTTCGCCCGGTAAACACCCAATCCGCCGCCCTCGATCACCGAAGGACCACCCATGCCGATGTTGGAGTCCTTCGTGGCGATGATCACGTCGCAACAACCCAGCAACGCGGCATTGGCGGCGAAACAGTAGCCGGAAGTGACGCCGACCAGGGGAATCTGTCCGCTTAGTTCCGGGAAAAGCGAGAAGGTCTCATGGGACCCAGCGCTGCGCATGTCGCCCGGACGCCCTCCGCCGCCTTCGGCAAACAGTACCAGGGGCATGCGTCCGCGCAGGGCGAGGTCCAGGATGCGGTCGAACTTCTTGTGGTTGTTTTCCCCGAGCGTACCCGCCAGCACCGTGTAGTCGCATACCAGCGCCGCACAGTTCGCGGCCTCCGACTCGAAATGCGAGCCGTTTACCTTGCCGTAGCCGGCGATCAGCCCGTCGGCCGGAGTGTTGTGGATGAGATCATCCATGCTGCGCCGGTGATGCTGGGCGGCGACCATGAAACCGCCGTACTCCATGAAGTTTCCTTCGTCGAAAAGGTCGGCGATATTCTCGCGTGCCATGCGCTGGCCGCGCCGGTGACGCTTGGCAACCGCCTCCGGCCGCGCCGCATCCGCGAGCAAGGCCTGCCGCCCACGGAGTTCTTCCAGATCAGGACGGACGGCGGTCAGGTCCGTCACCTCGCGCGACATGTCCTGCCTGCCTTCTCCTTCGCGCGCTTCGATAACGGCTATGACACCGTCCTCCATGATCATGTCGTTCACGGTGACCACGATCTGCACCACGACGCCGTCGGCAGGCGCCGTAACGGAATGCTCCATCTTCATGGCTTCCATGGAGGCGACCTGCTGCCCCTCACGCACCAGGTCGCCCTCGGCCACATCGATGCTGATGACCGTGCCTTGCAGGGGAGCCCGTACTTGCAGGCCTTCCCGCGAAGATGGTGACTGCGCGTGAGCTACCATGATCGCGTCGCGGCCTCAGGGGCGGAACTGCTGCCGTGACTGCCCCAGTTTGGGCAGCGTCGCCACCAGGCTGGCGAAATCGCAGAGATAGCGCCGGGTATCCCGCGGATCGATGATCTCCTCGACGACGAAGCGCTCCGCGCCGCGAAAGGGCTTGCCAATGGATTCAAGCCGGCGCTTGATTTCGGCGGTCTTCGCCTCCGGGTCACTCGATGCCGCGATCTCGGCTTTGTAGGCCACTTCCACCCCGCCGGCGAAAGGAATTGATCCCCAACTACCCGAAGGCCAGGAATAGCGAGAGGTGAAACGCCCGGCGGGACGATGCCCGCCGCCGGCCACACCGAATACCTTGCGGATGATGACGCTGCACCAGGGTACCGTGGTCTGCGTGACGGCCGCCATAGCGCGCACGCCCACACGTATGGTTGAGTCCCTTTCATGCTCCACGCCTATGGCGAAACCCGGACAGTCCACCAGGTGCACGACAGGGAAGTGGAAAGTCTGCGCCATGTCGATGAAGCGGATAAGTTTTTCGCATGACGATTTGGTCCAGGCGCCACCATAAAAATAAGGATCTTCGGCGATGAGTGCCACCGGCCAGCCGTCCAGGCGCGCCAGGCCCGTGATCATGGACCGGCCCCACAGCTTGCCAATCTCGAAGAAGCTGGCCGTGTCCACCACCGAGTTGATGACGGCGCGCATCTGGTAGACCTTCTTCGCGTCCTTGGGGACGATGGTCAGCAGCTTCTCCTCGCGCCGCTTCGGGTCGTCTCCTATGCTCTTCCTGGGCGGTAGTTCGTCCACCGAACGCGGCATATAGGAAAGGAAACGGCGGGTCTGCGCGAAGGCCTCCTCTTCCGAATCCACTTCGTCATCGACGGTGCCGTTGCGCGCATGGATCTGCGCCCCACCCAGTTCCTCCTTGGTGACCTTCTGTCCCAGTGCGGCCACCAGCGGCGGACCCGCCACGAAGATCTGCGAGGTGTTCTTGATCATGAGCGAGTAATGCGCCGCTGCCACGCGCGCTGCGCCCACTCCGGCCACGGAACCCAGGGCGAGTGCCACCACAGGCACTGTGGAAAGATTGTCGAACACTACGTCCCAGGCGCTGGAGCCGGGAAGATTAGCGTAGCCTATCTTGTCCAGCTTCTTCGCCGATCCACCACCACCGGTGCCGTCCACCAGACGGATCAACGGAATGCGCATGGCGTTGGCCATGTGCTCCGGGTAGTACTGCTTCTCCTTGATCGCCCCATCGGCCGCACCGCCGCGCACGGTGAAGTCATCGCCGTACACCACCACTGGGCGACCATCCACGCTGCCGCGGCCTATGACCTGGTTGGCCGGTGTGAAATCCACCAGCCTGCCGTTCTCGTCGTACTCACCCGATCCCGTCAGCGAGCCTATCTCCTGAAAGGACTCCGGATCGAGAAAACGGTCCATGCGCTCACGCACTGTCAGCTTGCCGTTGTCGTGCTGCCTCTGGATCTTGTCCGGCCCGCCCATCTTCCGGGCCAGTGTTTTGCGGTGCTCCAGGTCTTCCAGTTCGTTCTGCCAGCTCATGATCGCTCCGTCTTGAAGGTCAGCGCCGGCGCATACCCGCGCCGTGAAACAGTGTAAGTCCAGCACTCGACAGCGGTGTACGACCGCCGCCTTTCGTTCTCAGTATGTGAGAGGGCAGCAAAGCAAAACGCCGGCATTGCGCCGGCGTCTTTTAACTCCGGACTATGTTGCTTACTTCAACGCCGACTTCAGCAACTTTCCCATCTCCGCGGGATTTCGCGTCACCTTGATACCGCACTCTTCCATGATGCCCAGTTTTTCCTGGGCAGTACCCTTGCCTCCGGAAATAATGGCGCCTGCATGGCCCATGCGCTTTCCCTCCGGCGCCGTGACGCCGGCAATGAATCCGACCACGGGTTTCTTCATGTTGGCCTTGACCCACTGCGCGGCCAGTTCCTCGTCAGAGCCGCCGATCTCGCCCACCATGATGACAGCCTCGGTCTGCGGATCGTCGTTGAACATCCTGAGCACGTCGATATGCTTCAGACCGTTTACCGGATCGCCGCCTATGCCCACGCAGGAGGACTGTCCCAAGCCCAGGTCCATGAGCTGGCCCACGGCTTCATAAGTCAGTGTGCCTGAGCGCGACACCACGCCTATCGGGCCCTTCTTGTGAATGTGGCCGGGCATAATGCCTATCTTGACTTCATCGGGCGTGATCACGCCGGGGCAATTCGGCCCGACCAGTAGCGTCTTCTTGCCCAGCATCTTGTACTTGGTACGGATCATGTCGCGCACCGGTATGCCTTCGGTGATGCAGATCACCAGGTCCAGGCCGGCTTCAACCGCCTCGTCAATGGAAGCGGCGGCAAACGGAGGCGGCACATAAATCACGCTGACGTTAGCGCCAGTCTGCGCCTTGGCTTCCTTAACCGTGCCGTATATAGGCACGCCATCGAAATCCTGCCCGGCCTTGTTGGGATTTACGCCGGCAACATAGCAGTTCTTGCCGTTGGCGTAGGCGATGCCGGCGCGGGTATGGAACTGTCCGGTCTTGCCGGTGATGCCCTGCGTCATGATGCGACTGTTCTTGTCGATGAGGATGCTCATGTCAGTGTCCCTTCACCGCGTTGATGATGCTCTGCGCGGCCTCGCCCATGGTGTTGGCAGAGATGATGGGCAGGCCGGAATCGGCCAGAATCTTCTTGCCCAGATCTTCATTGGTGCCTTTCATGCGCACCACCAGCGGAACGTGCAGCTTGACGGCCTTGGATGCAGTGATCACACCCTCGGCGATGACGTCGCACTTCATGATGCCGCCGAAGATGTTCACCAGGATGCCCTTCAGCTCCGGGTTCTTCAGCATGATCTTGAACGCCTCGGTAACCTTCTCGGCATCGGCGCCGCCCCCCACGTCCAGGAAGTTCGCCGGTGATCCGCCGTACAGCTTGACCGCGTCCATGGTGGCCATGGCCAGGCCCGCTCCATTCACCAGGCAGCCGATGTTGCCGTCCAGGGAGATGTAGTTCAGTCCGAATTTCGAGGCCTCTATTTCTACCGGGTCCTCTTCGTCTAGATCACGCAGGGCGACGAGGTCGGCGTGCCGAAACAAGGCGTTGTCATCGAAATTGATCTTGGCGTCCAGAGCCACCACTCGGCCCTCACCGGTCACGACCAAGGGATTGATTTCAGCCAGGCTGCAATCGGTTTCATCGAAGGCTTTGTACAGGGCCTTGAGGATGTTGCGCGCCTGCGGCAGCGACGCCTCTGGTATGCCGATCTTGCGCGCCACATCGTCGGCTTCCCGGTCCTTCAGCCCCGCGCCCGGATCGATGAACACCTTGTGTATCTTCTCCGGCGTGTGCGCCGCCACTTCCTCGATATCCATGCCGCCTTCGGAACTGGCCATGAGCGCGACTCGCTGGGTGCCCCGGTCCACCACCATGCCGACGTAGAGCTCCTCCATGATATCGGCGCCTTCCTCGATCAGCAGCCGACGGACCTTCTGGCCTTCCGGACCGGTCTGATGGGTCTTGAGCTGCATGCCCAGGATTTCCCCGGCAAAAAGCTTCACTTCGTCTATGGACTTGGCCAGCTTGACACCACCGCCCTTGCCGCGGCCGCCCGCGTGGATCTGCGCCTTGACTACCCACACCTTGCCGCCCAGCGACTGCGCCGCCTTTACCGCCTCGTCGACAGAAAAACACGGCACCCCGCGCGGCGTGGGAACGCCGAATTTGCGCAGCACTTCCTTGGCCTGATATTCATGAATTTTCACTGTGCATCACTCCTACGATACGGCTGTACGAAACGGCACAGTCACCACTGCGATGACTGCTCTTTTTTGACATTCGGCATTGCGCCCAAATCACTCAGGCTTGATGTTTGCCGACTTGACGATCTTTGCCCACTTGGCAATTTCCAATTTCAGATAGGCCCCGTACTCGGCCGGGTTCATGAGCGAGGCCTCCGCTCCTTGCGACAGAAGATACGACTTCATCTCAGACGTGGCCATCATCTTGGCCGTCTCGTCGTACAGGCGCTTGATGACGGGCTGAGGAGTCTTGGACGGAACATTGAAGCCTATCCACGACGCCACTTCGAAATCGGGAAGCCCTTGCTCGATGATAGTGGGCATTTCCGGGAACAAATCGGTACGCTTCAAGGTGGCCGCACCCAGCGCACGCACCTTGCCCGACTTCACCTGGGGCGTCATAGCGGAAAAACCCGCGCAATACATCTGCACCTGCCCGCCTATCAGGTCAATCATGGTCTGCGCGCCTCCCTTGTAAGGCACATGCAACATGTCTGTGCCGGTCATGCTTTTCAGCAGCTCAATGCACAAATGCGGCGTGCCACCGCTGCCGGTGGAGCCAAAATTCAGTTTGCCAGGCTGTGCCTTGGCCAGAGCGATCAGTTCCTTGACGTTCTTGGCGGGAAGCGCAGGATGGACTCCTATCATGTAGGGCACCTTCGCCACCAGCGCCACTGGCGCAAGATCCCTGACAGTGTCATAACCCATATCCTTGAAAACGCTGGGACTGATGGCCATAGGGCCATTGATGCCAAGCAAAATGGTATAGCCGTCGGGCGCCGATTTCGCCACGAACT
>CAXNIK010000176.1:0-7364 GCA_964202115.1 Burkholderiales bacterium
TGACTTCGCCGGTTTTCTCGCCGTGTGCATCGTGTCGGGCCTGGCGCTGGGGGCGGACCTGGTGCTGCCGCCGGCGCTGCTGGCCGATCTGGTGCGCGGTGATCAGGAGCAGGTGTCGGCAGACCGAACACTCGCTGCCGGCTCTACCGCCGGCCTGTGGAACTTCGCCACCAAGCTGAACCTGGCGCTGGCCGCGGGCCTGGCGCTGCCGCTGCTGCAGTTCAGCGGCTACTCCCCCGGCGGCGCGAATGTCGCGCCGCTGTACTGGGCCTACTGCCTCGCGCCCTGCGCGCTGAAGCTCGCGGCCGCGGCCTTGCTGGCGCTGCGACCGTCCGTGCGCCACACCAACCCCTCCCTGGAGACCGCAACATGAAACGCAAGCTCAGTGCATTGCTGCTCGCACCTTTATTGTTCATCGCCGGTTGCGCCGGCATCGATCCGCAGGTGTATGCCAACGAGCAGCCGCGCCTGGATCTGTTTCGCTACTTCTCAGGCGAAGTCGATGCCTGGGGCTACTTCGCCGACCGCTCGGGCAAGGTGGTGAAGCGCTTCACCGTGGCCATACGCGGCACCGTGTCCGGCGACGCGCTGACGCTGGAAGAGGACTTCCGCTACTCCGATGGCAGCACCTCCCGGCGTGTCTGGAAGATCCGCCGGGAAGGCGACGGCCGCTACAGCGGCAGCGCAGATGATGTGATCGGAATTGCAACCGGTACCACGTCTGGAAACGCTCTCCAATGGAAATATGTTCTCGCCCTCCCCGTGGATGGACGCACCTGGCAGGTGGATTTCGATGACTGGATGTACCTCCAGGACGATGCGGTGATGCTGAACAAGTCGGTGATGAGCAAGTTCGGTTTCCGCCTGGGCGAGGTGGTCCTTTCCTTCCGCCGGCGCAGCTGACCCCCGGAGACGCCCAACATGTTCGCCCCGCCCAACCCACCCATCCCATCCTTCGCCGGACAACGCGTGTGGATCGCCGGTGCCTCCACAGGAATCGGCGAGGCGCTGGCGCGGCGGCTGATCGCCGCGGGTGCGCGCGTGGCGGTGTCGGCGCGCTCAGGCGAGCGGCTGCAACAGGCTTTCGGCGGCAGCGCCACGGTGCTGCCCTGTGATGTCACCGATGCCGCGGCTTTGCAACGCGCTGCCGATTCCATCAATGCACAATGGGGCGGCATCGATCTCGCCATTGCCATGGCCGGCACCTACAGCACCATGCGCGCCGACCAGTTCGATCTGGAGGCGGCCAGGCGCATCGTGGAGGTGAACCTCAACGGCGTGCTCAATCTGTTTGCCGCGGTGCAGCCGCAGTTGCTGAAGCAGCGCTCGGGCGGCTTCGCCATCGTCGCCAGCGTGGCGGGCTACGGCGGACTGCCCAACAGCATGGCCTATGGCGCGACCAAGGCCGCCTGCATCAACCTGGCGCAATCCATGTGGATGGACCTGCGCTCGCATGGCATCGCGGTCACGCTGATCAACCCGGGTTTCGTGCGCACGCCGCTCACCGCCAACAATCCCTTTCCCATGCCCTTCCTGATCGACGCCGAGGAAGCCGCCGGCGAGATCATGAAGGGCCTGGCGCGAGGGGCATTCGAGATCCACTTCCCCAGGGCCTTCTCGCGCCTGCTCAAGCTGCTCAACCTGCTGCCCCATGGTCTGTATCTGCGGCTGGTGAAGCAGGGAACACGGATGTGAGCGCCATGACTGAAGAGGCTTTGGACCGGCTCATCGCCTGGTTCGAGACCCTGAGCCCGCAGAGCGTGGCGCGCACCGGCGAGTTCTACGCGCCGGATGCGCATTTTCGCGATCCTTTCAACGACGTGCGCGGCGTTGAGCGCATCGAGCGCATCTACGCTCACATGTTCGAGCAGGTCAGCGAGCCGCGCTTTGCCGTCATCGCGTGGCACCACAAAAACGACAGCGCCATGCTGCTGTGGGAACTCAGCTTTCGCGCGCGGCCCGGCGCTGCCGTCGCGATCGTGCGCGGCACCACCCATCTGCGCTTCGATGCGCAGGGGCGGGTGAGCGCGCACCACGACTACTGGGATCCGGCCGGGGCTTTGTACGAGGGTGTGCCTTTGCTCGGTGCGCTGCTGCGCGCAGTGCGGCGCCGGCTAAGTGCCCCGCAGGATTGAATCCCGCAGAGACGCCATAGATCGGCGGGCCTGCTCCCATGAGCGCCGACTTTGCCTGCTTTCATTGGTCGGACCGTATAATGCCGGCAACAGGTGCGCGCAGGGAAATTCGCGCTGCCAACCAAAATGTGCACAGCTGATGCACCAGGTTCATACCGAGGAGGAATGAGTCATGAAGCCTTGCCGACTGGCCGTAGCCGCACTTTTCTCCGCTTCCCTGTTCGCGCTGTCCGGCGCGCTTCAGGCGCAATCCACCTACCCGGACAGGCCCATCCGGATGATCATCCCCTTCGCCGCAGGCGGGGCCACCGACCTGCACGGGCGCATGCTGGCCGCGCGCATGCAGCCCATTCTCAAGCAGACGATCATCGTGGAAGCCAAGGCCGGCGCCAGCGGCATCATCGGCACGCAGGAGGTACTGCGCTCCAAACCCGACGGCTACACCATCCTTCTGTCCACCTCCTCCACCCTGATCGTTGCCCCGGCCGGGGTCAAGGAGCCTCCCTATGATTCCCTCAAGGACCTGGCCACCATCACCATCATCGGCGTGCAGCCCACGGCAGTGGTCGCCAGCAATGATTTCCCGGCCAGGTCGCTCAAGGAAATGATCGCCGTGCTCAAGGCCAGCCCGGGCAAGTATTCCTATGGCGCCGCCGGAACACTCTCGGTCAATACGCTGATGATGGAGATGTTCAAGAAGCAGGCTGGCAACCTGGACCTGGTCCTGGTGCCCTTCAAGGGCAACAACGAGGTGACGACCGAACTCCTGGCCGGACGCCTGCCGCTGGCAGCACTCACCTCCACCGGTGTGCTGGACCTTTATCGCGCCGGTCGAGTGCGTGTCCTGGCCGTGGCTTCCGATGCGCGCATCAAGTCTGCACCGGACATTCCCACGGGAGTGGAACAGGGCTTTGCGGACCTGGTGGTGGTGACCTTCAATGCCATTTCCCTGCCGGTTGCCACGCCCCGGCCGATCCAGAACCGGCTGAACCAGGTCATCGTTTCCATCATGGCCTCGGATTCCTACGTCAAGGATCTGGACAAGCTGGGCATGGAACTGTTCTCCGGTTCAACCCCGGAACAGGCGACCAAATTCATCGCCACTCTGGCGGCCAAATGGACGCCGGCGATCCGCGACCTGGCCGCCACGCAGCAGTGAGCGCAGGCATGATCCAAGGCAAGGAACAGCCGGCGGCAGGACAGGCCGCCACACCGCGTCCGCGCGGCCCGCTCGAGGGCGTGCGCGTTCTCGCGCTGGAACATTTCGTGTCCGGGCCCCTGGGCAGCATGATGCTGGGCGACTGGGGCGCGGAAGTCATCCGCATCGAGCGCCCGGGCTCCGGGGATGTCTGGCGCTACGTCAACATCCGCCAGTCCGACGGGCAGGAGCTGCCACTCAGCTTCATCACGCGCAATCGCAACAAGAAGGGCATCACCCTGGACATGAAGTCGGCCCGGGGCAGGGAGATCTTCCTTGAACTGGTGAAGAAGGCCGACGTGGTTTGGGAAAACCTGGCCCCCGATGCCATGAAGACGCTGGGCCTGGACTACGACACGCTGCTCGCCGCCAACCCGGCCATCGTCTATGTCTCGGTGAGCGGCTTTGGCCACGATGATGTCTTTCCCAGCCATTTCGAGGACAGGCCCGCATTTGATTTCATCACCCAGGCCATGAGCGGCCTGATGTGGCTGCCGTCTTTCGGGCAGAACCCGTCCTGGCTGGGTTTCCCGGTGACCGACCTGGTGCCCGGCATGATGGCCACCACCGGCATGCTGCTCGCCCTGCGCGAGCGCGATCGCACCGGCCGCGGCCAGCGCGTGGATCTGTCCATGTACGACGTGGGCCTGGTGCTCAATGAAAAGAACCTCGCCCTGCAGGCGGCCGTGGGCCGCACCCCCAACAGCCAGCACGATCTGCAGAACACCAACCAGTTGGGGGTGTTCAAGGCGGCCGATGGCTATGTGGCCATCGGCGTGGTGAGCGATGCCGGCTGGAAGCTGCTGGCGCGCGAGATGGGGCGGCCCGACATGGCCGATGATCCCAAGCTGGCATCGATGCAGAAGCGCACCAGCTCCCTTGAGACCCTGCTCAACCCGGTGTTGCAGCCCTGGGTGCAGACGCTGACACGTTCCGATGCCATTGACCGCCTGCTGGCCATCGGCATCCCGGCCGGCCCGCTGCAGACGGCGGCCGAGGTGCTGGCCTGTCCGCAGCTCGAAGCACGCAACATGTTCGTCACCCTGCCGACCGAATATGGCCCGGTGAAGGCGGTGGGCAATCCGATCAAGCTGAACAATGCGCCGCAGCCCTGCAATCCGCCGCCGAAGCTGGGTGAGCACACCGAAGAAGTGCTCACCGGCTGGCTGGGAATGGATGTATCGGCCATCGAGGACCTGCGCCGCGACAAGGTCATCTGAGGATCCCACCCCATGTCTGCTGATCCGGGGCTCTTCAACGAGCATCGCCTCGCCACCGAGCCCACGGTCTATCGTTCCGACCTGCTTCGCGATCAGGTTTTCCTGATTTCCGGCGGCGGCAGCGGCATCGGCCGCGCCACGGCTTTCCTGGCCGCGCGCCTGGGGGCCCGCGTGATGATCTGCGGCCGGCGCGAGGAGAAGCTGGCGCAAGCGGCATCGGCCATCTCGCGCCATCTGGGCAGGGAGATCGCGTGGCTGCCGACCAACATCCGCGACCCGGAGCAGGTCGATACGCTGGTCGAGCGCACGCTGGAGAAATACGGCCGCATCGACTGCCTGGTGAACAGCGCCGGCGGACAATTCAGACAGGATGCCATCGAGTTCTCGAAGAAGGGCTGGAATGCCGTCATCGATACCAACCTGAACGGCACCTGGAACATGATTCAGGCAGTCGGGCGCAGTTGGCGCGATAGCAGGCAGCCGGGCAATGTCGTCAGCATCGTGCTCAACCTGCGAAATGGCCGGCCGTACTCGGCACATACCGGTGCGGCGCGTGCCGGGGTGATTTCTCTGACGCAAAGCCTAGCCATTGAATGGGCGCCGCTGGACATCCGGCTCAACTGCATCGCCCCGGGCACCATAGACAGTTCCGGCCTCGATACCTACGAGGTCCCGGTGGACAAGCAACGCATGAAGAACAACAACCCCATGCGCCGCCTGGGCTCGGTCTGGGAGATCGCCGAGGGCGTGATCTACCTTGCCGGGCCATCGGGCAGTTTCATCACCGGGGAATTGCTGGCCATAGACGGCGGCGCCCAGTTCTGGGGACCGTCCTGGCCCGAGGGCCGGCCGGAGCACTTCAAGGATTACTGATCGACTGCAGTGCCGACGAGGCCGACAGGGCGCCAATGCGGTCCGGCGTGGGGCGATCTCACTCAGCCCTCCCCGACCCTGCCGGCCACGGCGCGCAGCCCCTCCGGCGTGGTCATCAGCACCAGGGTATTGCCCGGCTCCACCGGGAAATCATCCTGCGGATTGAACAGCCACTTGCCCTGCGAGCGCACCGCCATCAGCACGTAGTCGCGGCTGCGCGGCAGCAGCTCGGACACGGAGCGGCCGGCAAAGGATGGCGGCACCTCCACCTCCTCGATGCGCAGCCCCTCCTCGGTGCGGCGCATCTCGTCGAGCAGGTTCACCACCTGCGGCCGTATCATGGCCGACGCAATGCGCATGCCGCCGGTGAAGTCCGGCGAGACGATGGCATCCGCTCCCACCTTGCGGATCTTGTCGATGTAATTGACCTCGTGGCAGCGCGCCACGATGCGCAGCGCCGAATTGAGCTGGCGCGCCGACAGCGTGATCACCAGGTTCTTGGAATCGTCGCCGGTGACGGCGAACACGCCGGCTGCTCTCTCCACGCCGGCTTCCCGCAGCAATTCGTCCTCGCTGGCATCGCCATGCAGGAAGGGAATGTCAGGCACCCGCTCGCGGTAGGCGTCGATATGCGCCTGGCTGGTGTCGATGACGACGTACTCGCGCCCGGTCAGCGTCAGTTCATGCGCGACGTTGCTTCCCACCCGGCCGATTCCGCAGACGATGTAATGATCCTTCAACTGGGACATGCGCTTGAACATTTTCTGCCTCCTGTAGAGCTGGTTCGCTTCGCCGGCGACCAGGGACATGGTCATCTTGGCCAGCATGTAATAGACCGTGCCGATTCCCGCTGATCCGATTAACACCGTGAACAACCGCCCAAAGGTACTGTTGCTGACATCGACCACCTCTCCATAGCCTATGGTGGCGATGGTGATGAAGGTCATGTAGAAGCAGTCGAGCAGCGAGTACTGCGGCCCGCCGATGAGGCGGTAGCCGATGGTGCCGATGGCGTGCAGCAGCGCCAGCGCCGCCAGCGGTGCACCGAAAGTCAGGTAGAAGGAGCGGATCAGGTGTTGCATGCGTGGTCCCGTGGCAATCGTGCCGTCGCTGGTGAGCTTAAACGAGGGGGCTCGAAGTGGCTTGATGCAAATCAAGCCTGTGTTGTCAGGCTCATGCCGCCAAGTCGGTACCTCTAAACATTGTTATCTATTTTAAGCCTCAACCATTTTCAGTAGGACTAATACAGGATAATTATGATCAATTAAGTCACGCCGCCCTCAACGCATCAATGATATTCAGCCGCGCCGCCCGCAGCGCCGGCAGGAAGCCGCCCACCAGCCCCATGGCCAGGGCGAAGAGCAGCGTCTGCGCCACGATGCCGGGGGTGAGGGTGAAACGAAAGGACAGGTCGGCGAAGGTCTGGAAGTTGGTGGTGGAAAAGGAAGCGAACTGCATGAAGGCTGCGCAGGCCAGCCCCGCCACCCCGCCGGCCAGGCCCAGCAGCAGCGACTCGGCGATGAAGGCCTGCAGCACGCTGGTTCGCCGGAAGCCCAGCGCGCGCAGCGTGCCGATCTCGCCCACGCGGCTGGACACCGAGGCGTACATGGTGATCATGGCGCCGATGGAGAAGATGGCGGTGAGCGTGAGGCCGAGGATGGTGATGAATGTCGACAGCGCGCGCGACTGGTCGCTGTAGAACACCTGCTCGCGCTTCACCTCGTTGGTGAGGCGCGGGTCGGCGTCGATCTCGGCCTTGAAGCGATCGAACAGCGCAGTATCGGCCAGGCGCACCACCATGGATGACCAGGCGGTGCGGCGAAAGGACTGCAGCAGCAGTTCGCCATCGCCCCATACCTCGGAATCGAAGCCGCTGCCCCCGGCATCGAACACCCCCACCACCGTCCATTCGCGCTGCGCGAAGCGCAACGTGTTGCC
>CAXNIK010000177.1:0-7351 GCA_964202115.1 Burkholderiales bacterium
TTCCCGGGATGGCGTGGAGTCCCTTGTCTTGAAGGGTCTTGAGACTCTCCAATGACTTGGCCAGCTTTTGTTGTGGGGTTGGCATGTTCCGCAGAGTGGGTTTTTCTGAATACAAGAGTTTTCGGATTTTAATTACAAGAGTTTATCGAAAATAGAAACAAGAGTTTAATGAAAATAATTGCAAGACTGAGTTGCTTAAACTTCGATAAAGCCCTGGTTATAAACAAATATCTTTAATAATCAATTTGTTGTCATAAAATTCCCAAACTTCAAGCTATCCAGTCAGGCGATAGAATGACCCCTAGCATCCAACCGAGGAGGATCCAAAATGAAACTAAGCCATCGCCTGCTGTGGGCGCTCGCGTTCATGCCGTTCGCGGCCGCGGCGCAGCAGGTCACCATCGTCACCTCGTTCCCCAAGGAGTTGACCTCGGCCTATCAACAGGCCTTCGAGAAACGCAATCCCGGGGTCAAGGTGGAAATACTCAACAAGGCCACTGCCGCCGGCGTGGCCTACGTGCGTGAAATGCGTGCCGGTGACCGGCCCGATGTGTTCTGGGCCTCGGCCCCGGATGCCTTCGAGGTGCTGGCCAAGGACGGCCTGCTGGTCAAGTACGATCCGGGCGTCAAGGGCATACCCAGCAAGATCGGCAACTACCCGATCAACGATCCGCAGGGCTTCTACCTCGGCCAGGCGCTGGCGGGCTACGGCATCATGTGGAACACCCGCTACCTTCGCGCCAACAAGCTGCCGGCTCCCAAGGAGTGGGCCGATCTGACCAAGCCGGTCTATTTCAGCCACGTCGCGACATCGTCACCGTCGCGCTCGGGCACCACGCATCTCACCATGGAGACCATTCTTCAGGGTGAGGGCTGGACCAAGGGCTGGGAACAGATCCTGAAAATCTCCGGCAACTCCGCCGCCATCACCGAGCGCAGCTTCGGCGTGCCCGACGGCGTCTCCAATGGCCAGTACGGCATCGGCCTGGTGATCGACTTTCTCGGCCTGGCGCCGAAGAACTCCGGCTTCCCGGTGGAGTTCGTCTATCCCAGCGTCACCGCCATCGTCCCCGCCAATATCGCGCTGATCAACGGTGCGAAAAACGCCGACCTTGGCCGCAGGTTCATCCAGTACAGCCTGTCACCCGAAGGCCAGGAACTGCTGCTGGACAAGTCCATCAGCCGGTTGCCGGTGCTGCCCGAGACCTACAAGAAGGCGCCGGCCGACTGGCCCAATCCCTACACCGGGAAGATCCGCGCCAAGGTGAATTTCGATTCCGAGCTCGCTGAAGGCCGTTACTACGTGGTGTCGTCGCTGTTCGATCAAGCCATCACCTTCCGCCACAAGGAGCTCATTGCCGCCACCAGGGCGATCCTGGATGCCGACAAGAAGCTCGCGGTCAAGCCCAATGCGCAGGCAGCCAAGCTGCTGGCTGAAGCCCGGCAACTGACCTATACCCCGGTGGTGGACGAGTCCAAGAGCAAGGACAAGGAATTCCTCGCGCTCTTCCGCGACACCAAGCGCAGCGCCGAAACCACCAAGCGCACCACCGCGCTGGAAGAGCACTGGGCCAACGAGGCGAAGAAGAACTACGCCCGCGCCGTGGCGCTGGCCAACGAGGCGGCAAAGTTGGTCAATTGAGTGTCAGTTCCGGCGATTGTTCGCGCGAGCCGGTGTAGGCGCAAAGAACCCCGGCCTGCCGGCTGCGCTGGCGCTTTCCGGACTTCTCCTTGAATCCACGGGTTACCTTTCCCCAGATCGCGGTGGCGCTGGCCATCGCCACCTTCCTGGTGGTGTTCCTGATCGCGCCCGTCCTCACGGTCATTTATGTGGCCTTTGCCGACGGCTCGGGCGGATTCACGCTGTCGCATTTCGTGTCGTTTTTCCAGATCACGCTGATGCGCGAATCCTTCGTCAACAGCCTGTATGTGGCGGGGACGACGGTGCTGGTGACCAGTCTCATCGGCGTGCCGCTGGCCTATTTCACGGTGCGCTTTCGCTTTCGCGGGGCGGCCATCATCCAGACGCTGGGCGTGCTGCCGCTGATCATGCCGGCCTTCGTCGGTGCCTCGGCGATGCAATTGCTGTTCGGGCGTTCGGGTGCGGTCAATCTCATCCTGATGGATGCGTTTGATTTTTCCATCCCCTTGATGGAAGGCCTGAACGGCGTCATCTTCGTGGAAAGCCTGCACTACTTTCCATTCATCCTGCTCAATCTGTCGGTGGCACTGGCCAACATCGACACGGCGATGGAAGAGGCCGGGCAGAACCTGGGTGCATCGGGCTGGCGATTGTTCCGCCGCGTGGTGTTTCCGCTGGCCATGCCCGGCTACATCGCCGGCGCGTCGCTGGTGTTCATCAAGGTGTTCGACGACCTGGGCACGCCGCTGATACTCAATGTCACCAACATGCTGGCTCCGCAGGCCTATCTGCGCGTTACCTCCATCGGCATAGACGATCCCATCGGCTATGTGATCTGCGTGTTGCTGGTGCTGTTCTCGGTGGGGGCGATGGCCGGCTCATCCTGGTTTCTCAAGGGCCGCGATTTCGCCACGCTGCAGCGCGGCGGTGCTGCGGGCCTGCGCCGCAAGCTCACCGCCTGGCAGGCGGTGATGGCCTATGGCCTGGTGGCGGGCCTGCTGCTGCTGGTGCTGTCACCGCACCTGGGATTGCTGCTCCTGTCGCTGTCCAAGGTATGGAGCTATTCGGTGCTTCCCGATGCCTACACCCTGGCCAATTACGCCACGGTGTTCCGCGACTCCACCCGCATGATGATCAACACGCTGGTGTATTGCGGCGGAGCGGCGCTGATCGACGTGATTCTGGGCACCGCCATCGCCTACCTGGTGTTGCGCACGCAACTGCCGGGGCGGCAGTGGCTGGACCATATGTCCACGGTGGCGCTGGCCATGCCCGGTGTGGTGCTGGGCATCGGTTACCTGCGCAGCTTTCGCGACGTCGATCTGCCCTTCGGCATGGGGCCGTTACTCGGCTCGGGGCTGATCTTCATCCTCGCCTACGCCGTGCGCCGCCTGCCCTATGCGCTGCGCTCCTGCAATGCGGCGCTTGCCCAGGTGCATCTGTCCATGGAGGAGGCGGCGCAAAACCTGGGCGCATCGCGCGGCCGCACCATCATGCGCGTGGTGGTGCCGATGATGATGGGCGGCATCCTGGCCGGATTCGTCACCAGCTTCATCACCGCGGCCGGCGAAATTTCCGAAACCATACTGCTGACCAGCCGTGAAAGCCTGGCGCCAATGTCCTACGGCGTGTACCTGTACATGCAGTCCATCGCCGGGCGCGGCCCCGGCGCGGCACTGGGCGTGCTGGCGGTGATCCTGGTCGGCCTGGGAACCTATCTGTCCAACCGCCTTGTGACTGCACGCCAGGCCTCGATGGAGCGCCGATGATCATGGAGGATAAGCATGACTGAACCGGTCAAGGTCGATGTCGAGGGCGTCACGCTGTCGTTCGGCGCGAACAAGGTGCTGGACAACATCAACGTCACGGTGCAGCCAGGGGAATTCTTTGCGCTGCTCGGCCCTTCGGGCTGCGGCAAGTCCACGTTGCTGCGCCTCATCGCCGGTTTCAACCGCGCGCAGACCGGGCGCATCCTGGTTGCCGGCGAGGACATCACCGAGGTGCCGCCGTGGAAGCGCAATGTCGGCATGGTGTTCCAGAGCTATGCGCTGTGGCCGCACATGAGCGTGGCGCAGAACGTGGCATTCGGGCTGGAGGAAAAGCGCCTGCCGCGCGAGGCCATCCGCCGCGGCGTGGCCAAGGCGCTGGAGCTGGTGGGTCTCACCGAGCTTGCCGCTCGCAAGCCGGGCCAGATCTCCGGCGGCCAGCAACAGCGCGTGGCCCTTGCTCGCACGCTGGCCATCGAACCGCGCGTGCTGCTGCTGGACGAACCGCTGTCCAACCTCGATGCCAAGCTGCGCCATCACATGCGGCGCGAGCTGGTGTCGCTGCAGCGGCGCCTTGGCATCACCACCATCTTCGTCACGCATGATCAGGAAGAGGCACTCACCACCGCCGACCGGCTGGCAGTGATGGACCGGGGCGTGATCCAGCAGGTGGGGGCACCCATGGAGCTGTTCGATTCGCCGGCAAGCCGTTTCGTCGCGGAGTTCATCGGCAGCATCAACCTGCTGAAGGGCACGCTGGACCGGGGAGATGCCGGGTCGACGCGGTTTCGTTCCGGTGCCGGAGCGTTCAGTCTCAGTCTTCCCGAAGCAGCACCAGCCGGCGGCGAAGTCACGCTGGCGTTTCGCCCGCATTCACTGGAGCTCGCCGAACCCGGAGCATCCGCTGATGCCGCTCGCGCCTGGTTTCCCGCGCAAATTCATGAACGCGAATTTCTCGGCGAATTCATCCGCTATCGTTTGCACGCCCAGGACACCGAGCTGCTGGCCGACGTGCCGCATCGTAAAGGCGATCCTGGATATGCCAATGGCGCTAAAGTCATGGCGGGTATAGACCCGGCGCAGGTGCGGTTGTTCGCCGGATGATTCGATCCCGAACCACCCGGTTTCAAAGCTGCCGTAGAATCCTGCCACCATCCACGTCAGAGTCAAAGCAATGAGCAGACCTTCTCCGGCAGTCAATGAACCGCAGGTGGCACGCCTGGCGGGATCCCTGGGCGCGGAAGTCCGCGGCATGAAACTGGCGGCGAGTTCCGCGGCAGACCTGCGCCGCATCGAGGCGCTGCTGCTGGAGCACATGGTGCTGTTTTTCCCCGATCAGCACCCGAGCATGGAAGAGCACGTGGCCTTCGCCGCGAACTTCGGCCCGCTGGAAGGGCATCCGCATGTGAAGAATCCGCTCACCCAGCATCCCAAGCTGTTCGAACTGGTGGCCAGTCATGGCGGAGTGGCCGACGAATGGCACACCGACATTACCTTCAGTCCCACGCCGGCGGTGATGTCGGTGCTGCACATGATCAAGTGCCCGGCCGTCGGCGGCGACACCATGTGGGCGAGCATGTATCAAGCCTATGAGGAGTTGTCAGCGCCCATGCGCGATCTGTGCGAGGGTCTGACCGCGCTGCACGACGCCCGCCCGCACAACCGCCCCGATCAGATGGCAACCCATCCGGTGGTACGCGTGCATCCGGTCACACGGCGCAAGGCTTTGTACGTAAATGAGCATTTCACGCGCAGGATCGTCGAGATGAGTGCCTCGGAGAGCGACATGCTGCTGGGCTACCTCACCAAATGGGTGGCGCAGCCGCGCTTCACCGTACGCTACCGCTGGAGCGAAGGCACCATCGCCATCTGGGACAATCGCTGCACCCAGCATTACGTATTGAACGACTTCGAGGGCGAGCGCATCATCCAGCGCGCCACGGTGATGGGGGATAAGCCCGAAGGCGCGCAGCCGCCGCGCTGGACGCCGTGGACTCGCCAGGGCCGAGCCTCGGCCATGACCCTTCACGATCGCCAGCTCAATGGTTTCCTGAAGCAGCAACGCAAGCAGTCTGAATCTGCAGAATAGCGAAGCCGCAGAATAGCGGCCGGACTTTTTCCATCAAAGCCATCAAGGAGGTTTCAAGCATGCGCACGCTATATATGAGCCCGCTGTCGCCCTACACCAGCAAGGTGCGTGTAATGCTCGCGGAGAAGGGGCTGGAGTACAAGAATATGCAGATGCCCACAGACCGCCTGCATAACGACTACGGCAACAACATCAACCCCTGCGGCCGCGTGCCGGCCCTGGACGACAACGGACGCGTGCTGTTCGAATCCAATGTCATCCTGGAATACCTGCTGACGCAGTACCCGGACACGCCCAAGAATGCACCCAACCCGCCGCTGGTGAAATCGCTGGTGCGCCAGGAGATGCGCTGGGAAGACATGGAGACGATGGCGGCCATTGAAACCCTGCTGGACTGCGGCCTGACCATGCTGCGCTTCGGCAAACACAGTGGCATTGCACAGGAGCCCAAGTACCTGGAGCGCGAGCAGGCACGGGTGCAAAGTATTCTTGACTGGGTGGACAAGCGCGCCACGCCCGAGGGCTTCGTTCCCGGCTGGTTCTCGGTGATGGACCTCAACATGGTGATCACCGCGCAATGGGTGGATTTCCGCGGGCTGTTCGAGTGGCGCGGCCGTCCCAACATCGACGCTCTGGTGGCGCTGCACGAGAAGCGTCCGACCATACCGGCCAGTCATCCCTCACTGCCGGCCTGATCGGCAAGGGTATGATTGCCCAATGCGGGGTAGCCGCATTCATAAGGAGGGGACAATGAACAAGCTAAGACACATTGCCGTAGCTGTAAAAAATCCCGGGGAAGCCGCCAAATTCTTCATCGACGTCCTGGGTATGAAGGTCATGGACAAGGGCGAGGGCGACAATCCCAACTACTACCTCACCGATGACGGCACCATTGAGCTGGCGCTGATCAATCTTCCGTCCCACGACATCATGGGCAAGGAGCGTCCGGCCGACTTCGAGGGCCTGCATCATATCGGCTTCGAAGTGGACAATCTTGAAGAGATGGAACAGCGCATGGCCAAGACCACGTTTGCCCGCCGGGATGACATCAACAATGCCATCAAGGCCCGAAACGAGCTGCGCGCCAAGGCCAGCGGCAAGGTGAGCAAGCGCCGCGCCGGCGGTGTCGAGGTCAAGTACTGGGGCCCTGCCGGGATTACCTTCGATCTGACCCAGAAGACTTCCGACAAGTAACCGGCATTGCTCCAACCGGCACGAAAGGAGGAAGGACAATGAAAGAATCAGCAGCGGTATTTCGCAATGCCCGCATGGCAGCGCTGGCTATCGGTGTAGCGGCGGTAGCGGCCAACGCGATTGCACAGGACAAGTACCCTTCAAAACCCATGACCATCGTCGTGGCAACCGGGCCTGGCTCATCCACTGACGCCAGGGCGCGCCTGACAGCCAACAAGATGCGGGCACGATTCGGCCAGACCCTGATCATCGAGAACAAGGCCGGGGCGGGCGGGATCATCGGCCTGAGCTATGTGGCAAAGGCCAAGCCCGACGGTTACACCATCCTGCATACCGCCACCAGCAACCTGTCCACCTCGCCTGGCATGGTGAAATCGCTGCCTTTCGATCCCATCCAGGATTTCTCCGGCATCACCATCACCAGCGAAGGCTATATCGGGCTGCTGACGCGGGCGGAGTTCAAGGGCATGAGCTTCCCGCAGTTCCTGGAGCGGGCGCGCAAGAGCCCGGAACTGCTCTCCATCGCCGGATCCAATGCCGGAAATGAAGTGTTGCTGAAGCAGGTGGCCACTGCCAGCAAGCTGCCCCTGACCTATGTGCGCTACAACGACTACGGGCGCATGATGACCGACCTGTGGGGAGGGCGCCTGGGCGGAGCCT
>CAXNIK010000178.1:0-7349 GCA_964202115.1 Burkholderiales bacterium
AAGGCAGAGTAGGGATTGTAAGGCACAACCATCAGGCGACAGACCCGGATTAGCGGGATGTGCCGCGTCCGGAGTGAGGACGGCTGCGGCTCACCCTGGAAGCGCGCGGTGCACGCGTCTCGCTGCGTGCGGGCTTGGCCGGCACAGCCGGCTGGCCCGACTGACGCCTGGTCGCCGTGGTCGATGCCTCGCCGGCGCGCAGGCCATCGAGAAACATGTCCACCAGGTTCGCGCCTTCGCGCTCGAGCTGGAAATAATCCGGGTCCGACACCCAGTTGGCGATCAGCCCGTCAATGAGCGCGTGCAGTCCCACGGCGGCGTTGCGCACGCGCACGCCGGCGGGCAACTGGCCGGCCTTGATGGCATTGCGCAGGCCGCGCTCGATTTCCGACAGGTAGCCGGCGCGCATGGCCAGGCAGCGGTCCTTGGCCGGTGCCATGTCGTCGATGTACTCGCACTTGTGGAAGACGATGTCGAACACGCGCCGCGATTGCGCGTCGGTGGCGGTGCGCTTGAGCACATTCACCAGGCAACTGCGCACATGGCCCAGCGGGTCGGTCTTGGGATCGCAGCCGCTGTGCGTGCTGGCCTCGTCCATGGGCAGCACCACCCGGCACAGCATGGCGTCGAGCAGATCCACCTTGTCCTTGAAGTGCCAGTACACCGCACCGCGCGTCACGCCGGCGGCGGCGGCCACGTCCGTGAGCGAGGTGCGCGACACGCCGCGCTCGCTGAACACGCGCTCGGCGGCGTCCAGCAGCGCATTGCGCGTTTCCAGCGCTTCTTCCTTGGTGCGTCTGACCATCGCCTGTTCGTCCTTTGTCCGTGCAGCGGCCGCCTTGGCGAAGACTGCCAGAGCCGTCATTGTTTGCCTGCAAAATGCCGAAAACTTTTTGCTTACATTTACGACTGTATGTATAATCTTACGCGATTGACATCGATTCGTCACGAACAATTCCTGCCTTTCCTTCCAAGCCAAAGCCGACTGGATAATGCTATGAACGCACTCATTGCCGCTGCTGTCTTCC
The DNA here is from genome assembly GCA_964202115.1 of Burkholderiales bacterium. Taxonomy (GTDB): domain Bacteria; phylum Pseudomonadota; class Gammaproteobacteria; order Burkholderiales; family SG8-39; genus CAIYPG01. The sequence goes on from CAXNIK010000178.1 coordinate 1,029, forward strand.
CATCGCGCCACCGCGCCGCCTGTGCACTGCTGGCTGCGGCGGCGGTGCTTTATGGCTGCGGCCGTGACGGCGGCGGTGCCGGCGGCCACGGCATGCCGGGCGGCATGCCGCCCCCCGAGGTGAACGTGGTGACGGTGCAGGCGAAGAGCGTGCCCGCGACCTTCCAGTACACCGGCCAGATCGCCGGTTCGCGCGAAGTGGAAGTGCGTGCCCGCGTCACCGGCATCCTGCAAAAGCGCAACTACGTCGAGGGCAGCGCGGTGAAGCAGGGCCAGTCGCTGTACGTCATCGACCCGATCCCCTTCCAGTCGGCGCTGGCCCGCGCCGATGCCGATGCCGCGGCCGCCGAAGCGCGCCTGGCGCAGGCGAAGAAGAACGCCCTGAGGTTGAAGCCACTGTTCCAGGCCAATGCCGTCAGCCAGAAGGAGTTCGACGATGCGACCTCCGCCGAACTCATTGCCGAGGCCGACGTGAAAAGCGCGCGTGCCCGGGTCGCCGATGCCAAGCTGAACCTGGATTACACCCGCGTCGAATCGCCCATCTCCGGCATCGCCAGCCGCTCGCAGGCCTCCGAGGGCACGCTGGTGTCCGGTCCCGCGGTGCTGCTCACCACGGTGAGCCAGGTCGATCCGGCCTATGTGTATTTCGGCGTGTCCGAGACCGAGCACCTGAAGCTGCGCGCCGAGGCCGAGGCCAAGCGGCTGGTGCTGCCCGCGGGCGGCCGCTTCGATGTCAGCGTCAAGACCTCCGACGGCCGCAGCTATGCGCGTGTCGGCAAGCTCGGTTTCTCCGACATCCGCATCAACACCGCCACCGGCACCAGTGACTCGCGCGCCGAGCTGCCCAACCCCCAGGGTGAGCTGCGTCCCGGCCAGTTCGTGCAGGTGACGCTCTCCGGGGCGACGCGTCCCAACGCCATCCTGGTGCCGCAGCGCGCCGTGCTGGAAGGGCCGCAGGGCAAGTTCGTCTACGTGGTCAACAAGGAAAGCAAGGCCGAGCCCCATCCGGTGGTGGTGGGCGACTGGGTGGGCGACCAGTGGATCATCATTTCCGGCCTGGCCACGGGCGACCAGGTCATCACCGACGGTGTGCTGAAGATCGGGCCGGGCGCACCGGTGAGGATTGCTGATCCCGCTGCTGCCAATGCGGCGCCCAAAGGGCCGCCCGGAGCGCCGGGTGCCGCGCCTGCGGGTAAGGCCGACGCATCCAAGGCCGCGGCCAAGTAAGTATCAGGCAACCAAGCAGGTAACCCATCAGGTAACTGAGGAACGTCCATGTTCTCGCGCTTTTTCATAGACCGTCCGATCTTCGCGGCTGTGTTGTCCATCTTCATCGTTATCGCCGGTCTCGCGGCGATGCGCGTCCTGCCCATTGCCCAGTACCCGGAGATCGCCCCGCCGGTGGTGACCATCCAGGCCATCTACCCTGGTGCTTCGGCCCAGGTACTGGAGCAGACCGTGGCGGCGCCGCTGGAGAACCAGCTCACCGGCGTGGAGAACATGATCTTCATGAGCTCCAACTCCTCCTCCAACGGCGTGGTGCAGATCCAGGTGACCTTCGACATCGGCACCGACATCGACCAGGCCGCGCTCAACGTCAACAACCGCGTCAAGCAGGCCGAGCCACGCCTGCCGCTGGATGTGCGCCGCCTGGGCGTCACCGTCAACAAGGGCTCCTCGTCCTTCCTGCAGGTGCTGGCCTTCTATTCTCCCGACGCGCGCCACGACCAGCTGGCCATCAGCAATTACGTCACGCTGAACGTGCTGGATGAATTGAAGCGCGTTCCCGGCACCACCAATGTGCAGATCTTCGGCGCCAAGGATTACGCCATGCGCGTCTGGATCAAGCCTGATCGCATGGCCCAGCTCAAAGTCACGCCCGGCGACATCATCGCCGCGCTGAACGAGCAGAACGCGCAGTTCGCCGTCGGCAAGGTGGGCCAGGCGCCCACTGGCGGGCCGCAGGAGCTGGTGTACACGGTGACCACCAAGGGTCGCCTGGTGGACGCGCGCGAATTCGAGGACATCATCATCCGCGCCAACCCGGGCGGCGCCACGCTGCGCCTGAAGGATGTGGCGCGGGTGGAACTGGCCTCCAAGGACTATGACTTCGTCGGCCGCATCAATGGCCAGGAAGCCACCCTGGTCGGTATTTTCCTGCAGCCCGGCGCCAACGCCCTGGATGCCGGCAAGGCAGTGAAGGCCAGGATGGCCGAGCTGTCGCAGCGCTTCCCCGCCGGCATGACCTACAAGATCCCCTACGACACCACGCGCTTCGTGCAGGTGTCCATACGCGAGGTGCTGATCACCCTGGGCGAGGCCATGATCCTGGTGTTCCTGGTGGTTTTCCTGTTCCTGCAGAACTGGCGCGCGACGATCATCCCGCTGGTGGCGGTGCCGGTGTCGCTGATCGGCACCTTCGCCGGCCTGTTTCTGCTGGGCTACTCCATCAACACGCTCACGCTGTTCGGCATGGTGCTGGCCATCGGCATCGTGGTGGATGACGCCATCGTGGTGCTGGAGAACGTCGAGCGCATCATGCACGAGGAGCATCTGGGCGCACGCGAGGCGGCCATCAAGGCCATGGGCGAGGTGACCAGCCCCATCATCGCCATTGTGCTGGTGTTGTGCGCGGTGTTCGTGCCCATCGCCTTCCTGGGCGGCCTGACCGGCGAGCTGTACCGCCAGTTCGCCGTGACGCTGTCCATCGCCGTGATCATCTCCGGCATCGTCGCGCTCACCCTGACGCCCACGCTGTGCGTGTCCATCCTGAAGCGCGAGCACAAAAAGCCGGGGCGTTTCTTCACCTGGTTCAACGACTGGTTCCATCGCATGACCGGCCACTATGCCAACGGCGTGGGCTTCATGATCCGCCGCGGCCTGCTGGGCCTCATCCTGTTCGGCGCCATGGTGGCCATCACCGCCGGGCTGTGGAAGATTACCCCCGGGAGCCTGGTGCCCGACGAGGACCAGGGCTACTACATTGCCGCGGTGTTCCTGCCCGACGGCGCCTCGCTGCAGCGCACCGAAAAAGTGGTGAAGGAAGTGCTGGACGCCATCAAGTCCAACCCGGCCAACGAGGACGCCATCGCCTTCACCGGCATGGACTTCCTGGGCGGGGGCTTCAAGAACAGCGCCGCCACCATCTTTGTCACGCAGAAGCACTGGGACGAGCGCAAGGTTCACTCCAAGCAGCTGGTGGGCGAGCTGTTCATGAAGACCGGCCACATCAAGGAGGCGCTGGTGCTGGCCTTCAACCCGCCGCCCATCTTCGGCCTGGGCAATACCGGGGGCTTTGAGTTCTATATCCAGAACCGCGGCGAGGGCGGCTCGCAGAAGATGCAGCAGGCGCTGGGCCAGTTCCTGGGCGCGGCCAGCAAGGACCCGCAGTTGGGTTTCGTGCAGACGCTGTGGCGTTCCACCACGCCGCAGCTCAACCTCGAGCTGGACCGCAACAAGGCCAAGGCCCTGGGTGTGCCCATCGACCAGCTCTACAACACGCTGGCGGCAACCATGAGCAGCTACTACGTCAACGACTTCAACCGTTTCGGCCGCACCTGGCAGGTGCTGATGTCGGCCGAGCCGCAGTACCGCAAGCAGCCCGATGCCATAGGCGACATCTACGTGCGCTCCAACACCGGAGAGATGATTCCCTTGCGCACGCTGGCGAAGATCAACTTCAGTTCGGGCCCGGATTCGCTGGACCGTTTCAACAACCTGCCGGCGGTGAAGATTTTCGGCCAGGGCGCGCCCGGCGTGTCCTCGGGCCAGGCTATTGCCGCGGTGGAGAAGCTGGCCAGGGATGTATTGCCTGCGGATTTCAGTTTCGACTGGGGCGGTGCCTCCTTCCAGGAAAAGCGCTCCGCCGGCACCTCCGGCCTGGCGCTGGGCCTGGCCGCGCTGATGGTGTTCCTGATCCTGGCCGCGCTGTACGAGAAATGGTCGCTGCCGCTGTCGGTGTTGCTGGCCTTGCCCTTTGGCACCTTCGGGGCGCTGGCGGCTGTCTATCTGCGCAACTTCACCAATGACGTGTATTTCCAGATCGGTCTGGTGACGCTGCTGGGCCTGGCGGCGAAGAATGCCATCCTGATCGTGGAGTACGCCATGCTGAAGAACCAGGAAGGCCTGTCGGCCTCGGCGGCTGCGCTGGAGGCGGCGCGGCTGCGCTTCCGCCCCATCCTGATGACATCACTGGCCTTCATCCTGGGCGTGCTGCCGCTGGCCATTTCCACCGGCGCGGGCGCGGGCGCGCGCCAGTCGGTGGGCACCGGCGTCATGGGTGGCATGCTGGCGGCGACCTTCCTCGCCATCTACTTCGTGCCCATGTTCTTCAAGCTCATCATCGACAGGCATCTGACCGAAAAGCGCTCGACGCAGGAGCTGCGCGACGAGATCGAGCACCACAAGAAAATCATGCAGGACCCCGTGCACAACCCGCATGTAGCCCCATCCATGAAAGGAGATGGCAATGCTTAAGCGCGCATTCCCTCTGGCCATGACCATGGCCATGGTCATGGCCGCGGCGCTGCTCACCTCCTGCAGTTCTGGGCCGGGCTACCAGCGTCCGGCTTCGGAACTGCCTGCCGACTGGAACCCGGGGACCCAGGCCCAGACTGTGCAGACTTTGAAAGCGGATGCGCCCGGATCGAAATGGTGGGCCCTGTACGGTGATCTGCAGCTCAACGAGCTGGTCGAGGAAGCGCTGGCGCGCAACAGCAACCTGCAACTCGCGGTGGCGCGTGTGGATGAGGCGCGCGCGCAACTGGGCATCACCCAGTCCAACCAGTCCGTGGGCGTGGACGGCACGTTCAGCCGCAGCCGCAACGAATCCTCAGCCGCCACCGGCACGCTGCCGCCGGGACTGCCGCGCGAGCGCAACGACTATCGTGCCGCCATCAACGTCTCCTATGAGCTGGACCTGTGGGGCAAGCTGCGCTCGGCCACCGAAGCGGCGCGCGCCGATCTGCTGGCCACCGAAGCGGCGCGCGACATCGTGCGCACGGCGCTGGCTGCGGATGTGGTGCAGGCGCATTTCGCGCAGCGCGCGCTGGATGAGCAGGTGGCAGCCACGCGGCGCAGCATCGCCACGCGCGGCGAAGGCGTGGGCCTGCAGCAGAAACGCTACGAAGCAGGCGTCATCTCAAAGCTGGATCTGGGGCAACTGCAGTCGGAACTGGCTGCAGCCGAAGCGCAGCTGCCGGCGCTGGAACGCCGGCGCCTGCAGACCCAGACGGCACTGGCGGTGCTGCTGGGCCGCACGCCCAGGGAGATTTTTGAAAGCACCCGGCCCAGCGCGCCGTCCACGACGGCCACCACAACCGCGCTCCCGGACAAGAGCAATGCGGCACCGGTGGTGGTGCCCATCGTGGTACCTGAGGGCCTGCCTTCCGATCTGCTGCTGCGCCGTCCGGATATCGTGCAGGCGGAGCAGCGCCTCATCGCCGTGAATGCACGCCTCGCCCAGGCGCGCGCATCGCTTTTCCCGGCGATTACGCTCACCGGCATGCTGGGTAGCCAGAGCCAGGCGCTGGACAACCTCTTCACCGGCCCGGCCGGTATCTGGTCGCTGGCGGCGGGGGTGCTGCAGCCCATCTTCCAGGGTGGCCGATTGCGCGCCGCGGTGGAGGCAGCCGAATCGCGCGAGCGCCAGACCGTGATCCAGTACCAGCAGTCCATACAGAACGCCTTCAAGGAAGTGCGCGATGCGCTGGATGGCCAGGTACTGGCACGTCGCCAGCTTGAAGCCGAATCCAGCCGTGCCGACAGGCTGCGCGAAACCTACAGCCTGGCGCGTCTGCGCTATGAAAACGGCGTGGCCAGCCTGCTCGACGTGCTCGACGCCGAGCGCAGCCTGCTGGCCGCGGAACTTAACCGCGCCGATGCGCTGCGTGCACAGCGCGCCGCGGTGGCGGACTTGTTCAAGGCGCTGGGCGGGGGCTGGGAGAGCGGGAAGCAGTGATCACATTCGTCCGCTGTATGCTTTTATAGCAGGCAATGGCACTTTGAATTGATCATTATTTAATTCTGGCCCGGTGTCAGCCTGCCGGCTGCGCCTTCGCCCTTGGCCGCCCCGGCTTGGCCCGATATGCCACGTCCGGCTCATGCGCTCCATGCCGGTTCACCAGGTGCAGTCGCGCGCGCAGCCAGGCAGCGAAGTCCTGCTCGGTGAGATTGCCTTCGGCGAGGGTCAGCATGGTGAGGTATTTCTCTTCGTCGGTTGCAACCAGTTCGACCCCATTCAAGGCGAGAAACGTCCGGTAGGCGACGTGGGCGGTGCGCTTGTTGCCGTCAACGAAGGGATGATTGCGTGCAATGCCATAAC